>CAIQBC010000037.1 GCA_903869955.1 uncultured Opitutia bacterium
CGGTGACTGAGCGGAGGGGATGGACTGTCGGCTGGGACGGTATAAGAGGAGCTTAAGCGAGGCTTAAAGGTCTTGGAGGAGCCATGCAGGGGCAGGAACACGATCAGGTCGTCGCCTCGATCTGGCTGGGCGGGCTCCTTGCTTCGCGGGCGATGAAAGCGAAGAAGCGAAAACCAGTTTTGCGGCATTGCGCGCACTGCGAGCAGTTGTTCGCCGTCGATCCCCGCGTGGGCAAACTCCACCGGTATTGCTCTACCCCGGCCTGCGCGAAGGCCAGCCACACCATGGCCAACGCCAAATGGCTGGAAAAGTGGAAACTCGAACACGAGGGCAAACCCTATTTCACCGGCTCGGAAAACTGCACCCATGTCCGCCACTGGCGCGCGGTCACGCCGAAATACTGGCGGCGGCTCAAACGCGCCCAGCGCGCCAAACGCCCGCAATTTCGCCTCGTTCACTATCTTCTCTCCGCGATGCGGTTCGTTGCATTACACTTACCGCGGGAGAGAGCTGGTTTTCCTGGTGAGTTTCGCCGAGGCCATCAAGGGGCGTCCAGTGGCCGAACGAAAAGCCACGGTTTGTGGCCGGAGGCTGCGGGTGGCGACGGTGAACCTGAACGCGAAAGACTGGCGGGGCATCCATGCCCGGCTGGTTTTTCTCGCGAGAGCAAGGTGGCGGAACTGTTGCTACGCCGCGCTCAGTTTTGCGCGATAGCCTTCGCCGCGCCGTGATAGCTTTCGGGCGGGCCGAGGTAGCTGGGCTTGAGGCCGCCGGTGTCCACGATCACGCGCTCCAGCACGACGGCGGGGTCCACCATCCAAACCTTCAGCGTGTGGTAGCCGGCGGTGGCGAGGGGATGGCTGGTGGTGACGAAGCGGGCGTTGTTCTTCACCGACTCCTCCCAGTCGCGATTGCCGTTGGCGACGTTGTAATTTTGCGGCACGACCGTGACAACCTGCGGGGCCTCGTCGTCGAAAGAGACGGCGATCCGCACGGGGCGGTCGGGCGCGAAATTGAGCGCAGGGCCGAGCACGAGCCGGGTCTGAGCCGAGCCGGCGGTTTGGAGATACATCCGGTATTCGAGGCTGGGCGAGTTTTCCTTCGGCGTGAGGCCGGCGACATCCACGGGCGCGGCGCTGTGCATGCCGGAGAGCGTGGAGCCGTAGTCCTCGACCCGCTCCCAACTCGCCAGGCCGGCGGCAGTCTTGCGCGTGAAATGCTCGGCCTCGATGGCGACCACTCCCTCGCTCTCGGCGAAGCCGGCGAGCGTCTCGCGCGTCACATCGGCGGGCGTGAAGGCGTCCACCCGCACGTTGACGGAGCCTCCGCCGACGCGTGTGAGAGTGACGGCGCCGGTGGCCGCGCCCTGGGGCACCCGGCTCCAATCCACGCTCACCTGCAGGCGTTGGTCTTGGTTCACAGTGAGCTTGGTGGCGCTGACAGTGATCCACGGCGCGCTGGTGGCGACGGTCGCGTCGAACGGCTCCGTGCCACGCCGGAAGACCTCAATGTAATGGCTGCGACGGCTGAGGGCGTCGAACTTGGGCAACGTGGCGGTGGTCTCGGGTCCAGGCCACGCCTCGGCGGAGCCCTCGACGGCGACGCCCATGCCTGGACCGGCGGCGGGTGTGACCGGGCGCATTGCGCGGTCAATCACGGCGAGGGAGTTGGCGCTGGGTTTCTGCGCGCTCGTGGGCTGGAGGTCCTGCCAGTTGGTGTAGCCGATGTGATACTGGTCCATGAAGTGGTTCCACTTGCCGCCAGCCAGCTCGGTGTTGAAGGACTCGAGCAGCTTGACGTGATCGGCGAAGACCGCATGGGCGCGCTCGGTCCAGTCGTTGGCGCTCGCGCGGCCTTGCTGGGCATGGAGGATGTTTTTGCCGGCGGCGACGTAAAGTTCGTTGACCTGCGCGCTGGCGAGCGTGGGGAAACCGACCAACTCGTGAAATGCGTCGCGCAGCCCGGCAGGTAGCTGGGCCGAGATCGCCTTGGCCCGGTCGGCGAGCGCATTGAAGTCGGCGACGACCCGGTCGGCCTCGTTGTAGTTGGCCACGCTGTAGGTCGTGGGCTCGAGCAGCTCGGGTTTGCGGCGGGCGTTGTATTTGGCGTATTGGGCGACGAGGTCGGCGATGTCGGCGGCGAATTGCGGGCCAAACTCACGCTCAGCCCACAGGCGCGTGTATTCCATCGTGTTGGTGGTGTTCCAGCGGTTGGTGTCCCAGCCGAGGCGCAGAAAATACTCGGTGGGAATCTCCTGGCCCTTAAAATGGCCGACGTTGACGATCCAGACGCGGTCCGCGCCGTATTGCTTGGCGAGGCCCATCTGTTCGGCGATTTTCGGCAGCGGGCTGGTGTTGATCCACTGGTAGCTACGCGGGCCGCCGTGGTAATCGAAGTGATAATAAATGCCCGCGCCGCCGGAGCGCTTGCGCTCGTCGGCCGTGGGCAGGCGGCGGACGCCGCCCCAGTTGTCCTCGGCCCAGAGCAGCGTGATGTCGTCGGGCGGATGGAGGCCCTGGGCGTAATAGTTCATCACCTCCTTGTAGAGGCACCAAAGCTGCGGCACCTCGCTGGCGGGGCGGCCCATCACCTCGGCCAGGATCTGGCGCTGGATGCCGACGATTTCCTCGGTCGCGGCGAGGCCAGTCTCCGCGCCGCTGTCGTTCTCGGCGCGCAGGCCCATGGTGATGATGCTCTCGAAATTTTTGTTGCGCGTGATGCCGTCGCGCCAGAACTGCGTGAGCGTCGGGCGCTGGTTGACGTTGCTCCAGTTCCAGTTGCCGCCGCGCTGCTGCGTCGGAATACGGTCCCACTCTTTTTGCGCGCGGAGCATCGGCTCTTGGTGGGAGGTGCCCATGACGATGCCGTACTCGTCGGCGAGGCGGGCGTTGGCGGGGTCGTCCTCGTTGAAGGCGTTGTTCCACATCGCGGGCCAGAGGTA
>CAIQBC010000038.1 GCA_903869955.1 uncultured Opitutia bacterium
CCACGACGCAAAAACTTTTGCCTGGAAACCGTGAGGTCCGAAAATGGTGAATATTTGCCCGCGTCATTGATCCCTTCGGCTTCGGGCGTGGACAACCGCCCGCCGGGCCAGCGCGGCGGCGCTGGGAAAGTAATTTTCACCTGATCAAAATGAAAAACACGACGATCCTCGCACCTTTGGGTCCGTGCGCCGACTTCATCGAGGAGAGAATCGGCGGTGATTTTCCGCGAAATCAAACGGCGTTGTAGCGGTGGCAGACTTGGGTATAGCGCGCGACGGCCTTGGGGCCGAACGCATCAAGCTTGTCCTGCGACACGCCCAGCCGGGTCGCCACGCCAGGATAGACGCAAAACGGATGCTTTTTTCCGTCGAGGCCGGCCTCAATCTGCCAAGCGAGCTGGTTGGCCAGATAGGTGAGATCGCAAATGGCCGCCGCGCCCTGCTCGGGGCAATGATGCCAAATGATGCCGTGGACGACGGTCGGCGGCAACTTCCAATGCTGCGCAATGAGGCCGCCTAGTTCGCCATGATGGATGCCCAGCAGCAGCGACTCCGCCTCCATCTGGCTCAGATGCTCACTCACCTGCGCACGCTGAATGAAGCCAAGGATTTCCGGGCTGAGGAACCGGCCCATGACGAGCTTGCCCACATCGTGCAGCAGCGCGGCGGTGAAGGCGTCGGCAGGGACCGCGACCCCGCTGGCCTGCAACGTCTCAACCGCCACGGCGGCCGCAATGGAGTGCCGCCACAGCGCACCCTCGCCAAGACCGTAGCCAGGGACCCGGACTTGGAGAAACGGCCGCGCGCCGGCGGCCACGGCGAAGGCCAGCACCTGCGCGGTGCCCATCCGCATCACGGCGTCGCGCACGTTGCCCACGGGCGTGGCGCTGCCGCTGGCGGCGGAGTTGGCCGCGCGCAGCAGCTTCATCGTGAGCACCGGGTCAAAGGCGACCAGCTCGGCCACATCGGCCAGTTCACACTCGGGGTTGCCCGCGAGCTCGGCCAGCCGCACCGTGCTGGCGGGAAGCGGCAGCAGCTCATTGGCCTGTTCGATAAGCTCAGTAAGATTGATCACGGGTTTTTGTTTAGGCCGCCCTGACACGGTAGCAGGCAGTATTCGCCAAAGCCACCCGCTCGAAAGCGTCGTCCACATTTAACGCCGTCTCCGTTTCACCGAGGAGCAGGTAGCCGCCGGGACGGAGCAAACGGCGGACTTTGGCGAGAATGGCCCGTTGCGTCTCCCCATCGAAATAAACCAGGACATTCCGCAAAAAAACGAGGTCGAGCGACGGCAGCGACGGCCAGTTTTGGGCAAGGTTAAGCTCGCGGAAATCCACGCGACCCCGCAGTTCAGCCTTAAGCTCCCACTCGGCACCCTGCCGGGTGAAGTGCCGGCCCAGCATGGTCGCGGGCAGGCCGCGGTTGACCTCAAGCTGATTGTACCGACCGGCCCTGGCGCGGGCGATCAGCTCGCCGCACAAGTCGGTCGCGACAAACTTCAGGTCCCACTTGAGCAGCTCGGGAAAATCATCGGCCAGCAGCAGGAGCACGCTGTAAGGCTCCTGTCCGGTCGAGGCCGCGCCACACCAGAAATTAAGCTGCTGCTCCTGCGCGTGGCGCGTGAGAAGCTCGGGCAGAATGGTTTTCCGCAACGCGTCGAACTGAGGGAGATCGCGAAAGAACGAGGTTTCGCTGGTGGTCATCGCATCCACCACCTTGCGGTGCAGACCGTGGTTGGGCCCGTCGCGCAACTTGGCGACAAGCGCGCCTACCGTGGGAAGGTTTTCCCGCCGGGCCAAGGTCTGCATCCGTGACTCGACAAGATACTCCCGCCTCGGCTCCAGAACGATGGCCGCCATGTCGCGGACAAAGGCGCTCACGTAATCGAAATCGGCGGCGGTCATCATGAGACCTTGAAGGCAAAAGCGCCCCGCGCGGGCAGATTGTTTTCCAGCCCCACTCCGGGAGCATGATCAAGGTGATCAAGTTTCCCGTAGTTTTCGGTGAGAAATTCATTCAGGATTTTATCCATAGATCCCCAATCGGGCCGGGACCCAATCGTTTTAGCCAAAAGCTCGGGAATCTTTTGCGCGGTTTCACCCGAGGGAGCGGATCGCGGGGGCCCAGCTTGGAAGCAAATTGCCGCCATAATCTCCTCAACCCGCGACCCTCGCGTGCCGATAGTGGCGCAGGCTGTCCCTTCAGGATGGAAACAGTGACCGTAACAACTGACTCCATCTTTTCATGTCCGCGCACCCACCACGCCCACCGGGCGTCATCCATAACCTTCCTTCCCACCGCTCCATCGTTGCTCTCACCGCCTGTGTCATCACCGCCCTCAGTACCGGTGCCTCCGCACCTTACCTGACCGTGAGCGCACCAGAACCGATGCGGCAGGCGCCGCCCCGCCCAGTGGCGGTGCCGGCAGTGGCGAAGGTGGAGCCGGACGACGCGATGAGCGAAGAAGACGATCCCGGCACGCCTGCGGCCAACGACATGCCCGCCGTGGCCAAGGCCACCGCCGCCGTGGCCAATGCACCGGGCGTCACGCCGGGGGCGAACGCCACGCCGCCCATCGCGGTCAAGCCCAAGATCGAGCTCGTGCCCGACACGGCACCACCGCCCACCCGCGCCAAGCTGGAAGACCTCCTGCCCTTCTTCGTGCCGCCCAGCCCGCCCGCCAGCCGGGCGACCTACGAGCAAAAATGAAAACACGCCTGCCGCTCCGCCCTCTGTTCGCGCTGCTCGCCGGAACCAGCGCGGCCTGCGCCATGTCGCCCGATGCGGTTGCAGGCGAGGTGCCTTCGTCCCCCGAACCGACAGTGGCCAAGGCCACGCCGGTTGCCGGCACTGCCATGGTCGCCGCACCGGCCAAAGCCACGCCCAAACCTGCGTCGGCCCGCGCACCTGAGCCACCCGCCACCGCCGAGGCCAACGCCGCCGCCGAGCGCGCCAGCCTCCTCCGCCTCGGCACGACCAAGCTGGCCGCCGGCGACAGCGAATCCGCCCTGATCGCTTTCCGACAAGTCGCCGAGACGGACGACGATCCCAACGAGCAGGCCAACGCCCTCCTCGGCCTCGCCCGCGCCTACCGTCTCGGCGGCGACCGCGTCAAGGCGGCGGCGACCTACGAGCTGCTCGTGCGCGACCATCCCGACCACCCGCTCACGCCCACCGCGTTTCTCGAGCTGGGCCGCACCCTCCGCGAACTCGGGAGCCCCAAGCTCGCCATCGCCCGTTTTTACAGTGTGCTCCAGACCGCCATCAAGTACTCCGACGGCGATGCGCTCGGCTACCGCCGCCTTGCGCTTACCGCGCAGTTTGAGATCGCGAACACCCATCTCGCGACCGGCAACTACGAGGAGGCCACACGTTTTTTTAACCGGCTCAACCTGCTCGACCTCACCGAAGCCGACCGCGCCCTCGCCCGCTTCAAGTCCGCCCAAGCCCGCGCGCTCGCCGGTGACCGCCTCGCCGCGGTGCTCGCGCTCCAGGGTTTCATCGCGGACAGCCCCAGCGATACCAACAGCCCAGAGGCCCGCTTCATGCTTGCCACCCTCCTCGGTGAGCTCAACCGGCATGACGAGTCGCTTCAGGTCACCCTCGACCTTCTGCGCCAAGAACACGGCCGCGCCACCGGTGACGCCGCCCGCTGGCGCGTCTGGCAGCAGCGGACCGGCAACCAGCTCGCCAACGAATTTTACTCCCACGGCGAGTTTTCGCACGCGCTTCTCGTCTACCAAGCCCTCGCCGCCCTTGACCCCACCCCCGCCTGGCGGCTCCCCGTGCTCTACCAAGTCGGCCTCTGCGATGAGCGCCTGCTCCAAGCCAAGGACGCGCTCGACACCTACAACCAAATCACGAAGCTCATCGGCGACCAACCCGGCGAGTTCGCCGACCTCGCCCGCATGACCGCCTGGCGTATCCAACAACTTAGCTGGTTAATCCACACCCAAGCCGACCTCACCACCCTCCTCATCGCCCCCCCTCCCCCCGTCGCCACCACCCAACCCTGAGCCAAAGGCACGCCCGAGCCGGCCGGGGTGGTTTCCGGCTTTCACAATTCATCCCGCATCCTTTTCCTCACTACCCTGCACATGAGCCTGCCGGCCCTCCTCGAACGCCATCTCGCGCTCTGCGACGAACTCTACCAGCACACCGTGGAGGAAAACCGCTTCCTCTCCCGCGAACTCCGCGCGCCCGATGAGGCCGCCCGCGAGCGCAAACGGGTGCTCGCGGCCCGCCTCGACGCCAGCCTCGCAGAAATCCGCGCGCTCCCGCTCCCGCCCGGCACGCACGGTGGCACCATGCTCGAAAAGGCCCGCGAGCGCACGCTGCAAATTCTCCACCTCGACCGCCAGAACGAGCAGCTCCTCCTCCGCTGCAGCCTCGCCCCCGCCCGCCCCGACTCCCCGGCCACCGCCTCCCCGGCCACCGCCCGAAAAGCCTACACCCAGCCTACGCGCGACTGACGCAGAGAGATGCACGCACCGCCAGGGAGAAATTGCGGTGCACAGAGCCGAATTTCTTCCAAACGTCAGGGTACCCTGGCACCAGCCAAGGCCAGCGTTTGATCCCGACCACCATGACCAGTCCCGGCCGGACAGACCGAGATAACATCGAGAAGTGCTCAGATGGGCGGCGGGGCAGCCTCGGTGGAGGAGGCAGAAGCCTCGGACGCCAGCTCGGCCGGAGGGGAGTCTCCGCGCGGTTGGCCGGTCTCACTGGGCGGAACGGCGGCGGGCGTATCGGGGAAGTTTTCCGGGTCATCCTCGGCCGTCTCCGCCTCCTGCTGGCGGGCGGCGGCGACAGGCGGCGGGGCAAACAGCCGGCCGTCCATGAACTCCATGACGTAGCCCTCGCTCACGAGCCAGCGGAGGTCACCGTGCATTTTGCTGAGCCGTTCGCGATCCTCCGGCGAGAACGGCGAACCGGCGGCGGCCGAACCGCTGCCACCAGCCCCGATGGCGACCTCGGACGGGACTGACGCCGGCGAAGCCGTCGGATCAGAATTCGGCCCAGCCGTTGCCACCCCAGGGGCAGAGCCGTTCGCGACGACGGCAGGAGAAACGGCGGTCGGCGGTTTCTCCGGCGGTACGGCGGCGGGCATTTTCAAACCGAGGATTTTCTCTGGCAGCTCGCCGCGCCGGATCATCGGATGCGTCTCGATGAATGTGATGAGCGCGCCGAGGTTCTCGGCGAACACCTGGTCGGGCGTGCGGAACTTGCGGCGCACGGCGCAAACGTAAGTAATGCCCTTGGAGCCCTTCTTGAAGATGGACAGGCCCTCGCGGCGCAGCCGGCCGCGCAGCGCGTTGGCCGTATCGAGCGGAAAGCGGCGCTGGCGCTCGAGCGCGCCCTCGACCGCGCGGCGGATTTCGCCGGGCGGCAACGTCTCAAGGTTCTTGCCGGCGAAGCGCCAGCTCTCGACCAAGCGAACGACTTTCTCCCGGGCGTTGGCGAGCAGGTGCTGACGCGCGTCCTCCATCGTGTCAAAGGCGGGTGCGGCGTCGCCCTCGGCAGCCGGTTTCCAAGTGTAACGCGTGACTTTTTTCATCTTGGCCAGCCATTGGTTGACGACCTCGGGGTCGCGCACGGTCTCAATCCGGGCGGCAAACGCCTCGAAGGGCAGCCGCACGCGCGCGGCGTGGTGCTGGCGCATGATCTGGGGATAGCGGTGATAGTTCGGCGGGCCGAGCAGTTCGCCGGTCATACCGCATTTGTTGATGACTTGGAAGTTTCCCTTTGGCGGCTCGATCTCGACCTCGCTCGCCTCAAAAAACACAGAAAGATGCGTGGCCATCACGTGTGCAACGGCAGCCTCCTCCGTCTCCCAAGGCAAACTGTCGGGGACCGAGATGGCAATCGGTGCGGGCTTCGCGGGCCCGGCCCCAGGGTCAGCAGCCGGCGACACGTCGGCGTTGGTGGCGGGCAGGCGCTGGAGCAGGGCGATGCAGCGGTCGGCCTTGCCGACAACGACACGCGCGATTTCGAACAGCTCGAAGGTACGGAACGAACTGCGGATGGTTTTCACCAACGCGGTGAAACTTGCCTCCTCGGGATAAAACGTGACACCGAAAAACGGGCTGAGGTATGGCCCCCGCTCCATCTCCATCTCACGACGGGGGCCGCGAAAATGACCCCGCTCGTCGCCACGAGGCTCACGGTCGTCGCGACGCTGGCCACGAAAGCCCCCGCTGCCAGGCCCGTCCCCTCGCAAACCACGTGGGGGATGGCCTGCACCCGGTGCGGGTGCGCCCGCTCGCTCACCCGGAGGGCCATCACCACCCGCAGGCCGGCGAAACTCGCGGCGGTCACGACGCGGCTCGCCAGTGCCTCCGCCTGGGCCGCCAGCTTCACGGGGGCGGAACGGACGATCCTCGCGCCGCCCCTCGCGCGGCGGGCGGGAGCCGCCGCCGGGCTGGGCTTTGTCCTGCGTCCATTGCGTGCCAAAGCTGAAGCTCTGGAGCTGGGACAGGTCGAGTTTGTTGAAATCCGCAGAGGGATTTTCAGGGGGGGTTGGGTCGTCCATGTGGTCCGAAGAAGCGGGCGGAAGCCCGCGAAGGTTGGCTGGTATGCGCGTGGCGCGGCGTGAATCGCTGGCAGCATCGCTGGTGCGCCGGGGGCGACGCAAGCGATTTTAAGAGGGAAAACGGCGGCGGTTGAGCCTTGCGCGCGGCGGCGCGGCGTCATATCTACAGTACATGAGACTCCCGCACCTGCCGGCTACCCTGCTGCTCGTGTCTGTTGCCGCCTTCGTTGCGAGCCGTGCTGCCGAGACCATGCCATCTTCCCCGCCTGTTCCCGCCCCGGCTCCCTTGTCGACGACGCCGCCTGCCGCGATTGACATCAGCAAATGCTACGGCCCGTTCCGCAGCGAGTCCTTCCTCGAGGTGGCGGCGGTATTGCAGGCGTTGCCCGAGGCACAGCGTGTCGCCAAGCTTCAGGCATGGGCGAACGACGAGGCCCTTGGCTTTCGGGATCAGGTCATCGAGCTTTGCCGGATGTTGTTCGAACCAAAACCGGGACAGAATTTTCGTGATCCTGGTTCTGGTGTCCCAGTATTTGTCGGTCTTGGGGATGGTGGCGTGATAGCCCTCGTCAAACTCGGGGCACAATGGCCAAGGGAGCCTATCGCGCTGGTGAATGACATCCCCTTTAAGGTGGTAAGAGGATATTCCATCGCTGGTGCTGCCCCAGAATCAGCGCCAAGCTATTTGAAATATTGCTTAGATGAGACCCTGTGGACCGCACATCGTTACGCCCCCTCTTCGGCGGAATCACTACAAAAGGCCTTGGACAGACTGGTGCGGGAGACCGCATGGCCCGAGCCTATCGAGAAAGTCGATCCCAGGCTTCACGATCTTGGGTTTCTCTCCGACCAAATCCGTCCATATGAACCGCCGCCGCTGCGGGTAGACTCGATTTTGGTTACGACCTCCACGGGCGGACACCGGGCCTTCACAAACGCGACCGGCGAACTCAAGGTGGATGGCCAACTGGCGGTGGAGCCGTCCGGCGGTTATCGCCCTTACCGTTATACTATCACCCGGCAGAGCGTGGCCGGCGGACCGCCGAAACTGCTCACGCAGGGCGAAGGGCGATCTGACATCGCTGACCCGTTTCGCGTCGAGCAAATCAGGGTGCCTTGGCCCGTACCGGCAGCAGTGGTGGGTGACCAAGTGATCTTCACCCTGACGGACGCGAAAGGCGCGCAAATGGTGCAAGTGCTCAAAGTCACCGGCCCAAGCAAGGTGGAGATAGCCCGGCCGATTGCAGGCCAAGCCTCGGCCAACCCGACGCTGGAACAGGTGCTACCCCCCGCCACGGACAAAAAATAACAGCCGGGGCTGCCGTTAGACACGCCTGGCCAAAAACTCCCGCCTTGCGCGCGGCCGCACGGCGGTTGCACTGACAGGAATGAAAGTCACGTTCACCGCCAAAGAATATACCCGGCTCCTTGAGCTCGCCCACCTCGGCCTGCTCGTCGCTACCGCCCCACGCCACCACGACGGCGATGACGCCGCCCCGGTCGAGCCATCCCGCCCCGCCGACGGTCGCTACGACGAGCTCACCCAGAAACTTTTCGACCTCGCCACCCCGCTTGGCTGCGCTGACCTCGTGGATGTGGGCGCCGATGGCCGCCTCATTCCCTCCGCCAAGCTGGCCGAAGACGGGCGGGTGCAAAAATACATCGGCGAATACAACAACGACAATTTCTGGCACGAACTCGTCACCCGTCTCGCCGACCGCGACCTCGCCGCCCAGCATACCAAGCAGTCGCTCGCCGGCGGTGGCGGTCCACCGCTGGACGCCGACGCGCGACTGCGCGATCTCGAGGATGGCTACTGGGAAGAGTTTGAGGAGAACGACCTCACCAATCTCGTCCTCCTGCGCGGTGGCAAAGGGTGAGGGAGAGGGTGTGCAGGTGGCATCGCCCGGACAACTGGCCGTGCTCGACAGGTTCACGGCAGCCGGTGCGGCAGGTTCGGCTGGATGGGCAGCGGGCGCGCCCGTAACCTCGACGTAGACCCTGTCTAGGCCCCCGCGCCTTTGCCACGCTTTCTTTTTCCACTTTGGGTTTGCCAGCCGTGCGCCCGGCCCTCCAGCCTGACCGTTCACGTTCTCAATAAACCTTATCTACTTCACTCTCATGGCTGAACTCTCAGGCAATGTTTTGGTGGGCCAGTCCGGTGGCCCCACCGCCGTCATCAATGCCAGTGTCGCCGGCGTAGTCGCCGAGGCGCTGAACCACGCCTGCATCGAGGAGATTTACGGCACGGTCAACGGCGTGCTCGGTATCCTCCATGAGAATTTCGTGGATCTCGCCGCCGAGTCACAGCAGACCATCCGCGCGCTCCGGCACACCCCGGGTGCGGCCCTCGGCACCTGCCGCTACAAATTGAAAAAGCAGTCTGACTTCGAGCGTGTCCTGGAGGTTTTCAAAGCCCACAACATCCGTTACTTTTTTTACGCGGGCGGCAACGATTCGCAGGACACGGCGGACAAAATTTCCAAGCTCGCCCAGCAGCAGGGCTACGAACTCCGCGTCATCGGCATCCCCAAGACGGTGGACAACGACCTCGCCGTCACCGACCACTGCCCCGGCTACGGTTCCGTGATCAAGGCCCTCTGCACCACCGTCCGCGAACTCGCCTGCGACCACGGCGCGATGGGCCAGAACGACCTGGTCTCCATCGTGGAGGTCATGGGCCGTAACGCCGGCTGGATCGCCGCCGGCACCTCGCTCGCCCGCCGCCGCGACCAGCCCAATGACCCGCCCCACCTCATCTATCTCCCCGAGGTCGCCTTTTCCCCCGAAAAATTTATCGCCGACGTGCAACGCGTCCTCAAGCGTGAGAAATACTGCCTCGTAGTCGTGGGCGAAGGCCTGATTGATGCCGACGGCAACTACATCGCCGCCGCCGAGGCGGCCGACGCGTTCGGCCACGCCCAACTGGGCGGTGCCGGCGAATATCTCCGCAGCCTGGTCGAACAACACCTCCCGGGGGTGAAAGCCCGCTCCTCCAAGCCAGGCATCGCACAGCGCGCCGCCGCCCACGCCGGCTCAAAGACCGACGCCGACGAGGCCTTTCTCGCCGGTCAGGCGGCCGTCAAGGCCGCGGTCAACGGAGAGACCGACAAAATGATCACCCTCGTCCGCGGAGACGGTGACCACTATACCTGCGAAACCGGCCTCGCCCCGCTGACGGACATTGCCAACGGCGTAAAAAAACTCCCCCGCGAGTGGATCAACGAGGACGGGGTTAGCATGAACTTCCAATTTGCCCGTTATGCGACCCCGCTCATCCAAGGCGAAATCGCGATACCGCATGACGCCGGCCTTCCCGTCTTCGCCCATCTGGATAAAGTCGCCGTGAGCCGCCTCCTCCCGCCGCACGAGGCAACCTAAGGGCCCGCGTAAAGTTATTTTAAGGGCGCGGCCTTGGCCGCGCCCTTTTTATTTTACACCCTCCGCCTTCACCGTGTCGGCCGCCAGAGTCGGCGGCTCGCCACGCATCAGCACCTGACCGCCACCGGCACGCAGCGTCACCACCGGTCCGCCGCCGTTCAGCTTCGCGGTCAGCCGCGTCCGCGTCTCGCCGTCCGGCACTCCCGCCGATACCAGGCCGCGCACCGTCACCTTGTTCAGCACTGACGCCGTTGCGGCCACACTGGCTGCGGTGCGTTGGTCAAAAATCGCGATGATGCTGCCGCCGGAGGTCACCACTTCAGCCGGATGCGCCAGCGGATGCGTAAAACGTACCTTCACATGCGAGCCGTTACCGTCCACCCGAAAATCACCGCCCGCCTGCTGCACCTCAATGTCGCCGCCGTCGCTCGCCAGCCGCGCGCCGCCGGGGGCGCGCCCGATGGAGATGTTACCCGTCAGCGTCGTCACGTCGAGCCGGCCCGTGCCAGCGGTGATGCCAATCTCGCCGGCCCGGGAGCGCACGGTCACGGCACCTTCCGTCTCGCCGATGAAAATCTTTCCCGTTTCGTTCGTGGCTTTGATTGCACCCCGCAGCTTGCCAACCGTGATGTCGCCGTCCTGCGAGCGCAAGTCCACGTCGCAACGACGCGGCACCTTGATGACAAACGCGAGCACCACTGGCGGCCATTTTTCCCAGGTGAACGTCACCTTCCGGCGATAGGTCGCCGTCATGGACACGCCCCCGGCCCGGTCCTGCGCCAGCACGAGGTCGAGGTTGGCGAACTTCGCCGCGGCCGCCGCCTCATCGGGTTCGTCGCACTGCTCGGTCACAATGACCTCGACGCTGTCGCCATCGGACTCGGTCACGGTGATCGCCCCGCTAAACGTGTCCACCAGCAGCACTGCACCAGTGGTGGGGGGGGTGAATTTTTTCACGACCTGGTGCTCGACGAGCGCGCGCGCGGCCGGCGCGGCGGCGCAGAGAAGCAATACAGGCCAGAACAGGCGGAGTCTCATGGGTAGCCAGTCCAACAGCTCTCGTCCCCCGCCGACAAGCCCGATGTCAGGCGCCTCTCCGTTATCTCCGTTCCAAGGTCGAAAACCACCTCGCCTTCCGGGCCCGCCGGCTCCACCATCCACGCCATGACCGTGTTTCCCTCCCGCACCACGACCGCTGAGATCGAGCTCGGCACCACGCTCCGGCCCCGGTTCGGCCCCGACGGCCTCATCCCCTGCATCACGCAAGATGCGGTGACCGGCGAGGTCCTGATGTTTGCGTTCATGAACGCCGAGTCGCTCGCGCACACCCTCCGCACCGGTCGCGCCACCTACTGGAGCCGCTCTCGCGCGAAGCTCTGGACGAAAGGCGAGGAGTCGGGCAACACCCAGCTCGTGCGCGAGCTGTTCACCGACTGCGACCAGGACGTGCTGCTGCTCAAGGTCGAGCAGGCCGGAGCGGCCAACGCCGCCTGCCACAACGGCTACAAGTCCTGCTTCTACCGCCGCCTCACCGACCTCGCCGACCCGGCCTTCCCGCTCGCCTTCACCGCACCGCCACTCTTCGATCCCGCCACGGTCTACCGGAAAAAGTGACAACGGCCACTCCACCCGATGATTGAAGCCCGCTCCCTCACGAAAGTCTTCCGCGACCGGAAGCGCGGTGAAATCCGGGCGGTGGACGGCGTGTCGCTGCGCGTGGAGCCGGGGCGGATCTACGGCCTGCTCGGCGCCAATGGCGCGGGCAAGACCACCGCGTTGCGCTTGCTCGCCACGCTGCTCCGTCCCAGCGGGGGCAGTGCGACGGTGGCGGGCTATGATATCGCCGCCGCGCCGGAGCGGGTGCGGGCCCACGTCGGTTTCCTCGCCTCCAGCACGGCCCTCTATGGCCGGCTGACGGCACGAGAGATGATCGCCTATTTCGGCCGGCTGCACGGCCTCGCCGACGCCACCATCGCCGCTCGCACCGCGCGCCTCGCGGGCGAGCTGGACATGGACGAATTTCTCGACCGCCGCTGCGAAAAATTTTCTACCGGCATGAAGCAAAAAACCTCCATCGCCCGCACGCTCATCCACGACCCGGCGGTGATGATTTTCGACGAGCCCACCCTCGGGCTCGACGTGATGTCCGCCCGGGCCATTGTGCGCTTCGTGCGCGACTGCCGTGACCGCGGCAAGACCGTCATCTACTCGACCCATGCCATGGGCGAGGTCGAGAAGCTCTGCGACACGGTCGGCATCATCCACGGCGGCCGGCTGCTGGCCGAGGGTACGCCGGGCGCGCTGCGCGAGCGAACCGGCACGCTGGACCTGGAGGACGCGTTCGTAAAAATCGCCGGAGGAGGGGCCGTCCCATGAGCTGGCGCGACATTTTCACCGTCTACCGGAAGGAACTGAAGGACATGCTGCGCGACCGGCGCGCGCTGCTTTCCATGATCATCATCCCGACGTTCGTGATGCCCCTGCTCACCTTCGGCGTCGGCAAGGTCGCGCTCCGTGTCACCGCCAAGGTGCGCGAAGAAATACCGACGGTGGTCATCCTCGGCGGCGAGGATTCGCCGGGGGTGGTCGCGGAGCTGAAACAGTCGCCCCGGCTCAGGGTCGGGGTCGCACCGGACGACTGGAAACAACAGATCGCCGACAAAAAGATCCGTGCCGCCGTGCGCCTTCCGGCCGGTTTCGAAGCGGGGCTGCGGACCGGGCTCGCGCCGCCAGTGGTGTTCTACCACTATGAGGGCGAGCTGCGCTCGCAGCGCGGCCTGCAGGAGCTGGAGGATTTCTTCCGGGCGCTGCGCGAGCGGACGGTGGTCGCACGGCTCGGCGACCACGGGCTGCCGGCGACGCTGGCGCAGCCGTTTGAGTTTCATGGGGAAAACGTCGCCCCGCCCGAGAAGGTCGGCGGCAACCTCGCCGGCGGCTTCATCCCCTACGTCATCCTGCTTCTCTGCTTCACCGGCGCGATGTATCCCGCACTGGATCTGACGGCCGGCGAGAAGGAGCGCGGCACGATGGAGACGCTGCTGTGCAGCCCGGTGGCGCGCGGCGACATCGTGCTCGGCAAGTTTCTCATGGTGCTGACCGGCTCGCTCGCGGCCATGATCCTGTCGGCCACCTCTATGGGCCTGAGCCTCGCCATCGGCCGCGCGCTCGCCCCGGGCCTCGTCAGCACGCTCCCCCGTTTCTCCCCCGTCGGCATCCTCGGGGTCATTGGTCTGACGCTGCCGGTCGCCGTGCTGTTCTCCGCCGTGCTGTTCACGGTGGCCTTGTTCGCCAAGAGCTTCAAGGAGGCGCAAAGCTATGTGTCGCCGCTGATGATCATCGTCGTCCTGCCGGCGGTGATCGGGATGCTACCGGGCATTGATCTCAACGCGCGCCTCGCGCTGGTGCCGGTCCTGAACATCTCGCTGGCCTGCCGGGAAATGCTCTCGGGGGTGTGGCACTGGCCCTGGCTCGCGCTGATTTTTGGCTCCACCTGCGCCTATGCCGCCATCGCGCTCGCCCTCGCGGTCCGGATGTTCAAGCGCGAGGATGTGCTCTTCCGCACCTGAGCCAGGCGGATGCAGGCGGGGGTGCGCTCACCCGCTTTTCGCTCTACTCGCCCGCCGAGCCGCGGCTAACACTCCGCGCTGCCCTCACCCCCGCAGCTCAGCCGAGAGGTCGAGTTTCTCAAACCGCTCGCCAATCAGCCAGACACCGCACCATACCTCGCCCATCAGCACCGTCAGCACCGCCACCGTGGCGAGGACGACGGCCGCCGGTAAGCCAATGAGCCACGAGAAAGCGAGCACAAGCACCACCGCCGCGAGCCCGACAGGCAGCAGCGCGAGCAGCAGCACGAACATCTGACCGAGGCCGAAAATCAGCCGCTGCCCCATCACATCAATGCCGCCGCCACGCGCACGCCCCGAGTGGAACCAGCCCGGGAACAGCACCGCCGCCGCATTGGGCACAAGCAGCTGCAGCGCGACGAGCGGCGGAACGACGAGCGCGAGGCACGCCCCGCCGGTCACACGCACGCCCGGCGTGAGCCAAGCCGCGCTGGCGCCGTGCGGGGCAAACGCCAGCCCGGCCGTCAGCAGCACGAGCCATAGCAGCCCGCTCAGGATGGTCACGGGGGCGAACAGCTCGCCCAGCACGACCTGCCAGCCGGGCAAAGGGTAGGTCTTGAGCACATCCGCGTTAACGAGATCGCTCCTCAAGTCCTGCCGCGCGATCTGCGGCCCGAGCAGCATGATGTAGCCGCCCGCGATCAGCGCACCGCCGCCGACCATCATCTGCTGGGTGTGCCACTCCGGATGGCGCGCGAGCCAAAGGCAGCCCACGACGATCACCACCGCGCAAAGCCGAAACGTCCGCCCATTCAGCCACGCATGCGTCGCGAGCAAATTTTTCCAAAGAAACGCCAGTTCCGGCCGGCCGGTCCCGCGGAGCGCGAAAGGCGGCCGGCGGCCCGGCGGGTTCGGCCGGACGCGAACGGAGAAACGCTTGCCCGAGCGCCACGCGGCGATGGCCGCCGCGCGTTTTTCTGCAAGGCCGAGCGACGCTTCCTCGAACGCCGCATTCATCTGCATCACCCAGAAATAAAGCGCGGCCAAAATCAGCAGCGCCGGGCCGAGCGCGAGCAGAAAACTGGATGCGTCCGCCGCCAGAAACGGCCCGAGGACCAGCTTGAAGGGCCAGAGCAGCCAGTGCAACGTGCCACCGTTGAGAAAGGTCAACAGAAACGGTCCAAAGCCATTGATCGGGGCCGCCGGGGCTGCGCTCAAGTCGTGCCACACCCACGCGAACGAGGTGCCAAAGAGCACCGCCATCCCACCAAATACCACCACCCGCCGTAGTGCCGGGCTGACACCGCCATCAATGAGCCGCGTGAGCGTGAGCACCGCGCCCGCAGCATGCAGGTTGAGCGTCGAGAGAATCACCCACCAGCCGACGGCGTGGGTGAGAGTGTTGCCGCCGAGCGAGGTCCAGCGATTCGAAAGCAGGGTGAAAAACAGCGACGTGAACAGAATGGCGAACTGCGAGCCGAGCAGCTTGAAATGGATGAGCGTCCGCCGGCTCAGAGGCGCGGGAAACAGGAACGCCGCTTCGGCCTCGGTGAAGGCCAGTCCGGGCTTCTCGGTCGGCAGGACCCACGCCAGCGTGATCATCGCCAGCAGCAGCAGCGCGCCCAGCGGGGCCACGAGCAACGCCAGGCTGCCGCGCGTCGCCGGGAGCCCTAGGATGCTCACGTTCGTCACCACGACCGAGGGGCCGGCACCCAGCCGGCGAAAAAATAAAAACCAGAAATACGCCACCCCAACCACCGCGCCGAACAAATATTTCGGCTGCCGCAGCCGTCGCAGACGGGTGAGCAAAAGGTTTTTGAGCGACGTGAGCCGCAGATACAGGAGGGCAGAGAGCAAAGGGAAAATTCTTATGGGTTATTGGTTGCCGCCTGTCGGGCCATTTCGGAGGGCGGAGCGCATGGGCACATATTGGAAATTGGCGGGTGGTGCGTTCGTCGGTACGCTTGCGGTTGGAAATTTCCAAATGAGCGATAGGCGGTAACCAATAAGCAATCTCGACACACCTGTGGTGTTAGCTCTCAGAGCCCCCGGTGGCACGAATAAAAATCTCCTCCAAGCTCACCCCGGCCTCGCCGTTGCTAAATCGCGCGGCAACCTCGGCCAGGGTGCCGTCGGCGATCTTTTCGCCCTTTTTCAGAATAAGCACATGCGAGCACACCTCCTCGAGCAGGTGCAGCAAGTGAGAGCTGAGCACGATAGCTGCGCCATCGCGGGCACGCTTAAGGATGGAGTCCTTCATCCGGCGGATGCCGAGCGGGTCCAGCCCGGTGAGCGGCTCGTCGAAGAACATCACCCTCGGCGCGTGCAGCAGGCCGCAGGCGATGGCGAGTTTCTGCTTCATACCACGCGAAAGCGCGCCGGGCAGTTCGTCGGCTTTGTCGGCGATCTCGAGCTCCTCCAGCAGCGGCTGGGCCAGCTGCTCATGGTTGGCCACACCATAGATACGCGCGACAAAGTTCAAATGCTGTCGCACCGTGAGATAGTCGAAGAGCCGGGGCTCGTCTGGGAAAAACGCCAGCGCCCGCTTCGCCGCCACCGGATCAGCGGCCACATCGTGTCCGGCGATATGAGCGGTGCCGCTGCTGGCAGGAATGATGCCCGCCAGGCAGCGCAACGTAGTAGTCTTGCCCGCGCCGTTGGGGCCGACGAGCCCGAGCACCTCGCCCGGCCGCACCGTGAACGACAACCCGCGCACGGCGGCAAAAGTGCCGTAATTTTTGGAAAGTGATTCGACCTCAATCATGCGCACTAAGCCTCGGGAAAAAGCGCGCGGCTGCAAGCCCGCAGGCGGCACCGTAACGTCACCGATCAGCTCGACACTGAACCCCGTGCCCGGAATGCACGGCCCATCTTCAGTTATTTCACATAAATTTCTTCTTCCTCCTGAAGTAGGCTCCTTCCCGAGTGACCTTACCTTTGTAGACGCCATTCAAATCCGGTCCTGAGACGTTTGCTGAAACGTAAACGCCAAGCAGAGTCTTGTTCAATGTCTCGACTATGTACTCAGGAGCCACACCTTTAGTGTAGGGCGGGCTCAACGCGGAGAACCGCACCTTGATCAAGTCGGGCAATCCCTTACTGTTGAAGTTTCCGATGAAGCGCACCTCAATCAGCAGCGTGTCTGCTGAGATAATTTCAACGACGTCGCCTTTGATCAGGTTCATAGGATTTCGACCAACGGTATATTCGCCTCACGGCAGCCAGGGAAATCTCCGCGCATCGGGCTGACGTTTCTCACACTGGGCGGAATGAAACTCCTTCGCCTCCTCGCTCTGGTAATAGAGCAGCGTCGCGTTGCCCGCGAGCTCCTGCAGGCCGGCCTGGCCGTCCACGTCGGCGTTGAAGGCACTCTTGAGGCAGCGGATGGCCAGCGGGCTGTGGCCAAGAATCTCGCGCGCCCAAGCGACGCCTTCCTTCTCCAGCTTGGCCACAGGCACGACGGCGTTGACGAGGCCCATGTCGAACGCCTCTTGCGCGCCATACTGGCGGCAGAGGAACCAGATCTCGCGCGCCTTTTTCTGCCCAACAACCCGCGCGAGGTAGCTCGCACCGAAGCCACCGTCAAAACTGCCCATACGCGGGCCGACCTGCCCGAAGACGCCGTTGTCCGCCGCGATGGTGAGGTCGCACACGAGGTGAAGCACATGGCCACCGCCGATGGCATAGCCGGCGACGAGCGCGATGACGACCTTGGGCATCGAGCGGATAAGCTTTTGCAAGTCGAGGACGTTGAGGCGCGGCACGCCGTCACCGCCGATGTAGCCGGCCTTGCCGCGCACAGACTGGTCGCCGCCCGAACAGAAGGCATATTTGCCGTCGGTGTGCGGGCCCGCGCCGGTGAGCAGCACGACACCAATTTTCTGATCCTCGCGTGCGTCGGTGAACGCCGCGATCATCTGCGCGACCGTCTCGGGGCGGAAGGCGTTGCGCTTCGCGGGGCGGTTGATGGTGACGCGCGCGATGCCGTCGACCTTGTGGTAAAGGATATCGGAAAATTTCCCGGCGGGCTTCCAGGCGGGTTGACTCATAATGCGGACTAGGGTGGGGGGCGGAGGGCAGGGTGTCGAGGAGGGGGAGCGTTTGCTGATTGTTTTCAACCTCAGTTCTTGCGAGGCCAATCCCTGACCTGTAG
>CAIQBC010000039.1 GCA_903869955.1 uncultured Opitutia bacterium
CCTTCAGGAAAGGACGCGCGCCCTCGACGGACCCCAGACTGCGGATCGCCGACGTGGACGAAGGAGGCTCTTTCATCACGCGCAGTGCCGGGAGGTCTGGGTTGCCCATTGCGGCCTCGCGGACGCCGCCGGCAGCCGACGCCTCATCGGTGGACAGATGGAGGACCTGCTCGCCGAGAAAAAATCCAACGCCACCGCCGCCGAGCTGGAGTTCATCCACCGCAACAAAACCGCCGCGATGATCGAGGCCGCGCTCGTCATGGGCGGCTTGGTCGGCGCCGCTAACGGAACAAATCTCGCCACCCTCCGCCACGCCGGCCGGCACCTCGGACTGGCCTTTCAGATCGTGGACGACCTCCTCGACGCCACCGCCGACACCGCGACGCTCGGCAAGACCGCCGGTAAGGACGCCAAGGCCGGCAAGGCGACCTTCGTGAAGCTCCACGGCCTCGCCGCCACCCGCCGCCGCGCCGACAAGGAATCCGCCGCCGCCATCGCCGCGTTCAGAAAACTCCCCGGCCAAGCCCCGTTCCTCGTCGCACTCACCAAGCAGATGCAATCGCGGAAACGCTGAAGGGCAAAGAGCGTAGAAATCGAAGGGGGGAAGCCAGGAAACTCGGGATCAGATTCTGATTCATGGCTTCTTGGCTTCCTGCTTAAAGTTTCAGTCCTTCCGTCTTTCCGCGCCTCCGCGATTTTTTAGCCTCCGCTCCGCCGTTTCGCGATGCGCTCGCGCACGCGCTTCACCGCCTGGCGCAAGGCACCCGGTTGCTTTTCGCGCTTCAGCAGCCATTTCGTGTGCGGCACCGGCATCCGCCAGAGGTGCTCGGGCGTCGTATTTTTCTCCGTCACGTCCGGCGAGAGGTTCAGGCCCGCGCGGCCCAGCACGTGCCGCACAAACGCTGAGCAATAAAACGCCTTCTCCTGCCCGAGCAGGTTTTCCTTCGGCTGCCACTTGGGATGCCGCAAGGCCCAGACCGTGCCGATGATTTCGCGCATCGAGTAGCGCGTGCCGGCGGACACCAGCTCCAGCGCGTGCGCCAACGCCGACTGCTCCTGCTTCGTCGTGAGGCCAAGGTCAATCACGCCCACCACCGGGTAATCGGCGTCGTCGGCATATTTGGCGATCCGATTTTCCTGCACCCCAAGGCGGATGTGCTTCCGCCGGATGTCGAGGTCGGACTCAATGATCCAATGATGTCCGTCGGCCCGCCGGCCTTGAAATAAAAACGCATGCGACCAATGGCTCCAAGCGCCGTCCTCGTCGAGGTGCCGTTGCGCCCGGGCAATGAGGCGGTTGGCCGGCTCCGAACCGCCGACGAGGCCGATGCGCCCCGGCCGCGCGTGCGTCTCGAAAAACTCACGGTTGGAAAGGCCGGTGACAACGATGGGGTCGGTCATAGGGATGGGTGATATAAATTTGGAACTCAGGAAATCAGGGAACAGGCCACGTGCGCCGCAAGCCGAATAGGAGCATTAAATTTTAAGCAGGAAGCCAAGAAGCCATGAATCTGATTCTGGGTTTCCGAGCTTCCTGCTTCAATTTCCCGTGCTTACGCGATTTCCGTTTCAGTCCTGCTTGTCCTCGAGGCCGAAGACGGCGCGGGCGTAGCTGGAGGCGTCGAATGGCTGTAAGTCTTCCGGCTGCTCGCCGAGGCCGAGAAAATAAATCGGCAGCCGCAGCTCACGCCAAATGCCCACAATGGCCCCGCCGCGCGAGGTGCCGTCGAGCTTCGTCACCACGAGGCCGGTAAGGCCGAAGCTTTGGTGGAAGACCCGGGCCTGCTCAATGGAGTTGCTCCCGAGCGAGCCGTCCACGACGAGCCATGCGTGCTGCGGCGCAGCCGGATCGTGTTTTTGGAGCACGCGGCGGATTTTTGAAAGTTCCTCCAGCAAATTGCCTTTCGTGTGCAGGCGGCCGGCAGTATCCACGAGAAGGTAGTCGCGTCCGCGCGCCCGCGCGGCCTGCCACGCGTCGAACGCCACGGCGGCGGCATCGGCCCCGGTGCGGCTGGCAATGATTTCCAAGTCGAGCCGGGTCGCCCATGACTTGAGCTGCTCGATAGCAGCGGCACGGAAGGTGTCGCACGCGGCAAGTGTCACTGAACAGCCGTCCTGTTTGAGCCGCCACGCGAGCTTGGCCGTCGTCGTCGTCTTACCGGAACCGTTGACACCGATGAGGGCGATCACGGTGGGGAATGCGGCCGTGGATGGGCCGCCGCCACCGTGCAAGTCGCCACCAAGCGAGGGCAGCGAACCCACCTTTAATGCGAGCCGCCCCTCGCTGCCTGCGAGCACCCGCGTAAGCACGGTGGCGCCGATCTCGGCGGCCTGCCGGCCTTGGAGCGCGGGATCGTTGCGGAACGCAGTTTTGATCTCGGCCAAAATCTCCGTTGTCGTTTCGACCCCAAAGTCGGCCGTGTAGAGCGCCTCCTCCAGCTCGTCGAGCGAAGCGGCGTCAATCTTGCGCCCACCAAAGAGGCCGTGGGTCTTGGCCGCGATCGCGGAGACCGTTTTGGCGAGGCCTGCTTTGAATTTTTGGAAGAGACCGAACATGGCGAAAGTAGCGGGCAGTGAGTAGCGGGTAGCGAGTGGAAATCTGCACCTATGCGAGCAGCAAGTCGTGCGGCTACCCGCGACCCACAGCTCGCGGCTGCCTTCACGTCGCCTTACGTGCGTCCCGGCCAAGGCTGTCTTTCAAGCGGTCGAGGATGCCGTTGATGAAGCGCTTCGCGTCGGCGTTCGAAAATTGTTTCGAGAGATCAATGGCCTCGTTGATGGAAACAACCGGGGGGATATCGGTGCGGAAAACCATCTCGAAGACGGCGAGTCGCAGGATGGCGAGGTCAATTTTGGCGATGCGCTCGAACTCCCAGTTGTGGGCAAGGCCCTTGATGCGTGCGTCAATGTCGGCGCGGTGCTCGAGCACGCCGTGGATCAGCTCCTCGCCAAACGCATAGTGCTCGCGTGGCTCGGGCATCTCGGTGAAGAAGAGGCGCAGGTCGTCGGCGAGGTGCGCGGGCGCGTTCAGGCTCCACGCATAGAGAAATTGCATGGCGGCGACGCGGCCAAGGCGACGATTGGCGAACTGGGTTTTGTTCATCGAATAAATTTTCTTTTCAGCGCGGCCATCTCCAGCGCAGCCGCAGCAAACTCCGCCCCACGGGCGATGCGGCCCGTGCAACGCGCAGCCGCCTGCGCCCGGGTGTCGGCAACGATCACTCCATTGATGACCGGCACCCCCGTCGCGAGCGCGACGCGCTGGAGCGCGTGCGACACGCTCGTGCCGACCAGCTCATGGTGGTTGGTGCTGCCACCGACAAGCACGCCGAGCGCAAGAACGCAGTCGCAGCCGCCGCCCTTGCGCGAGCCGGCGGGGCAGGTCACAAGCGCCTGCGCCGCCCACGGCACCTCGTGCGAACCTGGCACACGGATGACGGTAATTTTATTCTCCTTCACGCCCGCCGCCCGCAGGCCGGCGAGCACCCGGGCCAACAACGCCTCCACCAGCGTGTGATTGTAGCGCGCGGCCACCACCCCAACGGAAAACGCGGCCCCGTCAATGACCGGGGCGGTGGGAGGGAAAGAACTCATGAAGGAAATGCGGAGGCTGGCGCGGAACGCGGAATGGCAAGGTGGCGAAAGTGGAAAGAAGTAAAGGCAGCCGAGTGCAACACCACGCGGCCATTCCGCAACCCGAAATCCGCCACGGCGGGCCAAAGCCTGCCGCCCGGTTGCGCTTTCACCCGTGCCGTCACACCGCAATTTGCTCCACGATCTCCAGACCGTAGCCGTCGAGGGCGACAACCTTGCGGGTGCTGCCCGAGAGCAGGCGGATTTTGCGGAGTCCGAGCGCGGCCAGGATTTGTGCGCCGGTACCATAGTCGCGGAAGCTCATCGGCGGTTGCTCACCAGGCTTGGCGTCGAGCCGCGCGAGCAGCTCCGGGCCGCCATCGCCATGCTCCATGTAAAGCACGACCCCGCGTCCGGCGTGCGCCACAGCCTCGAGCGAGGCGGTGAGCGCGCGATGTGTGCCCAGCCCGCGCAGGCGGAAAACATCGCCGAGCGGGTTCTCGCTGTGCACGCGCACGAGGGTCGGCTCGGGGCCAAGCGTCCCCGCGGCGAGGGCGAGGTGGTGGCGGCCGTCGAGCTTGCCCCGGAAGATGTGCAGCGTGAACTCTCCGAACTCCGAGGGAAAAGGCCGCGTGGCGACTAGCTCGACAAGGCGGTCGCGTTTCGCGCGATACTCGATGAGTTGCGCGATCGAGATTATTTTCAGGCCGAATTTTTTGGCAAATGCGGTTAGCTCGGGCAGTCGCTGCACAGTGCCGTCGTCGTTGACCAGCTCGCAAATCACGCCGACAGGCGGCAAGCCGGCGAACACGGCAAGGTCCACCGCCGCCTCCGTGTGGCCGGCGCGCTCGAGCACCCCGCCCGGCCGGGCACGCAGCGGAAACATATGGCCGGGCTGCACCAGCTGCTCGGGCCGTGTCTCCGTCCCGGCTAGCAGACGGATGGTGCGCGTACGGTCGGCGGCACTGATGCCGGTGGTGATACCCTCGGCGGCATCCACGCTCACAGTGAAATCGGTGCGATGGGTCTCGCGGTTGCCGGCAACCATCGGGCCGAGGGCGAGGCGGCGGAGCTGCGCCTCGACAGTCGGCACGCATACGATGCCGCTGCCGTGGCGGATCATCAGGTTGACCGTCTCCGGCACGGCCAGCGACGCAGCCATGATGAGGTCGCCCTCGTTTTCACGGGCCTCGTCGTCGGTCACGATCACGGGCTGGCCGGCAGCGATGGCAGCAATCGCAGCGGCGACGGAATCGAAAGGCGGCTCGTTCAACATGGGAGCCGGGCAACGTCGCGCGCAACGGCGGCGGTGTCAATGCGCACGGCGCGGCTGGGTTGCCAACTGTTCTCTTTTGGCCGGTGCGATGCATCACGTATGATCAGATTTGGCGGAGGCCGGTCGATTGTCGCCGCATTTGTGGCCGTGAGAAAATCGAATGAACGGAACCAGCAAATAGATTGGATTTGCCCAAAATGCACGGGATCCGTTCCCGACACCTTTGACCAATGTTGGGACTGCGAACAATCCCGAGTCCCCAGCGAGCAACCATCCAACTCACGCGGCGGACCGAGGCGGGCGAGATCCCATGATTCGGCCCTTTCGGCCTGCTGGAAGGCTCAGGTGTTTTTCCCGTGGCCACCCACCTTGAACTTTGTCTGGATCAGCTCGCGCAAAGCGGCATGGAGCTCATCGCTCGCGAGGCGGTTGAGCACGTCTTCAAAAAAGCCGAACGTGAGCAGCTCATCGGCGGCTTCCTTCGCAATGCCACGCGACTGGAGATAAAATTCCTGCTCGGGATCAATGCGACTCGTCGTCGCGCCATGCGTGCAGCGGACGTCGTTGGCCTGAATCTCGAGGCCGGGGAGTGAGCAGGCCTCGGCGTCGTCAGAGAGCATGAGGTTACGGTTACTCTGGTAGGCGTCGGTTTTCTGCGCGTCGGGGTCCACGACGATGAGGCCGGAAAAGATGGTTTTCGCGGTGTCGCGCAGGGCGTTTTTGTAGAGGAGGTCGCTCTTGGTGTTCGGCGCCTGGTGGATTTGCAGAGTGCGCTGGTCAAATTCCTGCGCGTCTTCGGCAAAAGTCAGCGCGAGCATCTCGGAGAACGCACCGGGGGCCTGCAACTGCGAGAGCGACTCGTGGCGGGCTTGCCGCGCGCCAAGATGGAGGTTGAGCGACTGCACGCGAGCGTCGCGGCGGACGACCGTCGAATTGAATTGGAACGAGAGCGTATCGCGCGACCAATTTTGCGCGGCGACGTAGGTGAGCTGCGCGCCGTGGCCGGCGTATAGGTCGTTTGCGCCACAGGCGAATTGGTGCCCAGCGGAGTCGGCGGAGACGAAGTGGTCAACGACCGTGACTTTGGAGTTTTCCTCGGCGATGACGAGGGTGTGCGGGAAGACGGCCGTGCCCGTGCCCGAGACAGCGTGGGTGATGACGATGGGGGCGGAAACCTCCACTCCGCGCGGGACATAAATAAATGCCCCATCACCAACGAACGCGGCATGGAGAGCGGCGAATTTTTCGGAGCCGAGCTTTTGCGGCTGCACCATGAAGTGGGCCTTCAGGAGCTCGGGGTGCCTGATGAGAGCCTCGGCGAGGGTGGCAACGACAACGCCCTTCGCGGTGAGCTCGGTGGGCAGGACGGGGCGCGAGGTGGGGGCGTTGTTGGCGAAGACGAGCGCAGAGGGGCTGAAGGGCGAGGCATTGGAAGGCGGATTTGGGTCCATACGCCCGACCTTGAAACCATCGAGCGTTAGGCCGGAGAGCGCGCTGAAGCGCCAGGACTCATTGGTGCGCTTGGGGAGCGGGAGCGAGACGAAGGCCTCATAGGCGGCACGTTTGCGGTCGAGCCACCAAGCGGGCGCGGTGGACTGCGCCGCGAGATGCGCGGCAAAAGCGTCGGCAGTGAAGCTGCCGACGGAAGGCTTGGTTTCGGTCAATATGGACATTTTAGCGCGAAGACACGAAGATGCTAGGATGAGGCAAAGACTGACCTTGGCCGGTATTTCGCACCTTGGCGTCTTTGCACTGGTTAATAATCAGCCAACGCTGCCTTCCATCTCCAGATCAATGAGCCGTTTCAGCTCGACGGAATACTCCATCGGGAACTGACGGGCGAGATCATTGATGAAACCGTTGACGGCGAGGCTCATCGCCTGGCCTTCAGTCAGGCCGCGTGACTGCATGTAGAAAATCATCTCCTCGTTCACCTTCGAGACGCTCGCCTCATGCTGCGTGGCGTTGCGGTCGCCGCGCACGGTGATGGCGGGATAGGTGTCGGTACGGCTGTTGGAGTTGATGAGCAGCGCGTCACATTCGGTGTTGTTTTTGCACCCCTTCAGGTGCTTCGGGATGTGGACGATGCCCCGGTAGGTGCTGCGGCCCTGACCGACGGAAATGGACTTGGCGATGATGTTCGACGTGGTCTC
>CAIQBC010000040.1 GCA_903869955.1 uncultured Opitutia bacterium
CAGTCGCTGCACCACATGGCCCAGAAATCAACCAGCACAACCTTGCCGCCCCGGCCGGCCGGTGTGAGTGGCTGGCTGGTGATATCCTGCTCGACGAACCTGGGGAAACGCGCGCCGACGGTGAACGCCGCCTCGAGTTTTTTCTTCGCTTCCACCTTGACGATGCTCGCGACGATCTCGTCCACATCCTTGGCCGAAGGCGTGCCGGGGTAATCAGCCTTCACCTGCTGATATAGCGCGATGCCCCTGTCGGGCTGGCCGATCATTTTTTGCCAGAACTCGGCGCGGAGCATGGCGATTTGCGCGGCCTCGGCCATGTCGGACGCGTGCGCGACAAGGAGAGCGTCAACTTCCTTCAGCTCGGCGGCAAACTCCGCCTCGGTGCGCGCGCCTGCGGCGCGTTTCGCCTTGGCAGCGGCGGCCAGCCGCGTGAGCTGCACCGTGAGGGCCGAGACGGGCGGCGCCGCTGGAGCTACTGCGGCAGCGGATGGATCTGTGCGGCGTGAGCACCCGGGGAAAACCATCAGCCCGGCGGCGAGCCATGCGCACGCGGCGAGAGCCAACAGGCCGCGACAGACGATTTTCCCGCTCATTTTTTAAGTGCGCCGGCGACCGCCTTTTCGAGCGCCTCGCCGCGCAGCTCCTCGCCGATGATCTTGCCTTCGGTGTCAAGCAGATAGGCGGCGGGGATGGCGTGGACGCCATATTGGACGGCGAGTTTGCTCTCCCAGTATTTGCCGTCGTAAAACTGTGGCCACGTCATGTCGTTTTTCTTGAGAAAGGCCGTAAGCTTGTCCTTGTCGCCTTCACGATCAAGGCTCACGCCGACGATCTCGAAGCCCTCCGCGTGGTGTTTTTTATAGGTGGCGATGACGTTGGGCAGCTCGTCAATGCACGGGCCGCACCATGTCGCCCAGAAATCCACGAGCACGACTTTGCCCTTAAATTTATCCAGCGAAAGCGGTTGGCCAGCGAGATCCTTGAGGTCGGCGGGAAACGCGGGGAAGATAACGCCGGGTTTGAGCGCGCGGGCGACTTTCTCGGTCTCAAGCTGTTCCTCAAGCTGCTTGACGGCACCGTCCACCTCCTTGGCCAGCGGGCTGGAGGGGAAATCGGCCTTGAGCTGCTTGAAGAGCGGGATGGCTTTCTCCGGCTCGTCGAGCACCTCGACAAAAAGCTGGGCCTTCATCACGAGGATGTCGGCGACGGCCTCGCTCTGGTCGCCCTTGTGCTCGGTGAGGAGCGTGTCGAACTGCTTGAGCTCTTCGGCGAGGTCAGTCTCGGTCGGCGTGCGCTTTTCGAGGGTCGCCTTGTCGAGCTTGGCCTTGACCTGTTTGACAAGGACCGCGAGCTGTTGCTCGGCGGAGTTTCGGGAGAGCAGCGGTGGGACATCGGCCGCGCGGACGACGCAGCATGGCAACACGATAGCGAGCAACGCGAGGGGGAGGACCTTTTTCATGGCACGGAGAAAGTGGCTGAAAGCCACCGCACCGCAACCCGAAAGGCGGAAGCCCGGGGCAGTCGGGGAATAACGGGGATGGTGTCCATGGAAGGGCGTCCCCTGTGGGTATCTGCGGTCAATACCACACACCGCAATAAAAGCGCGCAAGGTGTCTGGCTTGCAGGCATTGTCGGCATTTTCTACCCAGCGTCTGCAAGTCAGATACCTTACAATAATGGCAGGAACCCGTCACTGTCGGGCTTGCGGCGGACGGATGGAGCGCGTTTATTTCCACAGATGGGCGACCTCAAATCCAAACGCCTCATTGTGCTCAAGGGCTGGCTGTTTCTTGTAATTGCGGTGCTCGCTGCCTCCTGCCTGTTTCTGCGCGCCCCGTCGTGGCAGACCGCCCTGCTCGTTGCCGTGCTGGTGTGGGCGGCGGCGCGGTTTTATTATTTTCTGTTTTATGTGCTGGAGAAATATGTGGATCCCGGCCTACGCTACGCGGGCTTGCTCGACCAGCTGAAGGCGTTGCTGCGCCGGCGGCGGAAGCCGTGAGACGGACGTCGGAATTTTCAACCACTGACTCAAACTGATAGACCCTGATCTATTCAATCACCGTAGGCAGATTTTAAACAGAAAGTCGCGAAGTTCACGAAGGCCAACTCCGGAGCAGCACCTCCGTTTTTTGCGTCTCTTTGCGCTGCTTTGCGTTAAAATACTGAGTCCGGGCCGGGAAAGAAATTGTATGGGCGTCCCTTCTGAACGGCCCGCTCCCGAAGCGGCACGCACGCGAGGTACGGCCCTACATGGCAGCCAGCGCCACGGCTCTACGTTGCGCGAAGGAGCAGATAGTAGGGCTGGTTGGCGAGGTCGGGGGCGAAGCCGGGGAACAACGCGGGCACTTCAGTGCCGTGGTTTAGCTCGAAATAATAGGTCAGGTGATAGGGCGAGTTGGAGTATTCGGTGGGGATGGTCGCGCGGAAGCCGGTGCCGTCGCGTGCCATCGGCGCGGATTGCCACAGCTCGGCCTGGTTGGCATGGCGGTAGTGCAGCGTTGCTTCTTTCGGGAGTGACTGTCCGGCGGCGGGCGTGAGCGCGAGCATCACAGATTGGTCGGGGCGGAACGACGCCGGCGGCGTGTGTGTCACGCCGGGTGCCGGGCGCGATGGCGCTCCCGTCTGCACGAGCTTGAGGAGCGCGGCGGTTTTCTCTGGCGTGGGGTTCGCGGCGGCGGCAGGTGCAGACTTGGCCTGCATCGCTGCGATGTCCTCGTCCATCCGCGTGATGCGATCAGCCCAATGGCCGTGCTGATACCACGCGTCGCCCCAGGAGAGGTCGGCGGCATAGGCTCCCTTGGTGGCATCTGCGATCTGCACCCAAGCGGCTCGCGCCGCTTTGTAGGATTGGACGGCAGCCTCCAGCACGGCACGGTCGCCCGTGCGCTCGAAGAGGCGATACAGCACGCCGGCCCGGAATTTTCGGGCAAAGAAACGACCGAGGCCGACCTGCGCTTTCACGTCGATGGTGAAGCGGCGAAAGATTGGTTCGTTGGTCCTCCAGTCACCATGAAGCGATGTGCGGACCAACTGGACTTCGGCGGTCTGCGCGAGGCCTTCCAACCATTGCGCGACCTCAACTGGTGAGTATTTGGCGCTGCCCGCGCCCTTGAGCAGCTCGTCGGCGTAATCGTCCATCCTCGAAAAAAGCTGCGGGTCGAGCGGGCTGACGCCACCGAAACGCTTGGGGTCGGCCGTGTCGTTGAACGGCGGGGCGCCCGACGCGTTCACGATGGACATATTCACATAAACCTCCGGCCAGTAATTATTGTTCGAAGCGGACACCAGATGGGCGGAAGTCACCAAGGGCAGAATTCGATTGGCCGTGCCGAGAGGAATATCCGCGTCGGCAGCAGAGTTGCCATAGTCGGCGCGCAACTGACGCTGCCAGACCTCCGGCTGCGTGTCCGGATTGTAAAACATCCGGCCCCAGAGGCGGTAGCCATAGCGGAATTTTTCATGGTCGCCACCGGAGGCGCGCAGCGTGGCGTCGGCATAGCCGTCGCGTCCGCCGGGCAGGCCAGAGCCTTTGCGGCCCTTGAAGGAGAGCGGGTCGAAAATCTCCACACCCTCCGTGCCGCCAAATGAGCCGGCGCGCGAGTAGGCGGCGGCAAACACCGGGTCGCCCCACATGAGCAGGCGTTGCGTGCCGGGCCAGATGCGGTGGTAGAGGCCGTATTTGCGGCCAGCGGCGATGAGGTCCGCGTAGCCGTAGCGCGTGAAGCTGCGCGCGCCCTCGCTCACGGCGTATTGCGCCGTGCCGGGGCGGCCCGTGGGCATTTCCTTCTGTCGGATCGCCGCCTGATGGTAGGGCAGGCCCATGTGCTCGGCGGAAAATTTTGGCGCGATGCTGACGGGCAGTCCCGTGCTCATGGCGGCGTCAATCGTCGGCTGGTCAATGCCCTTGGCGTGCAGGTCGAGGATGGGGCGGCGGCCGCTGAGCGTGAGGCCGCTAAAAATCGTTTTCCACAAATCGTAGCTACCCTCCGGCACCCCGCTCTCGCCGTGGATGCGGAAGGTGACGCCGGTGATGCCGGGGCACGCCTTGAGGATGAGCGCGAGCGCGTCGCGGCAATACGGCGCCTGCGTCTGCGCGGTGAGGCCGGTGATGAGGTGGTTGGCGTTGGAGCTGTTCGGCCACTCGAAGGAGTGCGTCCACAGACCCATGAAGAAATCCAGCCCGCGCGCGGCGGCCTCGTCGGTGATGAAGCGGAGCATGGCGAGGTTGGAGTCGCGCTCGGCGTCGGTGAGGTTAGTCGCGCGCACGTCGTAGCCCGGCACCTTGACGAGGAACGGATAGGTGAAGTGCAGGTAGCCTTCGCGCAGGCCGAGGCCGCCCTCGTAGCCGCCGTCGTAGCCGAGGCCGAAGGAGAGGTTGAGGCGGTTGAAGCGATGTGACGCGAGCAACGAGAGGTAG
>CAIQBC010000041.1 GCA_903869955.1 uncultured Opitutia bacterium
GCCACGCGGCCCGCACCCGCTTTTTTTCCGACCATGGCCACACCACTCGTTGGAATCATCATGGGCAGCGCGTCCGACTGGGACGTGATGCAAAACTGCTCGCAGACGCTCGACACCCTCGGCATCGCGCACGAACGCCGCGTCATCAGCGCGCACCGCACGCCGCAGCTCGCGTTCGAGTGGTGCGGCGGCGCCGAGGCGCGCGGGCTCAAGGTCATCATCGCCGCCACCGGCGGTGCGGCACACCTCGCCGGCGTGGCGGCCGCGCTCACCCCGCTGCCCGTGCTCGGCGTCCCCATCGAGTCCGCCTCGCTCAAGGGCCTCGACTCGCTCCTCTCGATGGTGCAAATGCCCGGCGGCATCCCCGTGGCAACCCTCGCCATCGGCAAGCCCGGCGCGATCAACTCCGCCCTTTTCGCCGCCGCCATCCTCGCCCTCGGCGACACGAAAATCAAAACCGCCCTCGACGCCTACCGCGCCGCGCAGACGAAAAAAGTCTCCGAGACTAAGCTGCCGTGAGTCGGTTTTACTCACAACTTTTTGACTGAGTATCGCTGTTTGGTAAAGATGAAAGACACACGCCAAGAAATGAATGCTCAGCTCAAGGCTGATGTCGTGCCTCACTTAAAGTCACTGGGGTTTCGTGGATCGTTGCCTCATTTTCGCCGTATCTCAGATACTGGCATTGATCTATTGACCTTCCAGTTTCGCCTTGGCGGCGGCAGTTTCGTTATCGAGGTCGCGTATAAGCCGCCGTATAAGGTTACGGCTGAATGGGGAAATCACATTCCACCGGAAAAGCTTACGGCGCATGATCTGGGCAAAAGAAAAAGAATCGGAAGGAATGTGCTTCATTTGGACGATCCCTGGTTTGAATTCAGTTCAGGTTCCTATCGCGAAATCACTCAGCAAGTAATCGCGTCTCTGCCTGAAGCTGTCGCCTATTGGGAGGCTCAGAAGAGCCTGCCAGAAGCGGTCAGGACTTAAGGTTTTCTCGGGATATTTTAACCGCCAGCCGCGCCACATCCTCCGGGGTGTCCAAGTCCACCGCCAGCTCCGGCAAGTCCACCGCCGCCGTCTCGGCCGCGTAAGCCGCGAGAAAATGCCGCGCGCCCTCCTCGCCCGTCAGCGCCGCCAGCGCCGCGAAATGCTCGCGCCCGAACAGCGCCGGCACGCCCAGCCGCCCCGCATAACGCGCGGCCACGATGCCACGATCTGTTTTGTGCCGCGCCGTCACGAGCCGGGCAATGATCTCCGCCGAAAACGCGGGCTGATCCGCCACCGCCACCAACGCGCCATCAAGCGCGCGCGAAAATGTCCGCAATGTGCCGACTCCCGCCCGGAGCGACGACGCCATGCCTTCGGCCCACGCCGGATTTTCCGCGACGAGCACGGGCAGCCGTGCCAGCAGCGGACGGATTTTCCCCGTGTTCGCGCCCAGCACCACAACCACCGGCCACGCCGCCGACGCCAGCGCCGCCTCAGCCGCGCGCACAACCAGCGCCTTGCCGCCGACCTCGATCA
>CAIQBC010000042.1 GCA_903869955.1 uncultured Opitutia bacterium
GGGCAGCACAACCTTTCTGGCCCGGGCGCTGCGCTGCCCCGAGGCCGATCTCGTCGCCGCGCTCGCCGCGCTCGGCCTCGTCGCCAGCGAAAACCCCAACGACAAGCCCGCGCCCACCGACATCGGGGCCTACGCCTACTGGCTCAACCGCGACAGCCGCGGGGGTATCTGGATCAACGGCCACGAGCACCGCGACGGCGACCCGGTCGCGGCCGGGCAAAGCTCAAATTCCAGATCTCAAAGTTCAGATGGGCCAGACGCGGCTGGTCGCAACTCGCCGTCCGGTCCAATCGAAAATCGAAAATCGAAAACCCAAAATTCCCTCAGTGCCGTGCGCCTGCTGCTCAAGCCCAACAAGCGCGGCAGCGGCGTTTCGGGCGAGGTCGGCTTTCTCGCCCGCACGGTGGACCAGGCCGAGGCTGATTTTCTCGCCACGCTCGCCGCCGCCGGGGTGCCGCCCCCCTCCGCCGATCCCGAGGCCAAGCCTGTGTTTACCGAGCATGAGGGAGAAATTTTTTGGCTAAACCAAAACGCCAAGGACGGTTCGCTTTGGCTCAACGCCAAGGCCGCGAAAAAATCCTCCCCCCGCAGCGGCCGCCCGAAGAAGGGCTGAGACTGTCCGAAAAGCCGGGCCGGTTTCCGACCGGCGCCTTCCGGTCCCGGGTCGGGCCCCATTTGGTGGGAGGCTTGCTGGGGCCCCGCACCCAGCCGAGGTGCCGACCGGCATGGCGACCAGCGCGGTGCCTTTCACCCTTCGGCCGCCCGTTTCGGGAGCGGGCGGGATTACGGAACCCGTCGTCAATCCCGACGATCCGTGGGCAAGCATCACCGCCGCCGCGCCACGAGCGAAAAATGCCCGGCTGCCCGTTGCTGAAAAACCGTCTCCCGTTCAAACGGCCATGGCTCCCCGGGCACCAGCCGCCAGTCCGCATGCGTGCGCAGCATCGCCTCCACCGCGCTGAAATACTCCGCGTGGTCGGTCCGAAAATACAACGGCGTCCCCGGTCCGGCCCGGCCCGCCACGTCGCCCAGGAAAATCTCCTGCAACAGGCGGTGCTTGTGGTGCCGGCGTTTCGGCCACGGGTCGGGAAACAACACGAAAATCGCGGCGAGCGTTGCGTCGGCCGGCAACGCCTCGAAAAACAGCCGGGCCTCGGCGCGCACGAAATGCAGGTTCGGCAGCCGCGCGCGTTCCTGTTTCCGGACCGCCCGGCGGATGCGGTCCAGCTCCTGGTCCACCCCCACGCATAGCTCGCCGGGGTGTGCGGCCGCGTAGGCCGTGAGAAAATGCCCGTGGCCGCAGCCGACCTCCCAGACGAGCTGCGCGCCGGCCGGCACAATGCGCGCCAGCTCCCCGCGCAACGCCTCACACCGCGCGGCCAGCTCCAAGCGATGCGCCGTGCCGGTGGACGCCGGCAGGTCGGGTTTGTTGATGGTTTCGGTCGGTCCCATGCGCGAGCAGTAGCAACCGCGCGGCGCGGCGCAAGACGGCGAAAATCCCATGCCGTGGCTCAGCTAAACGCCGTCCGACGGAGGGACCGCTCTCGGAGCTGTTTGCGGTCGCCACCGGGGACCGGCCTTCCTCCCAGACGTCAATCCCCCGCCTTAGCAGACGGAACATATTGTTTGATCGTAAGATACGTAGTTTTGATCGAAATACCGTGATATTTTTGAGCGTTTCCACCCCGGGTGCGTCTATCCCCGCGCAGGCAAATACCCACTTTGGTTTGTGGTTTTCGGTTTGCTGGTGTGAGAGGCGTCCCATGCAAGGGGACGCCTCTCCTGTTTTCCGCGCCACGCGTCCTTGGGCAACGGCCCCCGGCGTTTCCCGCCGGACTGGGTGTCGCGGGAGAAATTTTCTTTTCACCCAGCTCACAGGCCTTCATATTTCGCATCCCCCCTCCGATCCTCACCCTATGAAAACCTCCCTCCTCCGCACCCTCGCCGGCGTTTTTGCGCTGACCGCCACCTCCCTCGCCCTCCGCGCCGCCAGCAGCACGCCTGCGACCACCCCCGCCGCTCCGGCCCCTGCACCCGCCACGGCCAGCGCAACGGTGAAGGACATCCGCATCATCCTCCATACCTCGAAGGGTGACATCGCCGGCACGCTTTTCGCGACCAAGACACCTGTCACGGTCGCCAACTACCTCAATCTTGCCTCGAAAGGCTTCTACGACGGCCTCCTTTTCCACCGCGTCATCAACAACCCGCCTTTCATGATTCAGGGCGGAGACCCGCTTTCCAAAGACGAATCCATGAAGGCGCGTTGGGGCTCCGGCGGTCCCGGTTACAGCTTTGCCGATGAAACCCGCAAGGATCTCAAGCTCGACAAGCCCGGCATCTTCGCGATGGCCAACTCCGACCCGGGCCGGGACAGGGATCCCGTCAACGGCAAGGTGCCATATTCCAACACCGGCAGGACCAACGGCAGCCAATTCTTCATCACCCATGTCGCCACCCCGTGGCTCGACGGCATGCACACCGTCTTCGGCGAGGTGACGAAGGGCCAGGACGTGGTCAACAAGATCGCCATGGGCGACAAGATCACCAAGATCGAAATCCTCGACCCCACCGATGCCCTCTTCAAGGCGCAGGCTGACAATCTCGCGAAGTGGAACGCCGTGCTGAAGAAATAGGCGCAGCCATATTTTCGGATTCGGATTTTAACGCGAAGGTCGCAAAGGAGCGCGAAGAGCGGAGCCGCGTGAGCTCGGTTCCGGGCTTCGCGTTCTTTGCGGCCTTCTGTAAAAGATTCTGGTTCGGACTTGCCCGTCTCTACGCTTGCCGCCGCACCGCGCGGCGCGCACGCTTCCCTCCGCCCCGCCATGAAAACGCCCCGCCTCCGGTCTCCGTTATTCGGCTTCCTGTCCCTGGCTTCAGGCCTCTGGTCTCTGGCCTCCGCAGCCGTTCCCGCAACCCCACCGCCCGGGCCCGTCACCACTGCCGGTGCCGTCGGTCTCTTCGAGGCGCGGAGCGACCTCGGCACAATCCGCCGCCCCGGCTCCGCCGTCTTCGATCCCGCCAAGAAAACCTACGCGGTCGCCGCCAGCGGTGCCAACATCTGGGCCGCCGCCGACGCCCTCCAGTTCGTCTGGAAAAAGATGTCGGGAGACGTCGTCTTCTCCGCCGATGTCGAGTTCCAGCCGCCCACCGGCAACCCCGGCCCCTCTGACAACCACCGCAAAGCCGTCCTCATGCTCCGCCAGTCGCTCGACGCCGACGCGCCCTATTTCGACGTTTCCACCCACGGCGACGGCATGACCGCGCTCCAGTTCCGCGACACGCCCGCTGGCGAGTCCTTTGAGATCCGCGTCTCGCAGGCCGGCCCCAAGCGCCTCCGCATTGAGAAGCACGGCGACGAGGCCACCGTGTTCATTGCCGACAAAGTTGGGGAAAACTTCCGCTTCACCGGCGCCGGCCACACGCTGAAACTCGCGGGCGATTTCTACGTCGGCCTTGGCGTCTGCTCGCACAACGACGCCAACCTCGAGACCGCCGTCTTCTCCAACGTCGAGCTGAAGCCCGGCCCCTTCACGGCCACTCCGAAACTTTACTACACCATCGAGACGCAGTCCGCCGCCTCCAGCCCCGTCACCGACCGCTACGCGCTCTACACCAGCACCGACCAGCTTGGGAGCCCTGTCTGGCTGCCGGATAATAATGCCATCGCCTTCGTCCGCGACGGACGCGTGATGCGCATCCCCGTCTCGCCAACGCCAGCGCAAAACGCCAACGGCCAGACGCTCGCCGGCAACCCGCGGCCCGTCAGCGGACTGCCAATGCCTTTGCAAAGCTATACGCTCCACAATGTTACTCGCGGTTCGATCGCTCTCACACCTGACGGCCAATCTCTCGCCTTTGTCATGCTACGGGAATCATACAATCCGATGGCCGATTTGCAGATGCCGAAATCAGATTTCCCAGGCTCTCCCATATTGAACAGCATGTCTGTCGCCGGAGGCCCCCTCTCGGAAATCTCCATGGGAGCGAACGCAGGTAATTCCTCTCCTGACGGCAAAATATGGATTTTCAGCAGACGAAGCGGCTTCGGTTCCCGGGGACAATCGCCGACCAATCCTTCGACACAAGCACTGGCCGCCAATTATTTCTCCAAAATATATACTGTCCCCACCGACAACTCATCGAGAGACCCTGACACAGCGACACTGCCCCAAGCTCTTGGCGGGGAGAGCAACCCATTTAATAACTACAACCCCGCCTTCTCCTCCGACGGCCAGACCATCTACTTCACATCCGATCGCACCGGTAGCGCGCAAGTGTGGCAGATGAAGGCCGGCGGCTCCGAGCCGGTGCAGCTCACCAACGACGAGAACAACAACTATTTCTCCAGCGTGTCGCCCGCCGCGCCCGGCGTGATCCTGTTCACCAGCCCTACAGCCTTTTCCTTCCCATGCCTCCCGCCCGTTCCACCGCGTCCTCCCTGCCTGACCCCCACGAGCAAACCCGCCAGCATCCACCTCCCTTCCCACCAAAAAAACTTCGGGCGGGGCACAATAGCGGGGCGGGGCAGACAGCGGGCAGGGTAGGACGCGGCCTTCATGCGCACCGACGATGGCGTGGGCGTGGGTGCTGTCAAACCCCCGCCACCCGAAGCGAACCGGCCGGTGCAAGCCACCGGCCCGACGGAGTTGCCGGACGCGCGAAATTTGCCGCGCCAGAAACTTTCGCTTGCCATCACGCACGGCGCGCGCTTTCAACCGTTCTGCTCGTTGGGGTGTCCTCCGCGGAGGACTGAGATTGCGGTGCGCTCGGCCGCTCGACCCTTTGAACCTGAAACGGATCATACCGGCGAAGGAAACAAGCGAGGCCGCGCATGGCGCGCGGCCACTGTTTTCGGCGCAGGGATTTTTGTTTTGGGCCGGGCGAACAAAACCATGCGCCTCCTCCCGAAAATCCTCTCAGCCATCCGTTCCGTTGTCGCCAGCCCATGTCGGGGCGCAGGCTTGCTGCGCCCTTCCGGGATTGCGGCTGAGAGGGCGCAGCAAGACTGCGCCCCGACAATGCGTGCTCCGGCACTTCACCTCGGGCTCGCGGCGGCGGTTGCGGTCCTCTTTGGCACCACCGCCCACGCCGAGGACGCCCCCGTCGCGCTCCCGCCCTACGCGGTCGTCGGCCAGCCCGCCGCTGATTCTCTCAACCCGCTCACGCAGCCGACCGCCGGCGTCCTCGGCGACGGGCGCACCTTGCTCGACACACCGCGGGCGGCGACCACGCTCACGCCCGCGCTGCTCGCGCAGCAGGGCGTGGCCAGCCTCGCCGACCTTGCGGCCTACGCGCCCTCGACCTACGCCCCGTCGAGCTACGGCCTGCTTACCACCCCCGTCATCCGCGGCGATACTGCCGAGGCCTACCTCAACGGCCAGCGGCTCAGCTACAGCAACTACGGCTACCTGCCCTCGTTCAACAACGTCGGCTCCGTGGACCTCGTGCGCGGCCCTGGCACGGCGGTCTTTGGCGCGGGGCACCAGCTCGGCGGCTACGTCAACTACGTCACGAAGGCGCCGAGCTTCGCCGGCCCGGCCACGACCATCACCGCGCGCATCGGCACCTTCGTGCCCGGCGGGGGCGACGGCTCGTTTGCCAACGGCTCGCTGCAAATTGACACGACGGCCCCCATCAACGACCGTCTCGCGTGGCGCCTCAGCTACGAAGGGCAGGGCGGCGAGACCTTTTACCGGCGCAACGGGGTGAAGGACGACCGCCAGGATTTCTTTGCCGCGCTCACGTGGAAACCCTCGGGCGGGCTCACGGTTGACGCCAACGCGCAGTTCTTCTGGCAAAACACGCCCGAGGCGCTCGGCGTCAACCGCGTCACGCAGGACCTGATTGACCACGGCACCTATCTGTCCGGCAGCCCGCTCGCCCCCGTGCCGGTGCAGCTCCCGCGCGATGCGCTGCTGTTTTCGCTCGGCGACTACTCCAGCGCCAGCATCGCCCGCGCCCAGGTCATCGTGACGCGGGAATTTTCCCCGACGCTCACGCTCATCAACCGTTCGCTCTACGAGCATGTGAACCGCCAGCGGTTCAACGCCTTTGAATACGTCGAGCAGGTGCAGCAGGACACGTTTGAAAACCGCACGGAGGCGCACTGGGATTTTGATGCGGACGGCCACGCGCAAAAAGTCATCGCCGGCGCGTCGTTCCGCTCCGAAGCCGTGCGGAGCCTCGTGGGCTATTTCAACATCCCCGACCTCGGCATCCCCGGCAACAACGACGGCTCGGGGGACTACTCGTTCTACGACCTCACGGATCCCTCGCGGGTCTTCGACGCCACCCCGTTCACCGGGGGCGACCACGTCGTGGACAATGCCACCAACGGCAACACCGTGGCCGGCACCGTGCTCAACCCCGCGCTCTTCTGGCAGCAGGAGGCGAAGCTCACGGCCACGCTCACCGCCATCGTCGGCCTGCGGGAGGATTTTTACCACGTCAGCGCGCATGACCCGATCCCGGTGGGCGCGGGCGGCAGCGGCTTCGCCGACGCGGCCGACGTGACCGCGTTATCGCAGGCCTACAGCCTCCTGTGGAAAGTGCGGCCCGAGCTCACGCTCTATGTGACGCACGACCGCATCCGCTCCGCGAAAGGCAGCGTGACCGGCGGCGGCGTGAGCCTCGCAGGCGGCACGATTGACCGCGAGGATTTCCGCAATGAGAGCGTGCTCACCGAGGCCGGCGCGAAGGCCGACCTGCTCGGCCACCGGCTCTTTGCCGGCGCGGCGCTTTTCCAGCAGGATCGCCAGGTGCGCGACCTGCTCGGCAACCTCGACAACCTCCGCGTGCGCGGGCTCGAGCTCGAGACCGTGTGGACGCCCGCCGGCGGCCTGAGCGTGCTCGCCAACGCGACGTTGCAGGACGGCCACTATGTTGACTCCGCGCCGTTCGAGGCCTCGACCGGCGGCGGCTTCACCCCCGGGGGCTCGCCCGCGCCCGGCAACTGGCGGATCCCCGGTTTTTCGCGGCTGCTGCTCAACGGCGGCATCCGCCAGCGCTTCGACAGCGGTTTCGGCGTCGGCCTCAACGCCCAGTGGCAGAGCGCGCAGAACGTGAACATCCCCGTCGCGCCGACCGACCCGCAGCTTGTCATCCACGCGCAGACGACGCTCAACGCGAGCGTGTTTTACGAGGTGAAGCGCTGGACGGCGACGCTCACCATCCTGAACCTCGCCAACGCGCGCAACTGGATCCACAACGGCGATACCTACACGGGCGCGGGCCTCATTTCGCGCGAGCTTCCCCTGCGGCTGGAGGGGCGTGTAACTGTGCGGTTCTGAGCGAGGAACCATTTGGCCCGCACCTGCGCTGGCGTTCGGCGAGCGGAATGGCGGCGGGGGGCCAGGTGGGGTGAGCACGCGGCCAAAACCGGCGTTGCCCGGGCGGCGCTCATCCCGGCGAAACCGCCGGGTCGTGGCGAAAGATTCCCTTGCTTCGCCTGCAGGCGGCGGACAGTCCAACGGACGGTTTTAACCGCCCCGTTCCCCCATGGCTTTTCGTTCCCCGGCCTCCTGGCTCATCTTCGCGCTGGCCGCGGCCAGTGCTTACGCCGCCGCGCCCGGCCCGCTGCCGGCGCCGATTACGTTGGCGGGGGAGTGGCTCATGCAGGATGTGATTTTCGTCAAGGACAGCGGGGCCGACATTTCGAAGCCCGGCTACGCGCCTCCCATCTACACGCCCGTGCCTTACCGGCTCCCGCCGTCGGCCGCGCTCAATGCGCCCGGGACCGGCGTCCAGCCCGACAGCGTGCGCTTCGCCGCCTATCTGGGCAAACCGTGGCCCGCGATGAACGCCGAGCCGTCGCGCCCCAACCTCTCCTCCTTCTGGGCCGCCGGCCCGCGCCCGGTCTCGCTTGCGTGGTATCGCGCCACCGTCCCCGGCACCGTGCTCACCACGCTCGTCAACAACCAGGTCTATCCCGAGCCGCTCTACGGCGAGAACAACCGCCCCAACCTCATCCCCGACAGCCTGTGCCGCACGACGTATTGGTATCGCACCGAGTTTGCCGTCCCGGCCGGCTTTGCGGGCCAACACGTGTGGCTGAACTTCGAGGGCATCAACTATCTCGCCGAAGTCTGGGTCAACGGCACGAAAGCCGGCAACATCCGGGGCGCGTTCATGCGCGGAGAATTTGACATCACCGCGCTCGTCAGGCCCGGCGAGAAGGCGGGGGTTGCGGTCTATCTCAGCCCGCCGCCCAACGCCGGCGACCCGTGGGAGAAAACCGTCGCCAACGGCCGCGGCCCCAACGGCGGCATCCTCTCCAAGGACGGCCCCACGTTTCTCGCCTCGATGGGCTGGGACTGGATTCCCGGCATCCGCGACCGCGATATGGGCATCTGGCAGAAAGTCACCGTCTCCGCCACCGGACCCGTGCTCGTGGTGGACCCCTTCGTGACCACGGACCTGCCGCTCCCCAGCACCGCCAGCGCCGATGTCACCATCGAGACGCGCGTTAAAAATGTCAGCGACACGCCGCAGACCGGCGTCGTTACCGGCACGCTCGGTGAGATCTCGTTTCAGTCCGGCCCGGTAACGGTTCCCGCCGGCGGCACGCAGGTGGTGAGGCTTACGCCCGCGACCACGCCCGCGCTCCGGATCAGCAACCCGCGCCTTTGGTGGCCGAATGGCTTTGGCGAGCCCAGCCTCTACCCGCTCAAGCTCAGCTTTGCAATCAACGGCACGCCCTCGGACACCAAGGCGCTCAACGTCGGCATCAGAAAGGTTTCCTACTTCGTGGACGACGCGAAAAATTCTCCTCCCTCGAAAAATCTCACGCTCTCCGTCAACGGGGTCCCCATCTTCGCCATGGGCGGCAATTGGGGCATGGACGAGGCGATGAAGCGCGTCCCGCGCGAGCGCCTGGAGGCGCAGATCCGCCTGCACCGCGACGCACATTACACCATCCTCCGCAACTGGGTCGGCCAGAGCACGAGCGAGGACTTGTTCGACCTGTGCGACCAGTATGGCATCATGGTCTGGGACGAGTTCTTTGAGCCGAACCCCAGTAACAACGGCCGCCCGTGGCAGTCGGCCGACGCCACCGACGACGTGCGCGACATCCCCCTGTATCTCGCCAACGTGCGCGACACGCTCCTCCGCTACCGCAACCATCCCTCCATCGTCATCTGGTGCGGCCGCAACGAAGGCGACCCTCCCCCCGAGCTCGACCGCGGCAACGCCGCCATCGTGCAGGAGCTCGACCCGACGCGCTATTACCAGTCCAGCTCCACCTCCGGCAACGGCGTCATCTCCAACGGCCCCTACCACTGGCAGCTCCCGAAGGAGTATTACACCGGCGAGAGCGGCAACCCCGGCAACAAGCCGCTGGAGGAGGCGTTCAAGACGGAGATCGGCAGCGCTTCCATCCCGACCCTGGAGGCCTTGCAGGCCATGCTGCCGGAGAAGGACTGGTTCGACAAAAATTTCCCCAACGACGCGTGGGCCGAGCACGACCTCGTGACCGGCAACGGCAACCCCGCGAGCTTTCCGTTCCAGACCGGCCTCGCCCAGCGCTTCGGCCCTTACCGGAGCCTGCCGGAGTTTTCGCGCAAAGCGCAGCTCGCCGACTACGAGACCTTTCGCGCCATGTATGAGGCGCATCTGAGCCGGCTCTTCGCGCCCTGCACCGCCCTCATCACTTGGATGAGCGTCCCCGCCCAGCCCTGCCTCGTCTGGCAGATCATTGATTATTCGCTGGAGCCGTTCGGCTCCTACTTCGCCGTGCAAAAGGCCTGCGAGCCCGTCCACATCATGATGACACAGGACAATTTTCACGTGATCCTCGTCAACCACACCCCGCAGCCGCTCGCCGGCCTCACCGCCCGCGTTCGCGTCCTGAATCTCGATGGCACCGTCAAGCTGGACCAGAAAATATTTGTGCCGGAATACATGGGGAGCACGACCCTGGGCCCGGGGGGAAAGGCTTTCACGCTGACTCCGACCAAGACCGTGGTGCCGGCGTCGTTTGCGGCCGACCTCGGATCAATCCCTTTTCCCACCCAGCTCTCGCCCGGCTTTCCCTCCGGCCTCAAAGACCTCTCGCCCGTCCACTTCGTGAAACTCGAGCTGCTCGACGCGGCCGGCAAAGTCATCTCCGACAATTTCTACTGGCACGAGACGAAGCCCGACGATTTTACCGCGCTCGACCAGATCGCGGACGTAACGCTCGACTCGCGCATCGTCCGCCACGACGCGGCCGGCAAAATCCTCCTTGAGGTGACCCTGACCAATGCCACGAAAGCCATCGCCGTGATGGCCCATGTCCAGCTCCGCAACCAGCGCACCAACGCGCGCGTACTGCCCGTGTATTATTCCGAAAACTACCTCTCCCTGCTCCCCGGCGAAAGCCGGACCATCACCATCGAGGCTGCCGCCAAGGATCTCGGGGCCGATGAGCCGCTCGTCATGCTCGACGGCTGGAATGTCACGACGAAAGCTCAAAGTTTCACCACGGGTGGCCTCTCCCGCATCGCCCCCAATACTCCCGCCCTTGTCCCGTATGCCGTACGTCGTCCCAATGTCCGGTAAGCTGGACATACCGCCGAGCACCCGCTACCTGTCTCCACCAACCCCAACATGAAATGCTGGTCGGCTCCAGATGCCGAACTGCAAAACTTAAAACCCGACCCCTTTTTGGTTTCACGGTGAGTTTCAAGCTTGTGAAATATACGACAAGCCTTCCAAGTTGTCTCAGCCGCCGCCTCTCCCGGCAGAGGATGACGTTGGGCCACCGCCTCTGTTCACAGGCCGCAAAGGGGCATTTTTTTGCGCTTCCTCATCGGAAAAATTCCAGATGATCACTCCTCCCGTGGCTGCAACCACAGCAAAACCACTGGAAAAATCATCTGGTGGACCGCGTGAACTTGACAATAAAAAAATTCCGTCGATTTCAACACCGGCGATTGGCCCTTCGTCAGCAATAAGATTAGTGTTGAGGTAAATATGTGCGACAGCCGCAATTTTATCTAAAGGATAGGTCGGGGGAATATTTGGTCCAGCAAGTGAGGCTACCTGTGTCCGCACTATTCTATCTGCCATTGACTTTGCTTTAACTGTTGCTACAATACGGTCTATATTTTTACTGGAAATATCACTGACATCCATCCAGGTAAAAAAGTCCGATGACTGGATTCCTTTGCGTTGGCGATAATCGAGGTAAGCTTGCTCTGAATCAGCGTCCAAACCAAGTGTCCGAATCATATTAGCCTCGGAAATCTTACCGTCGCGGCCAGAAGACCGGCCACTCGTGCCAATGTCGGGGTGCGAAACCACCGCTGCACTGCTTTGGCTGAAGCGTGCAGCAGTCGTGCTTTTACTGTTCGGTCTTATCAGGATAAAAACCGCCACTAAAAGCGCTGTAATAGAATATAGTAATAATCTAATATTAGATTTCATGGGAAAAGAAAAAAGGGGTCAGGTTTTAACTTTTGTAGTGAGGTGGTGGAGGAATTTCTGGCCGGGGCCGCGCTGCCGCCGCAGGCTGGCGACGTAATGGCTGACCGCGACGGCGTCTCCCATACGGAGCTGCTCCGCCTGCCAGCCGTTGCTCGTCTGGGAGCGCTGCTTGCGGTAGTCGGCCGCTGCGACCTGCCACGGGGCCGACTTGGGCGGCCGCGCGATGTCCGCCGTGGTTGGCTCCAGCACATGCAGGCATTGGGCCAGTACGGCGGCCCATGGCAATCGCCGAATCTCCTGCCGGCTGGTCGCCGTCAGGTGCGCTCCGCGCTGAGCGCGGCCTTGCACCCCTCGCTGCCCAACGCTCGGTGAGGTAGAAAGCAGCTTTTTAACGCGGAGGCCGCAGAGGGCGCGGAGAAAAGACCGGTTCGGACTTACCGTCCACTGCGCTCTTCGCGTTTGAATATTCCGGTCAGCGCCGATTCGCGTTGCCCAGCGGTTGAATGGAATTCCACCCGTGAAACCACGCTATCCGTGGTGAAAATTCCGGAATTGAACCTGTCGGCGTCTGGCTTGCAGACGCCGTTTCAGCATCACTTGCGCCGGAGGGCGCGCAGGCCGAGCGCGAGCGCGGCGAGGGTCGCGGCGGCGACGGCCAGCCATTTGAGCGCGGGAGAGGAATCGGCTGGCGGCTCGGATGGCTTCGAGGGCACGGGAGTCGGCGTGGGGGCAGGCAGGTTTGTGCCGAGCGTGGCCGGGGGTAGGGTTGGCGGCGGGAGTCCGGCCTTCTTGGCGGCAATCGCCTTTCCCAGCAGGTCGGCAAATTTCAGGCGGGCAGGGAGGCCGGCAAAATACTGGGCGTGTGCCGTCCCTCTGACCTTGCTGTCACTATTTCGAATCGCCGCTGCGACCTCGGGCAGATATTCCTGCACCGTCGGGAGGAGGGCGGTTTCGGGCAAGAAGGCCCCATCCCACATAGGTAAATCCGAGTCCCACGGCTTGCGCAATCTCATCAACACAATCTCGTTCTTGAAATCCGACGGCAGCACCTTATCGAACTCCTCATGGAAATACCCCAAATCAGAATTGTCATAACATACCTCAACCAAATCAATGCGGGAGCTATTAAAGGCAGCCTGAACCACTTCATGCTTCACTACACCGCTGCGGGTTACCAGCGCGGCGGCGACCTTGGCCTTGAACGCCTCGACCGTCATGGTGGCATAAGGGTCGCTGGCCTGGCCGGGCAGGCCAGACGCAGCCAAGACAAAAAAAAGGAAGGCGATGAGCGTGGGTTTGAGCACAAATTTCAGGTAAGCCCGCAGGGGTCGGGTTCGAAGTTTTGTAGTTCGGCATCTGGAGTCGGCCGGATTCCATGCTGGGGAGGGTCGGGCCACCCTCCGTTGGACGCTTACGTATATTATCCAATCAGCGTATGCTCACGGCCCGAACCTGCGGCTAGCTCGGTATTCGACTAGGCCCGTGCGGATCGCCTCGCGATTTTGCTCGCTGCGAAAAGGAAGTGATGAATTAATCGCGGCATCCCAGATATCTACGGGATTTTTGGCGTTGATCACATAACTATGGGCAAGCGGGGCAGCAGTGGCTTCAGCTGTCCGTATCCACACAATCAGAGCTAAGGTTGCTTCCTTCGTGCCCATCCGGGCCAGTGTGTCAGACGCCAGTTTGCTCGTAGCACTGGTTGGGTCCTGATTTGATAACCGTGCAACCAGAGGTGGGATGGCATGGGGATTTAAAATTGTGGCGTTTGCCAGCGCGTTTTGGGCCGCCTGTTTTCGGACGCCATTCGACGATCCAGTTGTCACTGCCGAGGACACCAGCAATTCGATGCCGTTCTGCGTACCAATTGCGGCCATCGCCATCGCGACAGAAGGCAGTAGAACTTGATTTTGCGACTCCTTCCAGACCTGCTCAAGCGCAAGCGATAATTCCTCGTGAATTTTTCCATCGCCATATTGCGCTCCTTCGCCAACGGCTATTATTTCTTTCATCGTCTGATACTTCAGATTTGGATCCGACAGTACGGTTGTTTCCTGGAGTAGCACATCCAGCGATTCTTTAGTCGCAGCTTCGCCGAGAACACCGAGCAACTGGGACCGTTCCATGGTTGAATTTGCCCCGTCGGCGATAAACGTCTGCACCTGATTTAAAAATGTTGGATCTGGCGCTCTTACCTGCACGGCCCCGGCAAGCGTTGTTGCAAGAGACCCCTGTTTCATCGGATCATGTTCCACTCGTCCGGCGTCAAGCCACGCATGAAAAATGGAAGCCAAATCTTGGTTCGCGATTTCAGCCAAAATTGCGTTCCGCTCTCGATTACTCATGTTCTCGAACTGCCGCTGCGTGCTAATGGGCGCGTTTGAGAAAGAGGCCGGCTGAGGTTGTGCCATCGCGGTTGGCGGCTGAACTGGGGCAGGAGCAACGGCTGGCAAAGGGCTTGGAACGTTGGCCGGAACCACCGGAGCCGGCGACGATTTCTGTTCCGGCCAAAAGACAATACAAACAGTCAGAAATGAAACGACCGCGCCGATAATTAATATATATTTATTTTTCATGGAAGCCAACTTGGGGCAAGAGTTTTGATTTGTGTACGCAGATCTGGAGCAGCCAAAAGGGGTCGGATTTTAAGTTTTGTAGTTTGGCATCTGGAGCCGGCCAGAGTTTCATGTTGGGGTTGGTGGAGCAATGATAGCGGATGCTCGGTGGCATGTCCATGGCACGAAGCCACGGTCTCTCTGTACACCTTCATGGTTCTTATTGCCCGTCACAGCGCAACTTTGAAGGCGAGCTTGGACTGCTGGGCATCCCAGGCCGAGAGCTCCCGCGAGCCTTTGGGCAGGCCTCGCACAAAATCGTCAACCTCGCCGGCCGTGACGAAGATGGGCACCTCGGTCTCGCCCGGCAGGGCGGTGATTTTCACGCCGCATTCGGCCAGTTGCCCTCCGTTGTTGCCTACGCTCAAGGTGAGGGTGTGCCGGCCCGCGGCCAGCTCCGTTTCAATCCCATTCCATTTCCCGTAATTGGACAGATCATATTGCAGCCGATCAATGGTCACCGTCACCGCGCGACCGGCCTCCACTTTTACCTTGGCCGGGCTGGCCAGATAAAAACTGCCGCTGGCGGTGAATTGCTGCGGGGTCCGGGCCATGTCCCATTTCCCGTTCAGGCTCGTTTTGACGGCTTCACCCCAGATATTTGAACCATCCGGCACCGACAGGAAATAAAAGGGAAACTCATTGCTGCCATAGCTCCCCAGCATGCCCCGGTACAGCGTTGCCTCGGGCTGAACCACGGTCCGCGCCCCGCGCGCGGGCCGATCCGGACTGTCGACTTGGCTGATGCCGGCGATCAGGTCGGAGACCGCCTGTCCGAGGCTGGCAATGGCGTGGTCGCGGAAGCCGCCGCGGTCGCCGGCGGGAGTCTGTTGCAGATAGACCAGTGCCGTCTGAACCGAGCTGAGCGCGAACCGCAGGTTCGGCGCGTGGTTCGGGCGGCTGGTGACATTAAAATCACTCACGCGCGTGCTGATGGCGCTGATTTCTGCCGAGGGGGCGGGGGGCTGCGTTTCGATCCCGGGATGCGCGGCGATAAACGCGAGGCAGTTGGTCACGTTAAGCCTCGCCTCGACGAGATCGGCGCGCGCCCGCTCCACAAACCCGCCCTTGTTGCCGACGGTGGCCGTGCGCATGGACTCGATGGCCTGGTCCAAGGCCCGGCGCGCGGCAGCCAATGATCCGGTTGCACCCGGCCGGGCGATCTCCGGGCGCGCGGCGGGCGCGGCGGTGGCTGCGGCGGGCCGGGGCTGGCCGGAGGAGGTGGCGCACGCGGCCAGCGTGAGGCCGGCCAGCACGGCGGCGAGAAGGGCAGGGGTGGTTTTCATGGGTCAAGGGGGGCGGGGCCGGGGAGGGAGCATGAGGAGAACGCTCAACCCGCCTTGTTTCTTAGCGGAAAAATCACCTTCGGCTCAATTCTCTTCGTCGGCCCGCGTGTGGCGGAACTTGCGCTTGCCCCCGAGGTGGGCGCACGGCACCCTGCGCGAATTCCCCTCCCCGTCACCCCATGACAAACCTGAGCCCTTCCTCCCGGCCGTTTCTGCTTCTCGCCGCCGGCCTGTTGGGCGCGTTTGCCTCGGCGGCCTTTGCCGCCGCCCCCGCCGCGCCCGTCCCGGCTGCCCCCGCCGCTCCGGTGGCGGCCGCTCCGGCGGCCAACCGTTTCGAGAAGGATGTGCTCGCCTACGAGGCGGCCGACAAGGCCAGTCCGCCGCCCAAGGGTGCGATCCTCCTCGCGGGCGACTCGCAGTTCTTCCGGTGGAAGACCCTCGCCGAGGACCTGCCCGGTTACACGGTCCTCAACCGCGGCATTGATTCGCTCCAGATGGCGGACCTGCTTTTTTTTGCCGAGCGCCTCGTGCCGGTGGCCTACCAGCCGCGCCTCGTTGTGCTCCATGTCGGCGGCAACGATGTCCACAACGGCCGCAAGCCCGAGCAGGTGCTGGCCGATTTCAAGGCGTTTGTCGCCCGGGTGCGGGTGGCGCTGCCCACTGTGCCCATCGCCTTCACCAGCACCACGCCCGGTCCCGCCCGCTGGGACGAGCGCGAGGTGCGCGTGCTGACCAACCGGCTGCTCAAGGAGTACATCGCCACCCAAAAAAATCTCCACTTCATTGACCTGTGGGACGCCCTGCTGACGCCCGACGGCAAACCGCGCGAGGACCTGTGGGTGGAGGACCGCATCCATCCCAACCAGGCGGGCTACCAAATCCGCGTGAAGATCATGCGCCCGCTCCTCGGCGAGCCGGACAAGCCGGCCCGGCCGACGAAGTGAGCCAACGAGCCGGGGCCGGGCAGACGCCCCGCCCGGCTCACATCAGCAGCACCCGGATCATTTGCAGGATCGCCAGCGCGCCCGTGGCGAGCGAGAGCTGCCAGAGCCAGCGTTTCTTGACGACCAGGCACATGCCGCCCAGCGCGATGGCGATCTGAAACACGCTGGTCGCCAGCCCCATGCCGCCGCTCCGGTCGCTGTAGTTTTTCGCCAGCTCGCGGGCGGTGTCCCGCTTCGCCTCCAGCTGTTTCGCGTCGTCGGAAATCTGCTTCTTCTCATCCTCGTATTTTTTCACCTTTGCGACGGCGGCGGCGAGAGCCGGCGCGTCCGGGGCAAGTCGGTCGCGTTCCTCCTCGGTGATGCTCTGCTTGATGCCCTTGGCCTGGTAGTAGGACCACTGGTCGGAGGCGAGCGACTGGTTGAACGTGGCCTCGTTCAACTGCTTGATCGTGGCGGTCGAGTAGCCGCCCCCCCGCTGCGTGGCGATGGCCGCGAGCACGGCCAGGCAGATCATGGACAAGGAGACATACTTCGTCCACGCGTCGCGTTTTTCCTTTTCCTTCTGGGCCTGATGGTCGGCCTTGATGGCGGCGACCAGTTCTTTGAGTTCGGTGAGATCGTTGCTCATATTTTCGGGCGCAGATGTCTAGGTCTGACGGGGGAAACTTCCAGCCCAAAAATTTGGCAGGGGAAATTCCGCCGTCAGGTCGGGCCGCTGGTTGAGCACGAGAAAATCGTGCGTGGCGCGGCCCGGCAGGGCGTCGGGCCACGGCGGGGGTGGGCGCAGCCGGGCCGGCGGCGGGGCGGGGGTGGTTTGGGTCGTGGTGGTCATGGTGGTGGTGTGGGTTAAAACCACCTCCTCGCATCGCACCGCCGGCCGGGGCCAAAAAAAAGCCCCCTCCGGCGTCGCGCCGGAGGGGGTGGAGATTCGTTGGACGAAAATCAGAACCCTCGCGGCGCGTCGGTAACGACGGAACCGATGACGGCCACGGCGAGGTGGCCGGAGCGGACGACGGAGGACGACGTGATGCCGAAGGGATTCATGACTTGCGGGCAACAGCAGGCACGCTTTCGCGCCGCTTGTCAAGCCCGGCCGGGCTATCGGCGCCCGGCGGCGAAACTTTACACGCGCTTAACACTTTTCCGCGTAACCCACACGGTTCGCTTACAGGACCGGCGTCTCACCCAGTATCAACCCAATCTTCCGATGCTCTCCGCCCAATCCCTGCTAAAAATTTTCATCCTCGGCGCATGGCTGCTCACCCTCGGCACCATCGCCTTCGGCGCCGGCAGCGCATTTCACGCCGCCCGCTCCGCCCGCGTTGCCAGCCACAGCCACAACGTCCGCATCGTACGCACCCATCCGGCCTTCGGCCATGCCCGTGCCAGCGGCCACGGCCCGGGGGCGGCGCACGTCTGAAACAATTTGCGTGGGGTAAACCGCAAAAAAAACCCGGGGCGCGTGCCCAACACGCGCCCGGTCATGGCAGCCGGTGGCTGGGGAGTCACCGGCTGCTTCTATTTTCAGGGCGCGGGCGGGCCGTCGTCCGCCGGCCCGCGGTTGGCCGGGAGATGCTGCGGCAGGAAAAAATAATAGCTCATCAGCCACCAACTGCGCGATGAGCGGTAGAAGAGCGCCGGGAAAACCACCGCGCCCGCCGTGCCGAGCGCCGCCGCCACCCGGCCGGGCAGCACGTCACCATACCAGAGCAGCGCGATGGGGGTGAGCACAAAGATGAGCGTGACGCCGTAGTTGAGCGACATGGAGCCGAGAAAAAAACCCTCGTCCTGCTCGATCTTCAGCCCGCAGGCCGGGCACGCGCGGTGCAGGGCAAAGAGCGAGCCCGGGACGAAAAGTTTTTTCGCCCCGCAGTTGGGGCAGCGGTGCGTGAGGCCGCGGGTGAGAATCTGGCCGCGTGTGACGTGCATGAGGCCGCCAGCCAAGCGCGCCTCCCCGCCCGAGGGAAGCGCGTTTGTGCGGCGGGAAGACACTGCGGGCTGCAGTCCCCCCGCATCCACTGCGGCACGGCGTCGGATTATCCGTGTCCAGCGCCGCGATCCGTGGTAGCCTCCGGCCCATGGCAGCCATGAAACGCACGCTCACGCCCGAGATTCTCGACACGCTTTCGCCGGACGACCCGGCGGCGCGGCGGTCGCGGCGCGACCTGCGGGTATTCAACGCGGTGCTCGGCGGCGAGCGCTGGCTGCGGCACCTGCTGCCACCGCGCGTGCGGCGCGGCGAGCGCGTGCTTGAGCTCGGCGCGGGCACGGGTGAGCTCGGCGCGAGCCTGGCCCGGGCAGGGCTGGCGGTGGACGGGCTGGACCGTGCGCCGCGTCCGGCCGCGTGGCCGGAGAAAGCGAACTGGCATCAGGCCGACGCGCTGGCCTTTGCGGACTGGCGCGATTACGAGGTCGTGATGGGCAACCTGGTTTTCCACCATTTCAACGCGGAGGAGTTGCGTACGCTGGGGCAGCGGATGGCGGCGCACGCGCGGCTGATCGTGGCGTGCGAGCTGACGCGGCGGCGGATTTTTCAGCGGCTGTTTGCCGCGCTGTGCGTGCTCGTGCGGGCCAACGACGTGAGCCGGCACGACGGGCGGGTGAGCATCGAGGCCGGGTTTCTCGGCGCCGAGCTGCCTGAGCTGCTCGGGCTGGATCCGGCCGTCTGGCGCTGGCAGGTGAGCCACACGCTCTGCGGCACCTACCTGCTCGTGGCCCACCGCCGCGAGTGACGGCTTTGTTTCCCGGTTAAATCTCACCGCGGATTACACCGATGAACACGGATACGGAGTCAGCGCGGACGATTTTTGGGCTGAACCGGGGGCTGATGGCATGACCACGCCGCGCGAGATCGAGATTGTCGGCGGCGGGCTGGCGGGGCTCGCGCTCGGGCTGGGGCTGCGGCGCGCGGGCGTGGCGGCGACGGTGTGGGAGGCGGGCAGCTACCCGCGGCATCGCGTGTGCGGAGAGTTCATCACCGGGCTGGGGGAGGGGACCATCGCGCGGCTGGGACTCGCACCGTTGCTGGCGGATGCGGGCCGGCTGCGCAACGTGGAGTGGTTTTTTCACGGTCGCGCGATCCGGCGGCAGCGCCTGCCGGCGCCCGCGCTGGCGCTGAGCCGCCACGCCCTCGATGCGCGGCTGGCGGACGCCTTCACGGCGGCGGGTGGGCGGCTGGTCACCGGCAGCCGGGTGGATCCGGCCGGCACGCCGGAGGGCCGCGTGTTTGCCACCGGCCGCCGCCGCTCCAAGGGCTCGCCCTGGCTGGGCCTCAAACTGCACGTGCGCGGGCTCCGGCTCACGAGCGAGCTGGAGTTTCACCTCGGCGACGATGCCTACGTCGGGCTGTGTCCGGTCGAGGGAGGGCGCGTGAACGTCTGCGGCCTTTTTCGCCAGCGTGCCGACGTCACCGGAAACCGCGAGACGGTGCTGCCCGCGTATCTGCGGGCGGCGGGGCTCGGGGCGCTCGCGGCGCGGCTGGCGGAGGCGGAGATTTGCCCCGAATCGTGTTCGGCGGTGGCCGGGGTGAGCTTTGACCGGAGCGGCCCGCCGCCCGACGGGCGGCCCAACCTCGGGGACACGTTTGCCATGATCCCGCCGTTCACGGGCAACGGCATGGCGATGGCGTTGCAGAGTGCGGAGCTGGCGCTCGACCCCTTGCTCGCGTGGGTGCGCGGCGAGAGGGCGTGGGCGGAGACGGAGCGCGCGATCCACTCCGCCCTGCGGAAAAAATTTGCGCGCCGGCTCGCGGTGGCCGATGCCGCACATCCGTTTCTCCATTCCCCGCCCCGGCAGCGCTGGCTGGCGGCGGCGGCGCGGCTGGGCCTCGTGCCGTTGCGCCCGCTCTACCATCTGTTGCACTGAACCACAGAGATTCGCAGGGCTTTGGTCCCGCTTCTCCCGAAGCGGGCTACCCGACGGAAGTAGCCCGGCTCGGGAGAGCCGGGACCGCCCCCGCCCATTTCTCCCCGCACGGCCTGGGCCCGTTTTATCTGGCAGGGGAAAGGATCCGAACCGATGTTCGGGGCATGAATTTCTGCATCCGGGTTGATCCGTGCCATCCGTGGTGAAATTAAATCTGCGGCCATCAGGCTGAACCATGTTCCTCCACTCCCTCGCCACGGCCGTGCCGCCCGCCACCTTCACGCAGGCACAGTGCTGGGAGATCATCCAGCGCTCGCCCGCGCTGGCGCGGCTGAGCCGCCGCACGCAGCTCATCCTCCGCACCATCCTCAAGGGCGACAGCGGCATCGCCACCCGGCATTTCGCGGTGCCGGAGATCGAGGCCGTGTTTGACCTCACGTCCGACCAGCTCAACGCCGCCTTCCGCGCCGAGGCGCCGCGCCTCGCGGGCCGCGCGCTGACCGAGGCGCTCGCCCGGGCGGGTGTCGTCGTGGGCGAGGTGGACGCGCTCCTCGTCTGCACCTGCACGGGCTACCTCTGCCCCGGCGTGAGCAGCTATGTTGCGGAGCAGCTCGGGCTGCGGACGGATGTCTTTCTGCAGGACCTCGTGGGCCTCGGCTGTGGGGCCGCGATCCCAATGCTGCGCGCGGCGGCGGCCGTGCTCGCCGCGAAGCCCGACGCGGTGGTGGCGTGCGTGGCGGTGGAGGTGTGCTCGGCGGCGTTTTATCTCGACGACGATCCCGGCGTCATCATCAGCGCGTGTCTGTTCAGCGACGGGGCGGCGGCGAGCATCTGGCGCGGCACGCCGGGGCCCGGGGGTTTTCGTTGCGGCCATTTCGACACGCTGCACCTGCCGGCGGACCGCGACCGGCTGCGGTTCGAGCAGCGCGACGGCAAGCTGCGCAACCTGCTCGACCCGGCCGTGCCGTCGCTCGCGGCGGGCGCGGTGTCGCGGTTGCTGGCGGCGGAGCGGGCGCGCGGCCATCCCCGGCCGCTCCGCCGGATCATCGCCCATCCCGGCGGGCGCGACGTGCTCGACGCGCTGGAGGCGGCGCTGCCGGAGTTTCCTCTGACGGCGAGCCGCCGCGTGCTGCGCGAGTGCGGCAACATGAGCAGCCCGTCGGTGCTGTTTGCGCTGGAGACGGCCCTGCGCGACGGCCGGCCCGACGCGGATGGCGACTGGTGGCTGGTGAGCTTTGGCGCCGGCTTTAGCGCGCACGCCTGCCGGTTCGGGGTCGCGTGAGGCCGGCGTGCCAGCGCGTGGTGGACAAAACCAGCCCGGCCCGCCAGCCTCGCTGCGCTTACTTCCCCTCCCATGCACCCCGCCCAACTCCGCCTCGTCCTTGTCCTCGTTTTGTCCGGTTTGCTCGCCGGCAGCCGCCCGCTGTTCGCCGCCGATGCGGCGCCGGCGGTCGCAGTCCCCAATCCTCCGGCGCCCGCCGGTGCGATGCTCCAGCCCGGCCCGCAAACGGACAAACCCTATCAGCCGCTCCCACTTGGTCCCGGCGGGGTGGTCCTGACCCTTTTCCCGCCCGGCTCGCCCTACCTCGACAACGCCCGCATCAACATCCCCGAGCGTTACACCGGCACGACGCGCGTGAACACCATCGTCAGCATCCACAATCCCTCGATTGAGTACCACGCCGCGCCGGCCGACAAAAATGTCGGCACCTGCATCATTGTTGCGGGCGGCGGCGGCCA
>CAIQBC010000043.1 GCA_903869955.1 uncultured Opitutia bacterium
GGCGACGGTCGCGCCGGGGCGCGGCGGGACGGCGTAGCGCGGGTTGCGGTTTTCGGGATTGTAACGCAGCCCGTTGCCGTTGCCGGAATCCAGGAGAACGTTGAGCGAACGGTCGCCGAGCTGCGCGGCGACGACGGGGCGGCTCCAGTCGCCGAGGAGCGGCAGCACGCGGCCGGTCAGCGCGGGCGCGGTGGTGGCGGGCACGAGGCGGAGTTGCGCGCCGGGGTAGTCGAGCGTGAGCACGGTGTCACGGAAGAGCGTGTAGCCGATGATGCCGTCAATTTTTCGCCCAAGATGGGCGGAGAGCTCGTCGAAGTCGTAGCGCAGCGCCGTCACGTTCTCAAACCGCACCGCGCCGAGCGCCAGGCTGCCGATGCGCACTCCCGGCAAAAGGACGCTGTGACCGTCGGCGGAGCGCACGCGCACGGCAGACATGTCGCCGGCCGCCTCTTCGGTCGCGTAGTGGCGCGCAAACTCGGCCGAGACGAGCGTGACCGTGGAGCCGGTGTCCACGAGGAAACGCCACGGCCCGCTGGCGTCCCACTGCGTGACAACGAGAAACTGTCCGCCGACGATCTCAGCGGGCAAGGTGACGACCGTGGCGGTGGGCGGCACAATGGTGCGGTGGCTGACGCCCGATTTGGGCGTGGCGCAGCCGGCGAGCAGGAGCAGCAGGGCGGCGGCAAAGAAAAACCGAGGGCGCGCGTGCATTTTTATTTCACCGGCTTGGGCAGCGTCGTACTTAAGCCAAAGGCGACGGCCGCGAGCGCAGCACTCCCGATAAACAGCGCCCGCGCGTTGACGGCCCAGAAAATCACGCTGGCCAACAGCGGCGTGATGGCGCGCGACAACGAACCGAGCGAGCGGAAGATGCCGAGCACACGGCCCTGTTCGGCCGGGCTGCTGTAGAGTGAAATCAGCCCACTGCTGGACGGATTGACGAGACCGGAGCCGGTAGCAAGCAATGCCAGCCCGACGTAGAGCAGCCAGGGCGCGGGCGCGAAACCGATGCACAGCAGCCCCGCGCAGGAAAATACCAGCCCGCCCGCGAGCACGCGCGTCTCCTCCATCGTTTTCAACAGCCGTCGTACGATGAAGCCTTGCGTGATGATGGAGCACACACCAAGGAAAACCATCGGCCCGACGTTTTGCGCTGTCGTGTAGCCAAAACGCTGCGCCGTCAGAAACGTGAGCGTGGCCTCCATCGCCACAAAGGCCATCGAGTAGATGAACGCGACGAGGTTCGCGCGGCGTACGGCCGGGTCGGCGAGGCCGAGGATGGCGGCGAGGGGATTGCGGACGCGCGGGTCACGCGCCTCGGCGCGGGCGGCAAGCGTGAGCGTTTCGCTGAAACGGCGCTGGATCCAGACGAGGTTGAGCAGGCACAGCGTCAACGAGATCAGCGCGGGCACGGTGAAGGGGTTCACGCCGTATTGGGCCAGCGACGGATGACGCGCGAGGAGGTTGAAACTCGCCGCATAACCGCCGACCGCCGGGCCGGTCACGAGGCCGAGGCCGAACGCTGCGCCGACGATGCCCATCGCCTTGGAGCGCTCCTCCCGCGTGGTCACGTCGGCCACGGCGGCAGTGGCGACGGAGAGGTTGCCGCCAAAGCCGCCGGTCACGACGCGCGACAGCAGGAACATCCAGAACGAGCCGCTCACCGCCCACACGAGGTAGCCGATCGCGGTGCCGGCGACCGTGAGCAGCAGCACACCGCGCCGCCCGCGCCGGTCGCTGACCGCACCCCAGAACGGCGCGAACACAAATTGCAAAATGGAAAAAACGGACGTGATGACGCCGCCAAAGAGCACGGCGTCAAAGCTCTCCTGTTGCCCGAGCGTGCGGGAGAGCGAGTGGATGTGCGTGAGCAGCCATTGGAGCACGCCGCTGTTTCCATCCACGGCGAGATAATGTTTCAGCAGGTCGGGCCCGAGCGGGAAGATGATCGAAAACCCGATGAGATCAATGTAGAGCGTCAGAAAGATGACGCCGAGCGAGAGCGGGCGTTTGGGCGAGGGGACGGCGGCGGTGGAAGTCACGGCGGAGAACGCAAACGGAATGGCAGCCGCGCGCAAGGCGCAAGCGGGGGTGCGGGTGGGCTCGTTGCCATCGGAGTCCCGCTTCTCCCAAAGCGGGCTACGGGATTGGGGTAGCCCGGCTCGGCAGAGCCGGGACGGATTTGCTTACGCGCCTGAGAGCTTTCGCTGTGCTGGGAAAATTTTGTCGCGCAGGGCGAGGCTCAGGCTGTCCTGTAGGGCTTGCAGCTCACGGTAGCGGGCGACGTTTTGCCGGTTCGGCGGGCAGCGGGTCGCCTCGTTCACGGCCACCGTGCCGGTCGTAAAGTCCGTCAGCTTCGCCTTGCGGCCTTCGCGGAGGGCTACGCACCATGCGGCCTGCAATGCGCCGCCGAGTGCCGCGCCCTCGTCCTCCACCATCGCCACCACGGGCACGCCGAAGATGTCGGCCATGAGTTGCCGCCACACGGGCGATTTCGCGCCGCCGCCGGTCACGCGGATTTCCTTCGCCTTCACGCCCAGTGCGGCGAGGCGGCGCAGGCCGTAGTTCATACCCATGGTGGCGCCCTCCATTGCGGCGCGCGCGAGATGGCCGGCGGTGAAGTTCTGGTTGTTCAGGCCGAGCAGCGTGCCGGAGCCTTCGGGGACGTTGGGCGTGCGTTCGCCCGCGAGGTAGGGGAGCAGCACCAGCCCGCTCGCGCCGGCCGGCGTGGCGGCGACGGCGGCGTTGAGCGCGGCATGGTCGAGGTTAAGCAGCGCGCGCACATGCTCAGTCACGGTCGTGACGTTCATCGTGCAGAGCAGCGGCAGCCAACCGCCGGTCGATGAGCAGAACGCCGCGATCTCACCCTGCGGGTCCACGACTGGCTTTGCCGCGTAAGCGTAGATGGTGCCGCTCGTGCCAAAGCTGGCCGTGACGACGCCGGGCGTGACGTTGCCCGTACCGATGGCGCCCATCATGTTGTCGCCGCCGCCCGCGCTCACGACCACCTCGCTGGAGAGGCCGAGCTTTTTCGCCAGCGCGGGGCGCAGCGTGCCGGCAGCCTCATGCGAACCGGAGAGCGGCGGGAGAAAATCGGCGAGATTTTTGTCGATGGCGGGGAGTGTGGCCTGCGACCACTTGCGCTGGCGTACGTCCATGAGGGCGGTGCCGGAGGCGTCGCCGAACTCCATGAAATAATTTCCGGTCAGGTGGAAGTTCAGCCAGTCGTGCGGGAGCAGCACATGGCGGAGGCGCGCGAAGTTCGCGGGCTCGTGGCGTTTCAGCCAAAGAATTTTGGGGGCGGTGAAGCCGGGCAGGATGAGGTTGCCCGTCTGGCGGATGGCGGCCTTCGGGCCGCCGAGTTTTTTGGTGAGGAGCGCGCACTCGGAGGTGGTGCTGGTGTCGCACCAGAGCTTGGCGGGCCGGATGACCTCGCCGTTGGCGTCGAGCGGGACGAAGCCATGCTGCTGCCCCGAGACACCGATGCCGCGCACGCGGGTACGGTCCACCTTGGTACAGACCTCGGCGAGCACAGTGTCGAGGGCGGCCGTCCAGTCGCACGGGTGCTGCTCCATGTGGCCGACCGGGAGACCCGGGATGAGCGCATGCGGCGCGCGGGCCTCGGCGATGACCTTATGGGTGTCGAGGTCGAGGACGACCGCCTTGACGGACTGGGTGCCGGAATCAATGCCGATGAAGAGGGACATGGGTTAAGGGGAGGGATAAAAATTCAGAAGCCAGGAAGCCATGAAAAGAAAAATCGGCGGCTCGTGCTTGGCTGCTGAATCCAAATCAGTGCTCAGGCCGGCTTGGGCGCGGTGGTTGGCGATGGCACAACCGGTATGGCGGGAACCGTGGGTGCGGCGGGCGCGGTGAAGGTGAAGAGTTGGAACGCGCGCTCGACGGTGCCGTCGGCCTTGGCATGGCAGAGCCAGTAGCCTTTGTCTTTCGTGCCATCGTGGTTGTTCGCGACGCGCGAGCAGCAGGCGTTGGTCACTAGTTCGAATTGCTCACGTTTCTCCAGCGTCTTCCCGTGGAAATGGCCGCCGAGGGTGAGGCGCAGGTTGAAGTTCAGGAAACGCTGGAGCACGTCCTCGGCGTTGAGCGGGCAGTTCGGAGTCTTGGCCGAGAGGGGGAAGTGGGTGCAGATGACTGTGGGCTTGAGCGGGTCGAGCTTGGGTAGCTCGGCGTCGAGCCATTGGAACGTGGCGGGCTGGATGTGGGTGTTGTTATACTTGGTGCCCTCGGAGGAATCGAGGGCGACGAACTGCCAGCCCCGATGCGTGAAGACGTGGTTGAAGCTGTCGGGAAAAACCTCGGCGTAGGCGGCGTAGCTGTTGCTGGCGGGGCAGTCGTGGTTGCCCGGCACGGCGTGGAAAGGGATTTTGGTCGCGGTGACGAGGCGACGGATGGTGGTGAAACTGTCCTTTGCGCCATTGTCGGCGAGGTCGCCGAGGAGCAGGTAGAACTCGGCGTCCTTGTGCTGGGTGACTTGGTGAAAAAGTGCGGTGAACCACGGGTCACACGCGGGCTCGCGGTGGTGAAAATCATTCAGCGCGACGAAAGTGAACTCCTCGTAGGGCACCGGCTTCGGCTTGTCGGCGGCGGCGCGGAGTGCGCCGGGCCAGAGGCCGGCGGCGAGCAGGGCGGCCAAGCCGCCGACGGCCTCACGGCGGGTGACGGGAGCGAGACGCAGCGCGGCGGACGGGGCGAGAGGCTTCATGGGGATTGTAACCAACTCATAATGGCGTGGCGGTGACCGGAGGCAACGCAGGAAATCGCGACCAGGCGGTGCGCACTCATTCAAACACGCGGTCGCGCGGGTCCACGAAGAGCCAGCACGCCGCGCCGATGGCGAACAGGCCGCCAAGGGCGAGGATGGGCGTGTTCCATTCCCCGGTACGGCCAAGCAACCATGTTGCCAGTGGCGGGCCGCCGATCGCGCCGATCTGGCCGGCGGTATTCATCGCCGCGCTGACGACACCGACCTGCGCGCCGCCGATGTCCTGGCAGGTGGCCCAGGTCGCACCGAGGGTGAACATCGTCGCCGTCGTCCCCAGCGCGATGAGCCAGATCGCGGCCTCCCGCTGCGGCACGAGCGTGGCCGCGATCATGGCCACGGCCGCGAGCAGGTTACCCAGCCCGGCGACCCCCGCCCGGCCCCAGCGCAGGCCAAAACGCCGCGTGGCCCAGTCGGTGACCGTGCCGCCGCCGAGGTCGCCCGCGATGGCCATCAGCAGCGGCAGGCCGGAGTAAAAGCCGAGCTCAGCCGCTTTGAAATGATGCTTTTCTTCCAGATAGGTCGGCAGCCACGTGATGCAAAAATAAAACGCGGCGCTGTTGGGAATGTAGCCGAGGCAGAGGGGGAGCGTGTTGCGGTGCGTCAGCAATCGCCGCCAGCCGGGCCGACCGTCCGGCCGGGGCGCGGCGGCTGGCCGGCCGGCGGCGATAAGCTCGCGCTCGGCAGCGTTCGTGGCCGGATGCTCGGCCGGGGTGTTGCGAAACCAGCGGTGCCACGCGAGCACCCACCCGATGCCGGTCGTTCCGAAAATCACAAACACGCCGCGCCAGCCGACCACCTGGTTCAGCTCAAATGCGATGAGCGGCGCGAGGCCGGCGGCGAGGTGCGCACCGGCGAAGAAAATGCCTTGCACCCTCCCGCGTTGCCGGGGCGGAATCCACTGGGAGAACGTGCGGGCCACGCAGGGCCACGCGCCCGCCTCGCCGGCGCCGAACAGGAAACGGATCACCACGAGCGAGGCGCGGTTGAACGCCGCGGCCGTCAGCATCGTGAGCGCCGACCACCAGAGCACGATGCGGGTGAGCACGCCGCGGGTGCCGCAGCGGTCGGCCCACCACGCCGTCGGCACCTCGAAGAGCGCGTAGGCCAGCGCAAACGAGCTGAAGACGATGCTCATCTGTTCCTTGGTCAGACGGAGGTCGTGCGAGATGTCGGGCGCGAGCTTCGCGATGCATGCGCGATCGAGATAGGTCACCATAGCGAGCGCCACCATCAGGCCGACCACCCCGTGGCGCAGGCGGGTCGGCTGGGCGGCAGCGGTTGCATCGGCCATGGGCGCAAAGGGCGGTGGGGCGCTCATGGGGAGAAATTAATTCAAAAACCAGGAAGCCATGAATTAATCAGCGGTCCGTTCATGGTTTTATAGCTTCCTCCTCCAAAAATCATCCGCCCTCACCGCCCCTTGGCCTCATTGTTTGTCTTGATGACGTTGAGCAGCTCGGCGGGATTGAAGTCGTCGGTGATGACCTCGGCGGCGGCGACTTCCTTCGTCGGGATGGGCATCAGTTCCTTTTTGACCTCGGCCAGGTCCACGCTGGCGAAGAGCCGCTTGCCGACGACGGCAGGGTCGGGCCACTTGGCGGGGTCGGTGATCACGGGCGTCTTGTAGTTGACACCGAAGGCCATGACGTTGCCCGAACCCGGTGGGTTGAGGAGCACGACCTGGGGGAAGACCTTCTGCATGGTCTTAATGTCGGCGTAAAACAGCTCGGTGCCCTCGTGGAGATTGTTGATGAACACGCCTTGGTCGCCCAGGCGCGCGGCGCATTCGCGCAGGAACTCCTCGGTCTTGAGGTGCGCGGGCACGTAGCTGCCGCGGAACGCATCGAGGAGAATCCAGTCATACTTGGTAGTGTCACGCTTCACAAACATCCGGCCGTCCATGATGGTGACGGGGGTTTTGGCCGTGGGCTTGAATTCGAGGCGCGACTGGCAGAGCGCCAGGATCATCGGGTCGAGCTCGACGGTTTGCAGGAGCGCGTCGGGGTAGGCGGTGGCGAAGAGGCGGTGGACGCCGGCACCGCCGAGGCCGATGATGAGCGCCCGCTTCGGCTCAGGCTGGAAATACGCCGCCGCATACACGGTGCGCGAGTATTCGAGGATGAGCTTGGTCGGGTCGGCCACATCCACGACCGACTCGTAGAACTCGCCGCGCCGCGAGCGGGCGCGCAGCTCGACGCGGGTGCCCTCGCGCTGGACGGTGATGTTGTTGTATTGGGTGTCGAAGCTCTCGACATAGTCGCCCTTGGGGGCCGGTGGAAGGGCGGGGGCGGGAGCAGTGGCTGGGGCGGCGGGCGCGGCGAACAGCGGCGCGACGGCGAGGAGGGCGAACAGACTGGACAGGCGGCGCCCGGCTTTCGCCTGAAGGGCGATGGCGTGGCAAGGGGCGAGGAGGGCCGAGAACTGAGCGAGGCGGGATTTCATGGCGGGAGATTTTTGAGGATAAATTTTAACCACGGCTGGTCAGGGATGAAAGCGCCGAAGCAGGAACAGGAGGGCCGCCGTTAGCATCCGGGTGTAGCGGTGGTCAAAGCATTTTGGTTTTGGCCGGACAACGCATCAGGCAAATGAGCGCGGTGAGGCTGACGGCGGCAACGCCGAGCCAGCCGTAAAGCAGGTGGGAGACGCGGAAGTTGGGGATCAGTTTGAAGACGGTGAGCATGACGCCAGCGATATTGCCCACCGTGCTGACGCCATAGACCACGCCAGAGGCCTTGCCCGGCGGGGTGCCGCGGGCGGCGAGCCAGCCCACGCATTGCGGGCCGAACGAAGAAAGGGCTGTGACTGGCACGAAGAACAGTGCCATGCAGGAGAGAAACACGGCGGTGTTCATGTCCGCGCTGCCCTGGTCGTTCATCTGCGCCACATCGGGGATGAACCGCAGCTCGATCCAGTCGAGCATGCCTTTGCTGTAGCACGCGGTCACGGCCAGCGACGCGATCCCGACGGCGGCGATGGCGATCTGTGACCAGCCGCGCCTTGCCGTCGGCAGGCTGCTGATCCAGCCGCCGAGCACCGAGCCCACGCTGAACGCCGCCAGAAACGTCGAGATGAGCCACACCCACTCCACGATGGTCGAACCGTAGTGCGGGCTGAGCAGCCGCGAGGCGAGCATCTGGAAGCCCATGCTCAGCATGCCGAGCACAACGACGAGGGGATAGAAAAGGAGAAGGGCCACAGGGAAGGGGAGGGAAGCGTTGGAAAAGACGGGAAGCAGCGGCAACGGTTTCACACTGCGCCACGCGCCACAAGCGGGAAGGTTGCCCCGCTGCGGATTCCCCGCCCCACGTCGCCTGCCGCGTTGGGTGGGTGGGACAGATGGCGAGACCGGTGAATCCCCGTTCGGTCAGCACAGCCGCCGCGCCGCCGCCACCCATTCCGCCACCGGCCGGCCACCGGCGAGATGCTCACGCACGATGCGCTCGCAACGTTCGGCCGTCACGCCGCCATACCAGATGCCCTCGGGATAGACAACCATCCACGGTCCGCCCGAGCAGACGCGCAGGCACGCGGCCTTCGTCCGCAGTGCCGGCACCCCCAGTTCGCCCAGCCGCGCTTTCAGCACCTCCCACGTCGCGAGCCCGTCCGTCGTCGCACAGCAGTCCGGTCCTACGCAGAGAAAAATGTGCCGCTGCGCGCCCGCCAGTTTCAGCTTGGCCCATGCGGCGGCGACGGCGGGAGCGGTGGGCGGGGCGTCGGAAATCTTTTCCATGGGTCGGAGATTTCGGGCTTTCCCGCCGCCAAGGGAAGCCTTAAGCCTGACCGTCTTCACTAATAATTTCACCCTATGAAACTCCAGCCCGACCTTCTCGCCCTCGCCGCCAACCAGGCCCGCGGCCTCGCCATTGACGCCGTCCATAAGTGCTCCTCCGGCCACCTGGGCCTCCCGCTCGGCTGCGCCGAGATCGGTGCCGTCCTCTACGGCTACGCCCTCGCGCACAATCCCGACGCCCCCCGCTGGCCCAACCGCGACCGTTTCGTCCTCTCCGCCGGCCATGGCTCGATGTTCCTCTATTCCTGGCTCCACCTCAGCGGCTACGATCTCCCGCTCGACGAGGTCAAAAATTTCCGCGTCCTCCACAGCAAGACGCCCGGCCACCCCGAGTTTCACGAGACGCCCGGCGTCGAGTGCACCACCGGCCCGCTGGGTCAGGGGGTCGCCAATGCCGTCGGCCTCGCGCTGTCCGGCCAGATGGCTGCCGCGCGTTTCAACACCCCTGCGCATACCCTCTTCGACTACCATGTCGTTGCGCTCGCGGGCGACGGGTGCATGCAGGAAGGCGTGGCCATGGAGGCCGTCGCGTTCGCCGGCCACCAGAAGCTGGACAACCTCATCCTCATCTATGACTCCAACCGCGTCACCCTCGATGCGATGGCCGACAAGACCCAGAGCGAGAACGCGGCCGCGCGTTTCAAGGCCATTGGCTGGGACGTGCAGACGCTTGACGACGGCCATGACCTCACGGCAATTTTGAAGGCGTTCACCAAGGCGAAGAAGGCGAAGAGCGGCAGACCGCAGCTCATCATCGCGCACACGATCATCGCCAAGGGGATCCCCGAAGTGGCCGGCACCTCGAAGGGCCACGGCGAGGGCGGCGCAAAGTTTTCCGACGCCGCCCGCGCCGGCCTCGGCCTGCCCGCCGACCAGCATTTTTTCGTCAGCGACGCCGTGCGCGCGTATTTTGCCGCGCACAAAAAGCGCCTCGTCCGTGGCTACAAGAAATGGCTGAGGCTCCGCGACGCCTGGCGGGCGGCCAATCCCGACAAGGCCCAGCTCCTTGCCTCGGCCACGGTCGCGCCCGATTTCGTCGCGCTGTCCGCGAAAATCCCGGCCTTCCCCGCTGACGCCAAGCTCGCCACCCGCGCCGCCGGCCAAGCCGTGCTCCAGCCGCTCGCCGGTGCGCTCCCGCTGCTCATCTCCGGCAGCGCCGATCTCCACGGTTCGACACTCAACTACATCGCCGCCGACAAAGATTTCGACCCGACGAACCGCTCCGGCCGCAACCTCCGCTACGGCATCCGCGAGCACGGCATGGCCGCCATCGCCAACGGAGTCGCCTACGATGGCGTATTCCGCCCCAGCGTGGCGACGTTCCTCGTGTTCGCCGACTACTCCCGCCCCTCGATGCGCCTCGCGGCGTTGTCCAAGCTGCCCGTCATCTACATTTACACCCACGACTCCGTCGGCGTCGGCGAAGACGGCCCGACGCACCAGCCCGTGGAAACGGTTTCCGGCCTCCGCGTCATCCCCAATCTGGACGTGATCCGTCCCGCCGACCCCGAGGAGACTGCCGGCGCCTACGCCGCCGCGCTCTCGCGTACCGACGGACCCACGCTCCTCGCGCTCACACGGCAGGCCGTGCCGCTACTCAGCGAGCTCCCCGTGCAAACCCGCCGCGAAGGTGTGCTCAAGGGGGCCTACATCGCGGTGAAGGAAACCGGGCCGCTCACGCACATCCTCCTCGCCGCCGGCAGCGAAGTGCAGCATGCCGTTGCCGCCGCGAAAGTTCTCGGCTACGGTGCACGCGTCGTCTCGGTGCCATGCTTTGAGCGCTTCAACCGCCAGCCCGCCGCCTACCGCGAGGAAGTGCTGCCGAAGTCCTGCCGCAAACGCGTCGCCATCGAGGCCGGCGTGACCGCGCTCTGGCATCACTACACCGGACTCGACGGCAAAGTCGTCGGCATTGACCGCTTCGGCATGAGCGCCCCGGGAAGCACCGTCTTCAAGGAGCTCGGCATCACCGCCGATGCCGTGGTGGCGGCAGCACGCAGCCTTTAATGCTGCGTGCTTTCGCGGGGAAATAGGGCTTCCCACCCACCTCTTCTCCATGGACGTACCAAGTCGTGGCAAGTCTTACGCAAGTCTGCTCCCGCGATTACGCACGCACCAAAACCACCATCCCTCGCGAAATGGCCTTGCGCTTTCCGGCGCGGAGCTTTGCCTCTGACTCCGACCGCACCCGGAGGGGTGGCTGAGTGGTCGAAAGCAGCGCTTTGCTAAAGCGCCGTAGGAGTAAAATCCTACCGGGGGTTCGAATCCCCCCCCCTCCGCCAGTTTTGTTTTTGGTCAAAATTGAGGGTTCCCGTGGGGTTTAAGAATCAGCCGAAAAATCCCGAAAGA
>CAIQBC010000044.1 GCA_903869955.1 uncultured Opitutia bacterium
ACATCCTCACCGTCGCCACCGGCATCGAGGAGCACAACAATTACGCGATGGATTTCTTCGAGGCCACGAAGATCATCAAGGCCACGCTCCCGCGCGCAAAAGTCAGCGGCGGCGTCTCCAACGTCTCATTTTCCTTCCGCGGCAACAACCCCGTGCGCGAGGCGATGCACACCGCCTTTCTCTATCACGCGATCCAGGCCGGCCTCGACATGGCGATCGTCAACGCCGGCATGCTCGGCGTCTATGACGAGATCACCCCCGCGCTGCGCGAACTCGTTGACGATGTCCTCCTCAACCGCCGCCCCGACTCCACCGAGCGGCTCGTAAAATTCGCCGATGATCTGAAAGCCCTGCAGGGCGGCGCGTCAAAGACCGAGTTGAGGGAAGATCTCGCCTGGCGGAGCTGGACCGTGGAGGCCCGGCTCTCGCACGCGCTCGTCAAAGGGATTGACCAGTTCATCGAGGCCGACACCGAGGAGGCCCGCGCCAACAATGAAAAATATCCGCGCCCGCTCAATATCATCGAGGGCCCGCTCATGGACGGCATGCGCGTCGTCGGTGATCTGTTCGGTGCCGGCAAAATGTTTCTCCCACAAGTCGTGAAATCCGCGCGGGTGATGAAGCGCTCCGTCGCCTACCTCACGCCGTTCATGGAGGAGGAGAAACGCCTGCACATCGCCGGCGGCGGCACCGCCAAGCCCAACGGCCGCGTGCTCATGGCCACCGTCAAGGGCGATGTCCACGACATCGGCAAGAACATCGTCGGCGTCGTGCTCGCCTGCAACAACTACGACGTCACCGACCTCGGCGTGATGGTACCCGCCGAAAAAATCCTCGCCGCCGCCCGCGAGAAACAGGTGGACGTCATCGGCCTCTCTGGCCTCATCACGCCCTCGCTCGACGAGATGGTGCATGTCGCGAAGGAGATGACGCGTCAGGGCTTCACCGTGCCGCTCCTCATCGGTGGCGCGACCACGAGCCCCGCGCACACCGCCGTGAAAATCGCGCCCGAATACGCGCCCGGCGTCGTCCACGTCCTCGACGCCTCGCGTGTCGTCAACGTCGTCAGCGCGCTCCTCTCCTCCGATCAAAAGCCAAAGTTCATGGCCGACACCGTCGCGAAGCAGGAGCGCCAGCGCGCCGAGTTCGCCGACCGCCGCAACCAGCGCAAGCTCCTCTCCCTCGCCGAGGCCCGCGCCCGCCGCCAGCCCACCGACTGGGCCACCGTGGACATCCCGCCCCCCGAGTTCACCGGCACGCGCGTGTTCGATCCCGTGCCGCTCGACGAGATCGTCCCATTCATTGACTGGGGCCCGTTTTTCTCCGCGTGGGAGCTCCACGGCCGCTTCCCCGACATCCTCAAGGACCCCGTCGTCGGCGAGCAGGCCACCGCGCTCTACGCCGAGGCGCAGGTGATGCTCGCCCGCATCGTCGCCGAGAAGCGCTACACCGCCCGCGCCGTCATCGGCTTCTGGCCAGCCAACGCCGTCGGCGACGACGTCGAGGTCTATGCCGACGCCGCCCGCAGCCGCGTGCTCACCACGTTTCACTTCCTCCGCCAGCAGGCCGAAAAGCCCGCCGGCCAGTTCAACCCCGGCCTCGCCGACTACATCGCACCGCGCGACTCCTGCCGCCTCTACTTCCTAGGCGGTTTCGCCGTCACCGCCGGCCACGGCGTCGAGCAATTCGCCGCCGAATTCCGCGCTAAGTACGACGACTACAACGCCATCATGGCCCAGGCCCTCGGCGACCGCCTCGCCGAAGCCCTCGCGGAATTGATGCACAAAAAGGTGCGCGAGTTTTGCGGCTACGGCCGCACTGAAAATCTCGCGATGAAGGACATCATCCGAGAAAAATACCGCGGCATCCGCCCCGCGCCGGGTTATCCCGCGTGCCCCGACCACCCCGAGAAACGCCTCCTCTTCGACCTCCTCGCCGCCGAGAGCGCAACCGGCATCACGCTCACGGAAAGTTTCGCCATGCACCCGCCGAGCAGCGTGAGCGGCCAGTATTTCAACCACCCCGACTCAAAATACTTCGCCGTCGGCAAGCTCGGCAAAGACCAACTCGCAGACTACGCGCAACGCAAAGGCGTCCCCCTCGCCGAAGCCGAGAAATGGCTCGGCCCGTATCTGGACTATGAACCTGAGTGATTTCTCACTCGTAATCGTAATGCGACCGAGAAAGCCGAAACCGCACCTTTCGCCCGTCCACGAGACCCACTCCCGTGGTCGCATTAACCCTGATGACTCGTGGTTCTTCCACGGTGGAAAAACTCGATGGAATTGAGAAAGCCAAAACTGCGTCACAAAAGAGCCATCCATCAATTATAGACGATGCTGAATGGGAAGGGAGCAAGACACGCCCGAAAGCAAACGACATCCAAAGCACAAAAAAATCCTAACAAAGAGAAAAAACTAACAACTATGACGCCGATACCCAATAGACCAGAATATCAAAATACGTCGTCTGGCCCCGCAGAGACGATTCTGAGATTCGAGACGCAATTTCGAGAGTATTCATTGAGTTCTAAAAAGCTCTTTGACTATGCTGACGCAATGCGCCGAGTTGGACGCCGTAATGACGCCATTAAGGCATATCACACACTTGACAATCTCGCCGTTCCTGAGTCAAAGCGCTGGCTTATAGCTTTATTTAGGGGACAAACATTTTATGATATGGGTAAATATCTCGATGCTGAAATCGCGTTTCGAGAAGCTTGTAAATTAGAGAAAGGCACTGTTCCTCGAGTGTATCTTGCCGGATCCTTGGCAGCCCAAGAGCGTTTCAATGATGCCGTTGGTATTTTGGCCGAGGCAATGGAATACCCCGGCGACCATGATGAAGTGCTATTGAATATGGCACTAAACCAACGCACACTCGGCTTATTAGTTGAAGCGAAGCTAAGTCTGGAGAAGGCGCTAAGTCTGCGACCTGACTACACTGAGGACAAAGATGTGTTGATTGATATTGATGCGGCATTGAAGTGTTTCCGGCCGAATTGACATCGGGGTTTTGGCCGGAATGAGGGCGTAGGAAGTAGGTATCACCGGGCCATGCGCGCGAAGCAGCCCACTTCCCCGACCGCATTCCCCGCTCGACGCCCCGCTGCGTTTTCCTTTGCGTGTCGGCCCGCATGACGCCCGACCGTCCTATTTCCGAACTTTTTGCCCAGCGCCGCCCGCTGCGCTCGCTGGAGTTTTTTCCGCCCAAGGACGACGCCGGCATCGAGGCGCTCCGCGCCACGGCCGCCGCGCTCCGCCCGCTCGCGCCCGACTTTGTGTCTGTCACCTACGGGGCCGGCGGCACCACGCGCGACCGCACCGCACGGGTGTGCGAGCTGCTGCGGCACGAATTCGGGTTCACGGTCATGCCGCACCTCACCTGCGTCGGCCACTCGCGGGCCGAGCTGACCGCGATCGCCGACCGCATCCATGCCGACGGCTTCCGCAACATCATGGCGCTGCGCGGCGACCCACCAAGGGGCCAGACCGCGTTCACGCCGCGCGCCGACGGTCTCGGTCACGCCAGCGATCTCGTCGCTTTGCTGAAGGACCGCCACCCGGATTTCTGCCTCGGCGTCGCTGGCTATCCCGAAAAACACCCCGAGGCGCCCTCGCCTGAGGCCGACCTCGCCCATCTTAAGCTTAAGGTGGACGCCGGTGCGGCGTTCATCACCACGCAGCTTTTCTTCGACAACGCGGTCTATCACCGCTTCGTGGAAAATTGCCAGGCCGCCGGCATCACCGTGCCGGTCGTGCCGGGCCTGATGCCCGTGCTCTCGCTGCGGCAAATCCAGTCGTTCACCGCGATGTGCGGCACCGCGCTGCCCGCCCCGCTGCGCGCGCGCCTTGAGGCCGCCGGCGAAAATCCCGATGCCGTCGAGGCGGTCGGCGTGGACTGGGCGCTCGGGCAGTTCCGCGATCTCCTCGCGCGCGGCGCGCCCGGCTGCCATCTCTACATTCTCAACCGCGCCAAAGCCGCGCTCGAGCTTGCGGCTGGATTGGCGGCGTGAGCGAGCGGGAAGATCCTGTTTTAACCTTGCTTTGGGCGCAGGGGAAAGCTCACTCAGCGAACCCGCCCTGTCCTTGTTTAACCCCAAAAAAACCGTGCCATGAACCCCTCCTGCCCTCAAACTATCGCGCGGTCCAGCCGTGAGCTGAAACGCGCCGTGCTGGTTTCCTTGTTTCTGGCGGCCTCCGCCCTGCGCCCGGCGCTGGCGGCTGACGCGCAGCCTGCCGCCGCCACGACGCCCACGCCACCGGCCGCCGACGCCAAGCCGGCCTCGACCAACATGGTCGGGCAACAGTATCCCAAGGTAGACTCGGAGCGCCGCGCCACCTTCCGCATCAGCGCCCCGCAGGCGCAGTCCGTGCAAGTCTCGTTTGGCAATCTCGCGCTGACCAAGGACGAGAACGGCGTCTGGATGGGCACCACCCCGCCGCTCGATCCGGGCTTCCACTACTACAACTTCATCATTGACGGCGCGGCAGTGGCCGACCCGGCGAGCGAGAGCTTTTTTGGCTCAAGCTACCTGCACAGCGGCATCGAAGTTCCCGAGGCCGGCGTGGATTTCTATGACGCGAAGGATGTGCCGCACGGCGAGATCCGCCAGCGCTGGTATTTCTCAAAATCGGCCAACGAGACGAAGTCGGTCTATGTCTATACGCCGCCCGACTACGACAAGAACCTCACCGCCCGCTATCCCGTGCTCTATCTCCAGCACGGCCTCGGTGAGGACCGTCGGGCGTGGGCAGTCCAAGGCCGCACCAACTTCATCTTGGACAACCTGATTGCGGAGGGGAAGGCCAAGCCGATGCTCATTGTCATTTCCGACGGCGGTCTCGCTGCCGGTTTTGGCGGAATTGGCGGTGGCGGCCGCGGCGGGCGCGGTGGCGGTGGCGGCCGCGGCGGATTTCCCCTTGTCGCTCCGGGCGCGGGTGCTCCGGCTGGACGCGGCGCGGTTGGCGCTCCCGCTCCTGGAGGCGCTCCAATCGCCGCGGCCGGCGGTGCTCCCGCGCGTGGCGGACGCGGTGGTGGCGGCGGGGTGGGCGGGATGGGCGCGGGCTTTGGGGCGGAGCTCGTCAGCGAGATCATCCCGATGGTCGAGTCCAGCTATCGCACGCTCACCGACCGCGCGAACCGCGCGATGGCCGGCCTCTCGATGGGCGGCTCGCAGACCTACGAGATCACCCAGGCCAATCTCGACAAGTTCGCCTCCATCGGAATTTTCAGCGCGCCCTTCGGCGCACCCAGCGCCACCACTGGCTACAACGGCCTGATGGCCAAGCCCGATGAGTTCGCCAAGCAGGTGAAGGTTTTTTTCATCGGCCGTGGCTCGAAGGAGCCCGACGCGGGCCTGCAGGCCCATACGCAGTTCGAGCAGGCGGGCATCAAGCACACTTACTTCGTGGCCCCCGGCACCGCGCACGAGTTCCAGACGTGGCGCAAGAGCCTGCACGAGTTCGCCCCGCTGCTATTCCGCGACTGAGAAGATTTTGCCCGCCCCAACACCTCTAAGAGCCTCGCACGAGGCGGCGGATACTGTTCGCCCAAAATGTCGTCTTATCCCCCGCAGTTGCCCTTCAACCTTCGCAGTCCCATGACACGTTCATCAAAATCCAAGTATTTTTGCCCACTCATGAGCGCGGCTGTGATGGCGCTCGTGGTTCAAACCTCCTTTGCCGCCGCCCCGGCCGACGCGCAGCCCAGTTCTGCCGCAGCGACTGCCATTGATCCTGCCGCCCCGCCGGGCGGGGCGCGTCGTGGAGGCGCGAGAGGTGGCGGACAGGGTCCGGGCGGTCGCGGCCGTGGCGGCCCGGTCGCGCCGGCGGAACCCTCGGTGCAGTTTGTTGGCGAGACCTCGGCGCCCGCCGGCCCGTTGGAGCTGTGGTATCGCCGCTCAGCCAACCGCTGGGTCGAGGCGCTGGCCGTCGGCAACGGGCGTATCGGTGCGATGGTGTACGGCCGCATCAACCAGGAGATACTCCAGCTCAACGAGGACACGCTGTGGTCGGGCGGTCCGTATGATCCGGTGAATCCGTTGGCGAAAGAGACCTTGCCCAAAGTACGGGAACTAATTTTCGCGGGCAAAAACAAGGAGGGCGCGGATCTCGTCACCGCCAATGTCCTCTCGAAGCCGATCGGCCAAGCCGCCTATCAGACGGCGGGCGACTTGCTGCTGACTTTCCCGGAGCGAACCGTGGTCAACGATTACCAACGCGACCTCAACCTCGATACGGCGGTAGCTGGTGTGAGCTACACGGCGAATGGCGTGCGCTACACCCGGACCGCCTACGCCAGCCCGGTTGACCAAGTCATCGTCGTGCGGCTGACGGCGGACAAAAAGGGATCAATTTCCTTCGGCACCGGACTGCGCTCATCGCAGTCCTCCGCTGTCAGGGTGGAGCCGGACGGAACCGTCATCCTGAGCGGAACCAACGGCGACCTCGGCCGGGGTGCCGCCGCCATCAAGGGCGCGCTCAAGTTTGAAATCCGTGCCAAGGTGCTGGCCGACGGCGGCAAAATTTCTACCACCGCGACCTCGGTGGATGTCGCCAACGCCGACTCCGTGACCGTAATCGTCGCACTCGCCACCAGTTACAAAAATTATCAGGATGTCAGCGGCGACCCGGCTACGACGACCAAGGCGCAGATCGAAGCCGCCACCAAACGCAGCCCGGACAAACTGCTGGCCCGGCATGTCGAGGAGCACCAACGGCTGTTCCGCCGCGTCGCCCTCGACCTCGGCCAGACCGACGCGATGAAGCTCCCCACCAACGAGCGCGTCCAGAATTTTCAAAACGGCAGCGACCCGCAGTTCGCCGCGCTTTACTATCAGTTTGGACGCTACTTGCTCATCAGCTCCTCGCGTCCGGGCGGCCAGCCGGCGAACCTGCAGGGCTTGTGGAACGACAGCCTGAACCCCATGTGGGGCAGCAAATTTACCATCAACATCAACACCGAGATGAACTACTGGCCGGCCGAAGAGTCCAACCTCGCCGAGTGCGTGGAGCCGCTGATCGCGATGGTGAAAGACCTCTCCCAGACTGGCACGCGCACCGCGCAGGAAATGTATGGCGCGCAGGGCTGGGTCGCCCACCACAACACCGATCTCTGGCGCGCGACCGGCCCGATTGACGGAGCGAGTTCGGGCATGTGGCCGACCGGCGGCGCGTGGCTCTCACTGCACCTGTGGGACCATTACGCCTTCAGCGGCGACAAGGGCTACCTGAAGGAAGTCTATCCCGTCATGAAAGGCGCCGCCCAATTCTTTCTCGACACGCTCCAGGAGGATCCAAAGCACCACTGGCTTGTGACCAATCCCTCGCTCTCGCCGGAAAACAAGCTCAACCCGTTTAACACTGCCGTGGTGGCCGGGCCGGCGATGGACGAGGAGATTCTGCGCGACCTGTTCACCCGTTGCATGGAGGCCTCCGTCGTTCTCGGCACTGACGCCGATTTCCGGAAACAACTGGAGCAAGCCCGTGCGCGGCTCGCCCCGCTCCAAATCGGTGCGCAAGGGCAGTTGCAGGAATGGCTGGAGGACTGGGACGCGCAGGCGCAGGAGCAACAGCACCGCCACATCTCCCACCTGTATGCGCTTTTTCCCAGCACACAGATCACGCCGCGCGGCACGCCGGAGTTCGCCGCCGCCGCCAAAGTCACGCTCAACACGCGCGGCGACAACTCGACCGGCTGGGCCACGGCCTGGCGCATCAATTGCTGGGCTCGCCTGGGCGATGGCAACCGGGCCTACAGCATCCTGACAACGCTGTTTGACACGAGACACACCGACCCAAATCTCTTCGACGAGCATCCACCCTTCCAGATTGACGGCAATTTCGGCGGCGCTTCCGCCATCGCCGAGATGCTGCTCCAGAGCCAGAACGGCGAGATCGAGCTGCTGCCGGCGTTGCCCTCGGCCTGGCCCGACGGCAGCGTGAAGGGCCTGCGCGCGCGCGGCGGTTACGAGGTGGATGTCACTTGGAAGGGCGGCAAATTACAGAGCGCCGAAATCCGTTCCTCCACCACGCAGAAAGCCACGGTGCGCTACGGTGCCAAGGTGGTGCAGCTCGACGCGAGAAGCGGCCGTCCGCTGCGCCTCGATTCCGAACTGAAAAACTAAAACCGCCGCCAATCTCCCTCATGAACCACACCTTGATTTCCTGGAGACTGCTGAGTCTGTTCGCGCTGGCCGCTGGCGTTGCTGCCACCTCGGTCAACGCCGCTGCTCCCGCCGGTGCTGCGGCCAAGCACTGGACGGCCGACAACGGCAACGGCACCTACTCCAATCCGCTGTTTTACGAGGAGTTTGAGGATCCCGATCCTATCCGTGTGGGTGACGACTACTATCTCGCCGGCACGACCATGCACATGAACCCCGGTGTGCAGATCATGCACTCGAAGGATTTGGTGAATTGGGAGCTGCTCGGCTATTGCATTGACCGTCTCGACCTCGGCCCCGCCTACCGTCTGGAGGGTGGCAACATCTACGGCAAGGGCATCTGGGCTCCCTGCATCCGCTATCACGACGGGATGTTCTACGTTTTCTCGAACACCAACGACTCCGGCCTCCAGATTTTCCGCGCCAAGGATCCCAAGGGGCCGTGGCAGCACAACCGCCTCCAAGGCAAGCATGACCTGTCGGTCCTGTTCGACGATGACGGGAAAATCTACGTCGTCTCCGGCAACCGGAATCCCTACACGATCAACGAGCTCAATGCCGACCTGACCGGCTTCCTGCCCGCGACGCACCAGATGGACGCTCCCGGCCTCGGTGAGGGTCACCATCTCTACAAGGTCAACGGCAAATACGTGGACATCTCCGCCATTCCCGGCGGCGCGGTCAACCAGATGGTCGCCGTCGCCGACTCGATTGACGGCCCGTGGCGCGTGACGACGATGGTGGACGGCGAGTCGCTCGGCGTCCCCAGTGGCACACCCGCGTCGGCGCAGGCCAACAACAAGGGCCTCTGGCTGCACCAAGGCGGCATGGTCAGCACCCCTTCCGGCGAGTGGTGGAGCATCATCATGTCGGACCACGGCAGCGCGGGCCGCATGGTCTCGCTGGTTCCGATCACTTGGGACGACGGCTTCCCGCTCATCGGCCTGCCGGGCAACCTCCGCAAGGCGCCCAACACTTGGGTCAAGCCCAACACCGGCGTGAACCAGCCGCCCAAGCCCGCCTTCGTCCACGACGACAATTTCAACAGCGGCAAGCTTAGCGTCGAGTGGCAGTGGAACCACGTCCCCGACGACACCAAGTGGTCGCTCACCGAAAAGCCCGGCGCGCTTCGCCTGCACTCGCTTCCCGCCGCCGATCTCTACACCGCGCGCAACTCCCTCGCGCAGCGTCCGCCCGCGCCCGAGTCCACCATGACCGTTGAGCTGGATTCCGCCGGCCTGGCCGTCGGTGA
>CAIQBC010000045.1 GCA_903869955.1 uncultured Opitutia bacterium
AACCTCGTGGCAATCTTCAGCGTATTGCCGTGGAAGTGCGAATCCATGAGAATATTTTCGATCGTTGCACGCCGGACTCCGGGCCGGTCGGGCTGCGCTCCGCTTGGGCTGGCCGATTCCATTCGCTTCATTCGCTCTGGTGCTCACGCCACTACGGACTGAAACCAAGGGCAAGGCGGAAGCCGAGGCTGCCGTTGCTGACGCCCGGCCCGCCGTCGTTACGGTAACAGGCTTGGCGACCGACTCCGCCGCTTGGTTAACAGGCCGGGGCGTTTCGGTAACAGGTGGGGGCGGTTGGTTATCAACCTTGGCAACCAACGGCTCGGATTTGGTAGCCGGGCTGTTACCCAGCGCGGACGCCGGCCCGGTAGCGGCAAGGGTCATGCCGGCGGCGTGCATGAAACTGACCGGATTGATTTTCCACTCGAAATGCTGGTCGTCCACTAGGTCATCACGGCGGTAGTCCTGAACCTCGGCGAGTTTGCCCGCCTGCCTCAACTTGTGGAAGCGGTAGCGGATTACGCGGGCGGGGGTGTCGAACTGTCGGGATAGCTCGTGGATCGTGAGGAATTCCATGCTGTCAGTTTAGCACGCAATTCAAATACCGGGTGTGGATGGCTGGGCATTTTTCAACCGTCAGCTTGTCATGGTTGCGGAAGTGCGAGGTTGAGAAAAACAAATTCCTGATTGAGATTTTGCCGCTCGACGCGGAGACGCGGGTTGCCCTGCAAGACCGAGACGTTGAGCCTGTCCAAGCCGAAGGGGAAAAGCACCGGGTGATTGCAGAGTTCGGACAAGGCCATTTGCGGTTTGCCGCGCGAAATCAGCGCCGCCTCGGCAAGCCAGGCCAAGTGCGCGTGGTTTGTCGGCATCGTCACGTTGATGGGCAGTTCCCTCTCCGCCACTCAGGCCAGCTTGCTGACCGCACGCCTCACGCCCGGCTCGCACGTCATCGTCATGTTTGACGAGGACGATGTCCCGCGCCGCCAGTCGCGCCGCACGGGGATGCTGTTGAACGCGGAGGAACTGCCCGGCTTGGTCCGCTTCCCCACCAGCGCCGTGCGCGCCCCAAAGCTCAGCCGCCTGACCCAGAAATCCAAGCCCGCGCCCGCGTTGGTTAACCAGCCCGGCGAATACTTTCTCGGCTGGAATCACCACCTTGGTAACAAGCGCGGGGTTTGGTTAACCGGGAACAAGCTCGATTTCGGGGCGATGCTGGACACGGGGAAAATCTTTCTCGCCAAGCTCTCGCAGGGGGCGATTGGCCGGGAGAATTCCTACCTGCTCGGCAGCCTGCTTGTGGCGAAGTTTCACCAGCTTGCCATGAGCCGGCAGCGGCAGGCTGCTAGCACGCGAAAGGATTTTTGGCTCTATCTCGACGAGTTCCAGGATTTCATCACGCCCTCGATGGCGGAAATTCTGGCGGGTGCGCGCAAGTATCGCGTGGGACTTACGCTTGCCCATCAGGAATTGCGGCAGTTGCAACGCGACGCCGACGTGTCCAGCGCCGTGCTTTCCAATGCGTTCACGCGCGTTTGTTTTCGGGTCGGGGATCAGGACGCACGGGCGCTGGAAAGCGGCTTCTCATTTTTCGAGGCGCGTGACCTGCAAAATCTCGGTAACGGCGAGGCACTCTGCCAGGTCGAGCGCAGCGACTTTGATTTCAACATGGCCGTGCCGTGGCCGGATTATCCCGACGATACGGCGGCGGCTGCACGCCGCAATGAGGTCATCACCGCTTCGAGGAACAAGTATGCAACTCCGCGTGCGGAGGTTGAAGCGGCCTTGTTCGCGAGGGCCGACGTCACGGCTCCGCCCGTCAGCAAGAAGCCCGACGTTGCCCCGTCGCCACCAGCGGCCCCAACGCCAGCGCCCAGCAGGGACATTTCCCCTGTCCCTCCGATGCCAGCCGCCGCCGCTCCACCAGCGCCACCGCCACCGCCGCCGGTGCCAGCCGCCGCCGCTTCACCAGCGCCACCGCCGCCGGTGCCGGTGCCAGCAGTAGCGGCAACTCCGAAGCCCGAAACCGCCTTGCCGGATTTCGGCCGGGGCGGCAACCAGCACAAAATGATTCAGCGCCGTCTCAAAACGGGAGCGGAGGAACTTGGTTTCCGTGTTTTTATTGAGAAGCCGATCCTCGACGGCGCAGGCAGCGTTGATCTGGTTTTGGAGCGCGCGGGCATTTCCATCGCTTGTGAAATCACCGTGACCACGCCCATTGACAAGGAGGTCCGTCATGTCGCCAACTGCCTCAAGGCGGGTTTCTCTCAAATCGTGATGCTGGCGGTGACTGAGGACAGGCTCGCCAAACTTGCGGCGGCCGTGGCGGCGGCTTTTGGCGCGGAGACCGCTGCCCGCGTCGGATATTTTTTGCCGGACGCCTTTCTGGCTTGGTTGCAGGCATTGCCGCCGCCGGCCCCGCCCGTCCCGCCGGCTGCGCCCGCCCCCGTCACCACCACCGTTCGCGGCTGGAAAGTGCGGGCGAACTACCCGCAGCTCACCCCGGAGGAAACCAAGGCCCGCGAGGACGCGGCGATCAAGCTGCTCGCGGAGAGTATGAAAAAGCCCCGAGGAATGCCGCCGAACAGCAGTTGACCGGCTGGCGCTGCCATGATAATGTTTCGGGATGGACAAGCACTACACCTACACCATCCAGATTGATAAACAGGACGGCGGCTACCTCGTTGAGGTGCCGGCTTTGCAGGGCTGCCACACTTGGGGCAAGACCTACGAGGAGGCTGTGTCCAATGCCCAGGAGGCGATCCAAGGCTACTTGGAGACCTTGAAAAAGATGGGGAAGCCCATCCCGGTCGAGTCGAAGCACCGCGAGTTGCACCTGAACGTTCCCGTCACCGCATGAGCCGCCTTCCCATGCTGACCGCCAAGGAGGCGGTCAAGGCGCTTGAGCGCGGCGGGTTTGAGAAGATGGGCCAGAAAGGCAGCCATCTTTACCTCTACCACGCGGGGCGCGACCTGTTCACCACGGTTCCGATGCACCCCGGCGATCTGCACCGGGGCTTGATGAAAACGATCATCAAGCAAGCCGGACTGACCGAGGACGAGTTCCGCGACCTCCTCTGACCTCTTCCCCACGGGAGAGGTTTTTTTATGCGTGATCCACGAACGCCACGAAATCGCGGTTTTGCAGGGGGCGCAGGTCTGGCCAGAGCGCGTGCGGGATAGGGAGCGCGAAGAAATCGCGGACATCGGAGCGCATTCCCTCCACCTCGATAAACACGCCTTGCCTCATGGCCTGATAGGTTGCGTGCAAGTGCTGGATCAACTGTTTGACGAAAAGAGCCTCTCCCAGCGTGACCGGCGTATGGCGCAGGTCAGCTTTTGCGTCCATCACTCGCCAGAGTTCCGGGCGGCGGTAAAATTCCATCCACAGCTCGCGGTGCTCGCGCGTAAGTGTGATGAGGTTCGTAACGCGGGTGGATTTTTCATCCCTGCTCATCGTTATCACCGAGAACCAGAGGCCCGAGACAATGCCCGTGCCTTCCAGCAAGTGCGTCCAATTTTCACCGAGCCAGTCCAGCCATATCATGCCCTGAATTATACCCCACGGGCAGCCCAAGCCCAAGGGTTCGAGGAAGGAATCAGGCGGCGGGGATGTCTGCCTTGGCGAGCACCAGAGTCTTGCGGGGGATCAAGACCACGCGCTCATCCGGCCCACAGCCCACGGTTGGCGGCAGCCGGCCTTGCGCCTTGGCGGTGATGTCAATGCCGATCACGGCGAAGTCTCCCGTGTCGAGCGCGATGATGTCGGGGCAGCCGTTCAGTGCGACGGTTTGGAGACCGTTGGCGTGCGGATCGGGGCCGAGGCGATGGAGGAAGTTCATGGGGGAAGAGGGTGATTGGCTGTAATCAACGATAGTTGGCTCCACCGTCAAGAAATAAATAACCATAGTTGAGTTACTTGCTTTCCTATCAAAAACTTCAGGCAGTCGGCCGTCATCTTGCCCGCATTCTCCGCGAGGAGCGGAAGAAGCAGGGGCTTTCCATGTATGCCGTGGCAGAGCGCTCAGGCTTGTCTGCGCAGATGGTGAGTTACGTTGAGCGTGAGATGCGAGCACCTACCGTCGAGACCGTTTTGCGCCTTGCCCACGCCCTTGACCTTGACGCCGCCGATCTCATCCGTCGCGCGCAGAAGGCGGCTTCCGTTTAGCCCGTTTCACCAGCCGGTAAAGCGGCCCTTCCAGTTCAAATTCCGAGCACGTCTCGATGATGCGAATGCGGAGCCGGTTCAGGTGTTGCTCGGGATAGTCTTCCGCGAGCTGCATACTTGACCGGCTCACCCCCAGCGCGGCGGCGACTTCCCCCTTGGTCTTGCCGCTTTTCAGCCGGCATTGTTTCGCAAAGGCGGTGAGTTCGTTGGCCGGGATGAGCTTGACGGGCATGACCGCAGCAGAAGAATTATTTAGCGGAAAGCAAAACATATTTTCTTGCATTCTTAGCCGTCGGCCCTTTTGCTTGCGGCATGAAACCCGCCGTCCCATCCCCCACCGCCAAGCAAGTCGGCATCTGGATTCGCGTCAGCACCGACGATCAGGCCCAGGGCGACAGCCCGGAGCACCACGAGCAGCGCGCCCGTGAATACGCCAAGTTCAACGACTGGAACGTGCGCGAGGTCTATGACCTTGCCGGGGTTTCCGGCAAAACCGTCATGGAGCACCCCGAGGCCCGGAGGATGCTCGCCGACATCAAGCGCGGCCACATCTCCGCGCTCATCTTTTCCAAGCTCGCCCGGCTCGCCCGCAACACCAAGGAGCTTTTGGAGTTTTCCGACCTGTTCCGTGTCAGCCATGCCGACATGGTTTCGTTGCAGGAGAAGATCGACACCAGCACCCCGGCGGGCCGGCTGTTCTACACCATGATTGCGGCAATGGCCCAATGGGAACGGGAGGAGATCGGGGATCGTGTCCGCGCCTCAGTCGCCATCCGCGCCAAGCTCGGTAAGCGGCTCGGCGGGCCGCCGCCCTACGGCTACCGCTGGATTGACAAGAAGCTGACCCTTGAACCCACGGAAGGCACTATCCTGAAACAAGCCTTTGACCTGTTTTTGCAGCACCGCCGCAAGGGTAGCGTGGCGCGGCTGCTCAACAAGGCTGGCCTTAGCACCCGCACCGGCGCGCAATGGAGCGACACCACCATTGCCCGTCTCCTCACGCAGTCCGCCGCCAAGGGCATCTATTTTACCAACACCATGCGCAAGACCGGCGGCTGGAGCTATGAGACCAAGCCCGAAGACCAATGGGGCCGGATTGAGGTCACACCGGTCATTTCCGAGGATGTCTGGCATCAGGCCAGCCAGATTTTGGAGGAGCAGGGCAAGAAGCCTGCCCGGCTCGGCAAGGTGCCGGTCAAGATTTTCGGTGGCCTAACTGTCTGCCATTGCGGCTACAAAATGTATGTCCCTTCCCGCAGCCGCAAATACACCTGCGAAAAGTGCAAAAACAAGATTTTGGCCGAAGACTTGGAGGCCATTTTTTACGAGAAATTGAAGGCATACTTTGTCGCACCCGAGCGCATCGCCGCACGGCTGGCGTCCGCCCGGCAAGGGCTTGAAGAAAAGGAGGCCCGGCTGACCGTCCATCAGCGGGAAATCCAAAAGGTGCGCGAGGAGATGACCCGCACGCACCGGCTGTATCTGGACGGGCAAATCCCCTTGGAGAGCTTTGGCGGCTACCACAAGCCCTTGGAGGCGCAGTTGCTTCAGCTTCAAAACGAGCTGCCCAAGTTGGAGGCCGAGGTCACGCACCTCAAAATCCGTGACCTGTCCGCCGATGAAGTCTTGAAGGAAGCGCGCGAACTCTACGCCAACTGGCCTTCCCTGCCGGTCGAGCGCAAGCAGAGCGTCGTCCAATCCTTGGTCGAAAAGATCGTTGTCGGCACAGATGAAATTGAGATAAACCTCTCATACCTACCTTCTTCTGAAGAACTCACAAAAAGCCAACAACACCTCTCCCACACGTTCCCCTCCATGTCCGCCAAACCCCACGCGTTCGCCCGCTTCTTGCTGACCTGATGCGTCCCACTATTGTTATTATACCACGCCATCGCGTCAATGTCGCCGGCGTAGTCTCCCGTCGTCCCCGCCCGGCACCCATACTCCCATTGCGCCTCTGTCGGCAGCGTGTAGGCATAGCCGGTGGGCAGCCGCCCCGCCGCCCGCTCCCGCGCCGTCAGCTTCCCGCAGAACTCCATCGCCTCGTCCCATGACACCGCTTCCACCGGCTGGTCGTCGCCCTTGAACTCGCTCGGGTTGCTCCCCATCACCGCCGTCCACTGCCCCTGCGTCACCTCCGTCCGCCCTAGCCAGAAAGGCTGCGTCAGCTTCACCCGCGTCACCGGCCTTTCGTCAAATTCGCTCCCGTTGCCCGGATTCGGCTGGTGCGTGAATTTTTCCCGTGCCGCGTAGAACCACCGCGCCAAGATATTTTGCCCCGCACTCCCCAGCAAAAATTCTCCCGGCGCGATCCATACCAAGTCCAGCTTCAGGTCGGGAATTGTCCGCGCGTTGGCCGCCCGCTGCGCCGCCGCGCGCCGTTCGGCCGGCACCTCGACCCCGTAGTGCCAACCGGCCACACCCAGCACGACCAGCGCGACCGCCGCCGTCCAACGCAACGTCCAACGCACGGGCGTGGGGCGCAGGCAGCGACGGGGTGACGGTATCCTCGGGCATGCAAGGCGACTCAGCCCGCCGCTCCTGGCCAAGGCAAACTCAAAACCCGTCCGCCGCGATTCTGCTTCCCCCGCGCACCGCGTTTGGTTCAATCCCTGCTTCCTGTCGTCAGTTTCCAAAACACCTTCCCGCATGACCCACACCACCATCACCGCCATCACCGCCCGCGAGATCATTGACTCACGCGGCAATCCCACCGTCGAGGTTGACGTCCGCCTCGCCTCCGGCGCCCTCGGCCGCGCCGCCGTGCCCTCGGGCGCTTCGACGGGCGAACACGAGGCCATCGAGCTCCGCGACGGCGACCCCAAACGCTATGGAGGCAAGGGCACCCAGAAGGCCGTCGCCAACGTGAAGGCCAAGATCGCGCCCACCCTCATCGGTTTCGACGCCTGCGACCAGCTCGGTGTGGACCGTGCGATGCTCAAGCTCGATGGTACCAAGACCAAGTCGCGCCTCGGAGCCAACGCCATCCTCGGCGTCTCGCTGGCCACGGCCAAAGCCGCCGCCGGCGCCCTCGGCCAGCCCCTCTACAAATACCTCGGCGGCCCCAACGCAAAGGTTCTCCCCGTCCCCATGATGAATATCATGAACGGCGGAGCGCATTCGGACGCTCCGATTGATTTTCAGGAGTTCATGATCATGCCCACCGGCGCGAAGTCATTCTCCGAGGCCCTCCGCATGGGTTGCGAGGTCTTCCACTCGCTGAAAAAGGTCCTGAAGGAAAAAGGCCTCGCCACCGCCGTTGGCGACGAGGGCGGCTTTGCCCCCAAGTTGGCCTCCGCCGAGGCCGCGCTCGACGCCATCGCCCTCGCTGTGAAAAATGCCGGCTACCGGCTCGGCAAGGACATCAACCTCGCCCTCGACGTCGCCGCCTCCGAGTTTTATGTGAAAGAAAAGAAAAGCTACGTCTTCAAAAAATCCACCGGACAGGTGCTCTCCGGCGACGAAATAGTCGCGTTCTATCAAAAGCTCACCGCCAAATACCCGATTATATCCATCGAGGACGGCTGCGCCGAGGGCGACTGGACGACTTGGAAAAAACTCACGGACGCCATCGGCGGCCGCGTGCAGCTCGTCGGCGACGATCTTTTTGTGACCAATACCGAGTTCCTCAAGCGCGGCATCGAGACCGGCACGGCCAACTCTATTCTCGTGAAAGTGAACCAGATCGGCTCGCTCACCGAGACGTTCGACGCCGTCGAGATGGCCAAGGAGGCCGGCTATACCGCGGTCATCAGCCACCGCTCGGGCGAAACCGAGGACGTGACGATCGCCGATATTGCCGTCGCCACCAATGCCGGCCAGATCAAGACCGGCTCGCTTTGCCGCACCGACCGCGTGGCGAAATACAACCAGCTCCTCCGTATCGAGGAAGAACTCGGTGCCAGCGCGATCTATGGCGGCAAGCTGTGACCGATTCAAGCGTAGAGCCTATCCAAAAGGCAGGCTGCATGAATCCGGAATCCGGCATGGTAGGGGCGCAGTCTTGCTGCGCCCAAGGAGGCAGCCAAACGGGTGCTGCCCCCTACACCGGCAGACGTTATTCGGATAGGCCCTTAGGTTTGCAGTCCTGATGCGTCCCCTTGGCCGATGGACCAAACCGCCGGGCGCCCCCCCGGTGGGGTGCTTGGTTCAGGCCGGAGTCGTGGCTTCCAGCCACGCGCGTGAACGGGTGGCGAGCCATGCGAGAAAGGCGGGGTGGTCGTTTAAGCAAGGGATGTGTATGAAGCTCTCGCCACCCGCAGCGAGAAAGGTCTCGCGGCCCGCCAAGCGGATTTCCTCGAGGGTCTCTAGGCAGTCGGCCGTGAAGGCGGGGGTGATGACGAGGAGTTTTTTTCGACCTGCTTTCGCCAAACGGGTGAACTCGAAATCAGTATAAGGCGTGAGCCACGGCTCGCCGGCGAGACGTGACTGGTAGGAAATGGAAAATTTCGCGGGATCGAGGCCGGCCAGGCACGCGAAAGCCCGCGTGGTGCGGACAGTTTGCGCACGGTAACAGGTGGCGTGGGCCGGCGAGCAGGTGTCGCAGCAGTCCGGCACGGTCAGGCAGTGAGCGTGCGACGAATCCGCTTTTTTCATGTGGCGCGCGGGGAGACCATGATAGCT
>CAIQBC010000046.1 GCA_903869955.1 uncultured Opitutia bacterium
CATTTTGGGCAAGTTTGGGAGTCCAAGAGCCGCGACAAGGCGGATTTGCATAGGTTTGGGAGTGATTTAACGGGCTGCAAGGCGGGTGCATGATGGTTGCAGCCAGCGTGCCGGGCTGCCGCCAGCCGGCACCCGAAATTGCTCGGGCGCGCTCATGCCGCAACCCCATTCCGGCCCTGATCCCTCTCAAAGGAGCTGTTATCGGCCGGTGCGGGCACCACCCGCAAATCGGCCGCCGCCAGATGCCCCGGCCGGATGTCTTTGCTCCCGTCGTCGTTGGCGGCGAGCCTCGCCAGATGGAGGCGGCGGAACAGGATCCGCAGCCGGCCCGGCTCGCGGCTCCAGCGCCGGAGGACCTCCAACGACGCCTTCCCGCCCGCCACCCGCAGCTTGTCGGCGATGGCCCGCAGATCCGCCATCGGCGCGTATTCCGGCAACGTGAGCACGTTGTCCAGGCCGCCGAACCGCCCGATGAACTGCTCAAAATACTGCGTGTTGGTCGGGTCGGCCAGCGTCTGGCCAAACACCGGCGTCCACGACAGGATGATCGTGCAGCCGGTGTCGTCGTTAATCTCCTGGAGGTAATTGAGCACGGGTTGATCCGCGCCGCGTCTCTCGTTGTGGAGCTTCTGCACGTTGTCCACGATGATGGTGCGCTTGTTCGTGAGGCACTTGCCCAGCCGCACCAGCCGCTCCGAAGTCCCGGAGGAGATCGGGATGCCAAAGGCCGCGCCCAGCTTCATCTGAAAGCGGGACAGCCGCCCGCTGCTGGGTGCCTCGACATGGGCCGTTTTCCCTTGGTTGTGCAGCAGTTGGCGACGCTTGAGCATCCGGCTCTTGCCGGTGCCGGTGCTGCCGCAGATCGCGCCAAACTTGCACGGGTTTTCCGGCGCGCTCACCGCGTCAATGTAGGCGTCCAGCTCGCGCCACGTTGGCGTCTCGACGAACGGCAGGCCGCCCGCCTCGCTGTTGAAAACCACCCAGCGCCGCAGGAACTCCGCGATCTCCTTCACCAGCGCGAGGCCGGTTGGGCCGCCCGGCACCTTGCCCGCCTGCATCCGCTCCAACCGAAATTGCCGCCCGCTCAGGAGCCGGTAGGCGTAATCTTCGCTCACCTCAATCTTGCCTTCCTTCCGCAACAGGGGCGGCAGCAGCTTGTAATGGCCGTTCAGGTCTTGGAGCACGATCTGGTTGATGAAAGCCACGTCCTCCATGACCTCGGCCGGATAGTGCGCGATGCTCGACTCAAACTGCGCGATGTCCTTGCGGATCGTCAGGCGCGTGCCGAGGTCGGTTCCCAACTCCGGGTCGCTATCGTCGGCGGGATCTGGGCTGGATGTGGTCATGTGGTTGATCTCCGTTTGCGGGTGATGATCGAGACCGGTCGGCGTGGTCGCGTCGCCCGGCGGTTGTTGGTTTGAAAGGGAAAAATTAGAGAGTCTCCCGGAGCTGCTGGAGCCGGCGGCTCCGCGCGGCCTGGAGGCTGGTCTGTGCGGCCCGCTCGCGCCGCTCGGCGGGCGTCAGTTCCGGCGCTGGATGCTTCGTGCGCCGGGGCGGCTCCTCCAAGCGCGGCGTGGCCGCCAGTGCCGCCGCGTTGTGCCGCCGCAGCTCGGCCACGGCCTCGTCGGTGTCCACGAGCAGGTAGCCGCGCAACAGCTCGCGGTCGGCCACCCGCGCGCCGCGCACCCGCCCGATCTCGCGATGCAGCGCGTCGCGGTCGGCCAGATCCACCCGACCCTGACGCGCCACGCTGCCGAGGATGCGCCCGGCCTCGTCGGCCAGCACCATGCGGCCCGCATCGGCGGCGAGCGCGGCCACATACACCGTGCCCTCGCAGTCCTCGTCGAGGAGCGGGTGCTGCGGCTCGCGAAAGATGAGCGCGTCGTCGCCATGCTCCGCGCGCGAGATCGTGATCTTGCCGTCACGCACGCGCGCCGGGAAGCGCGGCCCCTGCACATAGGTCAGCACGTCGTCGTCCACCGTCGTCAGCTCCGTGCCGGCCAGCAGCCGGCAGAACCGCTCCGCCGGTGACTCCAGCCGCGAGATGACATTGCCCTTCACCGCCGCGATCTCGTCCTGCTCCCCCGCCGGCAGCGCGAGAAACTCGCTCCACGGCCGGAAATTCTCCGCCGACGACCGCCGCCACTCCTGCACCCGCTCAAAGCCCTGGATCGCGTGCTGCGTGCGAAACTCCAGCAGCTTGATCGTCCGCGCGAAGGCGGCGCTCACCTACGTGAAGGATTTCAGGGGCGAGCGGAAATACGCCGCCAGCTGCGCGTCATCCCGCGCCCGCGTGAGCAGCTCCGCCGTGTGCGCCTCGATGGCCGCCAGCTCGCCCGGTTGGTCGTCGTAACGCGCGCCGGCTGTGCCCGGCAGGTTCGCCAGTTGCACGTTGAGCAGGTGCCAAAAGCTCTCCAACGCAGCCTTCCCCTTGCTCCACGGAGCGCCACCGCTCTCCATCCAGCCGTGCGCGGTCGCCCGCTCGTGGAAAATCGCGGTCTTCTCAAACCGGATGAGATCGCCAAAGAGCGAGTGCAGCAGCGCCTTGGCCTCCGGCGGGACGCAGGCCGCCGCGTTTTCATGGACAAACGTGATCCCCCACGGCGGGATGCCCCAGCGCCGGAGGGTCTCGACGACCACGATCAGCGCCATCTCCTGCGTGACGCCATGCCGCTCCGCCCGGTCGCCGTCGCCCTCAATTTCCGGCCGCTTGCGTGCGCGGGGTTTGCCGCATTGCGCCGTGATGATGGTCGAGGCCGCGTCCAGCCCGGCGACAAACAGCGGATAGACGATCTCCCCCAGCCCTCGGTTGAACCAAGTGCAGCGCACGTCGGCCCGCACATCGTCCAAGATGACGTATTGCAGCGGGAGCAGGTTTTTGCGGTCGCCCAGCACCATGTCCGGCTGCGCGCCGTGCGCGGCCAGATGGCCGTGCCGCACCAGCGCGCGGGTCGCGCGCCGTTTCTGCAGCAGCCGGTAAAACGTCGCCGCGCTCCAGCCCGTGGGCAGCTCGCTGCTGCGCCAGAGCAGCGGGTGCGGACGCGCCCGCCCGGTGCGGAGGCACCAGTCCTCTACAATGCCGTAGCCCGGCACCGGCCGGCCCTTGAGCCACACTTCGCCCACGATGTGCCGCCAGAGCGCCACCACGCAGTCGTCCCGTCCCTTGAATTGCGTCCACTGCTCGGCGACCCAGCGTGAAAACTCTGGCGGCAGCGCCCCCTGCGCGCCCCGGTAGTTCCGCAGGAGGCAGCGCCAGTCGCCCGGCAGGTAGATCGGCCCGGTCTTGCGAAAATCACCCGGCTTGTGGCCGCCGTCGCGCCATGCCCAGTAGAGGCGCAGCAGCGACTTCGCGCTCCAGCCCCAGCCCAGATGATGGTGCCGCAGCGCGAGGCGCTGAGCCGTCGTGTTCAGATTGTCGGCGGTGTGCAGCTCCGCAAAACACCGCAGTAGCAGACGCACCCGTGCGCGCTCCTTTTCCGGCAGGTTGCGCCACTCTTCGATGTCCTCGCTTGGGATTGAAGGGACAAGCGCAGGTCCCGACTCCAGCGCGGTGCCGGGGGCTTTGGGCAGGGCTTGGGATTGGCCTTGGGGTTGGCCTTGGGATAAAAGGCTCATGCGGCGGTCTCCTTGGCCTGGGCGCGCAGGGCTTTGGCGTGCGCTTCCAGCGCGTCGGCCATGCGCATGAGCTGGTCGCGCGTCGCGTGGGTTTTGAATTCCGGGCTCTCCAGCAGCGTGTCGAGCACCGTCAGTGCCCCCTTCAGGTCTTCAAAAAACGTGAGCTGGGCCGGGTCGTCATTGCGCTGACCCGGCTTGTGCGGGTGCTCCGACCCTACCGCCAACTCGTCGGTGTTGGCGGCATCCTCGGCCCGCCGGAAGTCCTGAAGCATCCGGCGCAGCGAGCGCCCGGCTACGAACCGATCAATCGCGTCCAGCACCGCCAGACGCTTGTCCTGCGTGAGGCTGTCCAGCGCGAGCACCTCGGCTGGTGTTACCGCTGGCGGTGTCACCGCCGCGTCCTTGGCCTCGGGCTGAAAACGGCCCTGTTCCAGGTCGGCAAGAAAATGACGCGCCAGCGCGGCATAGGTGCGCAGGGAGCGCAACGTGAGCTCGGACCGAGGCCCAAAGTGGCAGCGCGCTTCCAGTTTGGCCGCCGCTTGCCGGGCAAACTGTTCGCACCACGGCCGCCAGCCGCCGTGGGGGATGGTTTGCTGCTTGGCGAGGAGCAGCGTGCCCACCCGCACCGCCGCCACTTGGAAGGAGGCGCGTGCCGTCTCCGCGTGTCCGAGCGCGTCGAGCATCTGGTCCTCTGTGAGGCCTGCGCCGGCGCGCTTTAGCTCGGCTAGCAGTCCGGCGCTGGGCTGCCCGGCCATGGGGATGGTTGGCTCCGCTAAGGGGGACTTAAGGGTGGCCTTAG
>CAIQBC010000047.1 GCA_903869955.1 uncultured Opitutia bacterium
CAGCGGCGTCTTGTCATTGAGCTTCCGCACCTGCTCACGGGTGAGGCCGCCCATAACCAAGGTCGCGCCGTCCCAGATTTCAACCTTGGTGGTGATTTCACGGACCGAGAAGACCGGCTGGAAAAAGCCCGATGGAGCGGAAAGCGTGGAGCCCGAGGTGGCGGCAACATTGGGCCCGCCGTATTCCACGAACCCCTCGAATTCGGTGACAATCGGTGCCAGCTCCAGACTGATATTGTAATCGTCGGCCTCGACGAGCGGCGTGACCTTCAGCTCGACACCGATACGCCGAGTGTCGAAATCCTGCGGAGTGCCGGAGGCAATGGCCACCGAGCCGCCACCGCCACCGCCACCACCCTGACCGCCACCGCTGCTGCCAGCCGTTGTGACACGGGCGTCGCTGTAGGAGCGGGGATAACGCAACTCCTGCGCAATGGCGATGCTGGCTGCGTTGCCGCTGAGCACCGTGACGGAGGGTGAACTCAACAGCTCCGTGCCGGTCTTGCGATCCAACGCACGGACCAAAGCCGTAACATCGAAGCTGCCAATCACATGGGCCGCATGGAAGAGATCGGTGGTGACTTCACCCGCCAAATCGCCTACGCCAGGAAAGGTGGGCGGGTTGTTAATGATCGGCAGGGTGATGGGCGGTCCCAGCGGCTGACCACTGCTGTCGGTGCCTGCCGACGCCACCAACACACCCGCGTTGGCGGTCCCGGCGGCAGTCGCAAACGTGGTGTTAAGACTACGGTAAGGAGTTTGGCCGGTGACCCGCCCATTGTTGCGGGCGAGCGCCCAGTTGACGCTCATTTCGTTCAAGTTTCCCTGGGTCACCTCCAAGAACTTCGTCTCGATGCTGACCTGCTTAACGTCGTTGTAGCGGCCAAGGATATTGCGGATTCGATCCAGATTCCGACTGGTTTGAGTAACGATGATGGCGGTGCCGTCATAGATAAGGTTGCTGCCAGGACCAAAACTCACGCCGGCATTTTGCAAAAAACTCTGGATCGAGCCACTGTCCCCCGAGGCGGTCGGGGCGTTGCCACCGGCAAACGGATCGGCACTGTCGGTAGAGGCTGTGCTTGCTCCTCCGGCATTCTTAAGGCGAATTACCGTGGGGGCGTTGATCGGGATGAGCACGGTCTCCATGCCTGCGCCGCCAATATCGGCCGGGTGTAATCTCACCACATCTCTTTCCACCACCACTTCATAGTTAATTTTCTCCGCGATGTAATTCAGCAAAGTGGTCATGCTGACAGGGACGGTCAGACTAAGATCAACCGACGGAGCCGGCTTCTTGGGATCAGATGGAGACGGGACGATATTGACCCCGACACCACTGGCATCATTTTTCTTTGCCAGATCCATCAACAGGTCCGCGAGCGGAACCATGCCGACCCCGTTCAACTTGATGGTCGGGATCATAATGGAATCCAACTTATCCTTCATCGCCTTGTTATCTACGTCGCGTTTGGCCGATGTCGTATCATTATTCACATGAGCGCTTGGCAGCTCCCAGCCCCTCGTCACCTGCAGGAGCATGGATTCACTGGTGGATTCTCGTGCCTCACGGGCGGCAGTCTGCAATTTTAGGTCAATCTGCTGCTTGAAGTATTCGGCTTCCCGGTTCAGGCCGTCCGTTCCGAGGACAATGTCAAACGTCCGCATGGCTTCTTCCAAGGCACCGCCGTTGTATTGGGCCCGGCCCTTGGCCACCAAATTGGCGACCTTTTTTTGCTGGTCAATGAAACCGGGGCTCACCGCCTTGAGTGTCGGTGTGGCCGGATGCAGCTCGGCATCGTCAATATCGGCATCAAGCATGGCGATTTTTGGGCTGGTCGGTGCCGCCTTTTTGTAATCCGCAAAGCCGGCCTTGGCCTCGTCAATTTTTCCTTGTTTTAGGAGCAACTCAATTTTTTGCACCGGCAGGTCGGCCTTCTCCGCCTGCAGGCTGGCGACCAAATCCTTGGCCCCGGACGCGGCACCCAGTTCTTTGATGCCGGCATCCAGCGCAGCCGCTGCACCCTCGAAGTCTCCCTCACCGGCTTTGGCCTTCGCATCCTTGCTGGCTCCTGAGTAAATGCCGTTCAGACGCTTTTGCTCAGCCTGTGCGGCGTCGAGCTTCTGCTTCGCCTCCTTGTCTGCAGCGGACTTGGCCATCTTGTCCGCCGTGGCCTTCGCCTTCGCCGCGAGGTCGGGCGAGGCGGCGATTTTTGCGTTCACCTCGTTGAGATAGCGTTGCAGCTCGGCATTGCCGGGCGAGCTGGCGAGCAGCGCCTCAAAATCCTTCTGGGCGGTGAGCAGGTCACCGCTGTCTCGGGCGGCAAGCGCCTCGCCGAGCTTGTCGGTCTTGCTGGCAGAGTTGGCCGGCTGGCCAGCGGAAGCGTGCAGGTTGCCGGCCGGCAGCACGGCAAGCAGCAGCAAGGCCGGAAGAACCGGAAGCAGGGGGAGCGTTTGGGGGAGCGTGAGCTTTTTCATTAGGGAAAATTTTTGAGGGGGAGGAGGGGAGGAGTTGGGCGGAGAAGCAAGGAAGGGCAATCGGAAAATGGGCAAAGGTAAAAAATATCACCCGTTACTTCCTGGGAGTCGAAGTAGAGGGCGTGGACGGCTTGGCCCGAGTCGAGGGCGAAGAGGGCTTGGGCGGAGCAGCAGCCGGAGGAGCTAACTTAGACGGAGCAGGAGGAGCGGGTGGCGTGGCGGGCTTCGGCACCACCGGCGGATAACTTTTTAAAACTTTTTCCGCAGGAGGCGCGTCAGTACTTTCGGCTGGCTTGGGCTTCGCGGCGAGGGGCGGCTTGAGCTTTTTGGTCTGATTGGCCCCACCCGGAACCAGCTTGGTAACCTCGACGAACGGATCGTCCCCATCGTTCACGCTTTCGATCCGGTAGGTAGAGCCATTTACCTCGAAGGTGGCACCGGCTTTCATGGGCGCGAGGAAGTTGTCCTTGTCAAGTCCCTTGTCTTTTCCGCGGGTGATCTTGAGCACGGCAAAGGGCGCCCCGGTCATCTCTCTTTTCAGATTGTTGAGTTCAATTTTTGCCCCGGTCTTGGTGTCAAGGACAGTGGCCACCGCCACCCGGATGGTCGTGGTGGCAGCTGCAGGATCGGTCTGGTCGAGCGGAACCTCCTTGATTTCAAAGCTGCTAATATCGAGGTCCAGCTTGGGGATTTTTCCGCCCGTGTGGGCGACAACCACCTCGTTGTTCAGAACATCCCAAAATATTCCATCCTGCCCTTCAATGCCGATAAGCTGGCAGCGAAAAAAATCCAGCTTGATCGAGCCAAAACCAACGTCGAAAGGCGCCGGAGGCGGCGGCGAAAATGGTGGGACCACCACAAATTCCCCGCGGAACAGATAAATGTAAGGGGAAGTGAACACCTCGTAAATCCAGTCAGGTCCCGATTTCTGGTGCTCCGGTATGGCCCATGTTTCGACCGGATCCACCTGAACCTTGATATTTTTGGCCGGATAGGTGCTCCGCTCGAACTTGGTCTGCAGGACGGCGTCCGTCTGGTTCAAAACCTTGCCGGCCTGTTCCTGATAGTATTTGGCGGCCCACACCGCACCCGCCACCAGCATTGCGGCGAGGGCAAAAAGAATTTTGTCCAGAAATTTTGCAGCCATGTTAGGGGGAAGGGGGGGTGGTGGGCTTGGCGGGGGCGATCAGGTCAATGTATTCGACCGTGACGGTAAATTTGGAATAAAGCGTCGCCACCACGAGCTTGGGCTGGTCCGCAGGCCCCAAGACCACCGGATTCCCCTCGTCGTCCAGCTCCGACTTGAACGGTGGTGCCGCGGAGACCTTGTCGGCGGCAATCTCGACGCGTTGCACCTTGATCGGCAGTTCAAACTGGGCCAATTTGTTGAGGAACCGGCGGAGGGTGTCGGTTTTCCCGATGAAAGTGAGTTGGAAACCCGTCGTCTCAACCGAACCCGGTACGCGGGAAGTGCTCAGCGGATCAACGTCGAAATAATCCGACGCTTCGTCCGCGTTTGTGGTGGTGACGCTAAAAACTGGGGGTGGCTCGTGCTTGTCACTGGCCTCCTTGAGGGCTTTGTCCTGCTCGTCACGCACTGCCTTGGGCAGAGGGGCCTCCCGCAGGAGCGAAATGAACTCCGTCGGCTTGGCCGCGAGCAGCGTGTCCAGCAGATAATCCGCCACTTGGGTCTGACGAAAAACCTGACGGATGATATCGGGATCGGAGGGCCCGGCATGCTTGAAGGCGGCAAACCCAAACCAATCGTCCGGCTTGAACTTGAGCTTGGGCAGTGCAATCGCGGCAACCTCCTCGGGTGCCTCGTCGGGCTCTGTGGCCGCCCCAGGTTCGGCCTCGGCCGTGGCCTCCTGAAATTTCTTTAACTGCCTTTTCTGATAAAGTCCGATGCTCGTCCAGGTGCTGATCGAGTCGGCCGGCACCGGCTCCGCCCGTAACTTCTCCGGCAAACCGCCCTTGCCCGTGAGGGCGTCGCGCGTGGTCGCCAGCACCGTCTCGGCCTGCACACGGTCGGCCTCGACCGCCATTTTATTCTCCGCATCAGGCGTGATTTTTTCGGTCCGCAGCTTTTTGTATGAGGTCTGCGCCTCGGCGAGCCTGGCCAGCGCCTCATTCCGCCCGCTGGTGAGATTAAACGGCAGCGAAAAAGGCAGCAGCAAATAAACCTCGGCGAGCACGGCCAGGCCGCACACGACGAGCAACGCGGAGAAAAACGGATGGGACTTGAGTCGGGCCATGGGGAAAATAAGGTTGCCGTCAGAGTGGCTTCGCGGGATTGACCACCAAGGAGAACTCAAATTTGAGGATGCCCCGCTCGCTCGAGTCGAAGTTCTCCTTTTCCTTGGACTGGATAAACGGCGAGGTGGTGATGGCGGTGACGAGATCCCGAACGCGATTGCCGGACTCCACGCTGACCTGTTCCTGCGGGTGGGCCTTGTCGAGCAGCCGGCCGCTGATCACCAGCCGGAGGGTCGGAGTCAGCACGGGCGCGGCCGGGGCAGCGGAGGAGTCGGCCGGCGTGGCGGCAGCAGCCGGCGCGTGCGCGCCCGGAACCCCACCGTCCACGGTCGGGTCTATGCGCTCCACCCTGAGACTGTCGAGCCAGACATCCTGCGCTTCCGTGAGGCGCTTTTGGAGGTCGGTGAAAAAATTTATCCAGTTGGACTTGCTGGCCGCGAGGCCGCGAATGCCGCTGATCTGCCCAATGGCCTCATCGAGTTTTTTCGTATTGGCATCGTTGGCCGTGGAGATCGAGCCCATGGTCCTGACATCGCCGCTCAGCCTCGCGGTCTCAGCCTTGGCGGCCTCAGCCGTGCGGTAAAAGCTGTGGGCGGGCAAGGCGAGCGCCACCACGAGCGCAGCGGCCGCCGCCACATAGAACGGCTGCTGGCGCCGGAAAGCCGCCGCCGCGAGCAGCGAGGGTGGCAGCAGGTTCAGCACCGGCTTCTGCTCCGAAAGAATGATGGCCGCTCCGACGAGATCGGCCAGCACGGCGGAGCGCTCCCGGGCCTCGGCGGCACCGGCGGCGACATCCACGTTCTTGAGGGGGTCGAAACGCTCGACCGGCAGATTCAGCTTCTCCGCCAGGGACTGGGTCAGCCGGGGGATCAATGAGCCACCACCGGTGACGAAAACCCGGGCCGGCTGCTCAATCCCACTCTGGCGGCGGTAACTGAGAATGGAGCGCGAAATCTCGGAATGCAGCTGGGTGATGAATTTTTCCGCCGCCCCCGTCACCGCCTTGCGGGCGGGAGAGTTTTCGGCCAGCTCACTGCGGCCGCCGAGGACCTGCAGCTTGAGCGTCTCGGCTTGGGTGAAGTCCTGCTTAAGCTCATCCACGATGGCCTGGGTGAGGGAGTTGCCGGCGAGGGGGATGGTGCGGGCGAAATAGTGGCCCTTGTCAATCAGCAAGAGGTGGGTCGAGCGCGCGCCAATGGCGATGACCAAGTCCGTGTCGTCTGACAACGGCTGGGTGTATTTGAACGCCCGGTAGAGCGCGTAGCCCGAGGGAATGACACACTGGGGCTTGACGCCCGCACCCATCAGGGCGGCGCACAGACCCTCGGCGACGTTGATCTTGGCCGCAGCCAGCAACAGGTCAATGTCCAGCCCATCGTCGGCCACCATGTGGCAGGCCCAGACGACCTCCTCCAACGGGTAAGGGATGTTTTGCTGCGCCTCGAACTGGATAATTTTCGCGCGCTTGGACTTCTCGACCGAGGGAGTCTTGACAAATTTGGTCAGCGTCAGGTGCCCGGGAATCACGGCGGCCGCCTGGCCGGTGAGCTTCGACGCCCGCTTGCCAGTGCTGAGCGCCTGGGTGACCGCGCGGGTCCACTGCGCGTCGGCGGCCGCGTCGGGATTGAAGGTGCCAAGGGCGAAATGCTCGAGCGACAGCCGCCCGCCTTTGGCGACGGCAAAGGCGCCGGACGCCACGTGGCCGGCGCCGGTATCAACAGCAAGAACGCGGGAAAGTGCCATGGGTAATAATGGGGAACGTTCTCGATTTCAGATGCGCCGGAGCGCGGCAAGCAGAAACTTTAAAAAAAAATCGAAATGTTTATCTCACCACCTAGGGCCGGATAAACGCGGGCGCGGGCCGGGCGCTGTCGAAAGCGAAATTGGTGAGATACTGCGGCTGCAAAATTCCGTTGTTGGCAGTCGCTTCCTCCACGGCCTTCGCGAGGAAGGCGCGGGGGTCGGGTGCGTTGGAGGCAGTCTTGCTCGGCGTCAGGTCCTGGCCGCCGACCGAGATTTCCACCGCGTAGACCTTGGGCTCGGCGCGCAGCTTGTCGCGCCGCACGATTTCAGGCGGGAGGTAGAAGCGGATATCCGAGCGGCCGACCTCCAGCGCCACTGCCTCCACACTCGTGCGGTAGTAAGCAGAGCCGACGATGCCCGGACCCTCGGCCTCCAGGGTGAGCGTGATCCGCACGCGGTTGACGAACCGGCTGTCGCCCTTCACCGCTGACGGTCGGACGTTGATCTCGATGTCCGTTTCGTTCCAAGTGAAGGCGGAGTTGCCGCTCGGATTGATGTTGGAAAAATGCACGGATGCCACCTCGACCCTGGCCGGTTTGTTCTTGGCCGCGTCGGCGGCCGGAGTTCCGCCTTTGCTTGCGTCGGTGCCGGCGGAAGCTTTGCCGGTGGGGGCGGGCGGCGGCTTGGTCTCGGCCGCAGGGGGTGTCCGGGAGTCGCTCGCGGCCGCGGCAAGGATGGGTGCGGCCGCGGGCAGCGCGAGCACGGCGACGACCGCCAGCACTGGGGAAAGACCGCAACGCCGCAGGGGAGGAAAAGAGGCTGGCAAGCTCATGATGAGGAGGCAGGGTGTCGTGGTGCCCGGCCACGTCAAGATCATGCCCACATTATCGGCACCACCAAAACCCATGCCCGCACCCGCCATCGCCACCCCGCTCACCCACCGCATCGCGGTGCTCGTGTTCATGGAAAATGCGCAGGGCGAGCTGCTGCTCCTGCTACGGGCCAGGCCGCCCAACCTCGGTGTGTGGAGCCCCCCCGGCGGCAAGCTCGAGACCGCGCTCGGTGAGTCGCCGTTCGAGTGTGCCGCGCGCGAGACGCGCGAGGAGACGGGGGTCGCCGCCGCCCCGGAGGATTTTCACCTTTTCGCCCTGATCTCCGAAAAGGCCTATGAAGGCGAGTCGCACTGGCTGCTGTTTCTGTTTCGGCTAAAAAACACCGTGACCGCGCTGCCGCCCGCCATCACCGAGGGGCGCTTCAGTTTTTTTTCGCGCGCCGCGATTGACGCGCTGCCCATCCCCGACACCGACCGCATTGCGCTGTGGCCCATCTACGACCGCCATCGCGAAGGCTTCGTGGCGTTGCGCCTCGACTGCTCACCCGGCCAGCCGTTGCGGCTCGTCTTCGAGCAGGTCAAACCCGCCGCGCCGCCCCCACCCGCACGGCCAACCACGCGCACAAACAACACTTGATTTCCTCGGCAGTGAACAAAACACTCCCGCCCCGCCATCACCGTGAGCCCAACCGCCGCCTCCATCTTGGAAAAAAACAACGCCATCCCGCCTGCCCGGCCCAGCCCGTCAGCTGCGGCCCCGGTCAACGCCAGCCTCGCGCCCGCCGCGAAGGTCGCGCTGCACCGCACGATGGTCCGCATCCGCCGCTTTGAGGAACGCTGCCTTCGCGCCTACAAAGAGGCGAAGGAAGGGACCAAAATTGGCGGGTTTCTTCATCTTTACATCGGCCAGGAGGCCGTGGCCGTCGGCTGTTGCTCACTCATGGGCAAAAACGACCATGTCATCACCGCCTACCGCGACCACGGTCACGCCATCGCCGTCGGCATGGAGCTGAACCCGCTCATGGCCGAGCTCTGCGGCAAGGCCACCGGCTGCTCGAAGGGCAAGGGCGGCTCAATGCATTTTTTTGCGCCCGACAAAAATTACTGGGGCGGCCACGGCATCGTTGGCGGGCAGATTCCCCTCGGGGTCGGCCTCGCCTACGGCATCAAGTACAAGGGACTGAAAGGCGTCGCGATGGCGTTCATGG
>CAIQBC010000048.1 GCA_903869955.1 uncultured Opitutia bacterium
ACGATGCCGCGGAACCGCAGCGAGAACTGGACGATGGCCTGGAGCATGGTGGCGCGTTACTCGCCTCCGCCGAGCGAGGAAAGAATCTCGTTGGCGAGCAGCTGCTGCGCACCAGTCACGACCACCTTGTCGTTTTCGTCCACCACGGTGCCGGCAAGGGCGACGCCGTCGGGCAGGTTGCGCGCGACCTCGACGAGTCGGCGCTCGTAGCCGCCGTCGGGCACCTTCACATAGACGAACACGCCGCCTTCGTGCCGCACCAGGGCGTCGCGCGGCACGACGAAAACTTTCTGCGGCTCGCCGGAGCCGATGAGCGTGGCGCGCAAGGTGGTGCCGGGCGCGGGCGGCGCGCCGCGCCACAGCGCGAGATAGCTCACGCCCTGCGCCTGCGCGTCGGCGGCCGGCGCCAGGCCGAGCACCTCGGCCTCATGCGAGGCCCCTTCGGCCGTGAGCGGCCCGACCTGCGCGGTGGGGGGAATTTTTTCGGGCGCGTCGCCCGGCAGCAAATCAATCCGCACCAGCGCCGCCTCGCCGGTGGCGAGCGAATGGATGAGCGCCTCCAAGTCGGCGCGCCCCACGAGCGCGGAACCCCACGCGGCGACCAGCTTCGCGCGTGCGGCGTCGAGCAGCGCGGCGTCGCGGAGCTTCGCGGCCTCGGCGGTCTCGACGGCTTGGAGCGAGGCGTTTTCGCCGTTGTCGTGCAGCCCCTTGGTGCGGTTGAACTCTTTCTCCGAGGCCTCGGCGGCAACGCGCGCGACCTTGCTCTCGCCCGCGAGCGCGACGAGCGGGGCGGCGTCGAGCACGCGGCCGAAGCCCCTGGCCTCGGCGGTGAGGGTCGCAAACGTCGGCTCCTTGGTGGTGAATTTGGCGTTGCCGGGAGCGGGGGCGGCCTCGATTTTCGGGGCGGTGTCGGCCTTCGGCGCGGCGGGGGCGTCGGCCGCAGGCCGCTTGAGCGCGAGCCAGGTGGCTGCACCGCCGAGGGCGAGACCGGCCAGCAGGCTGGGGAGGATTTTTTTCATGGCGTCTTTTTGGAAACAAGGGAACTCGGCGGAGGCACCGCCGGGGCGAGCGCGTCAAGGTTGGCGGAAAGGGGAACATGCAGCGCATCTTCCAACTGACCGGCGGCTTGGAGGCCTTGGTTGGCCGCCTCGACGAGCGCCTGCTGGGCGGTGGCGAGCTCGAGCCGGGCGTTTTGCAGGTCGAGCTGGTCGGCCACGCCGGCGCGCAGGCGCGATTCGACGAGCGCGAGCTGCGCTTCCAGTTCGGCCTGCACACGGCGGAGGCCGGCGAGTTGCGCGGTCGCGGCACTCTGGGCCGCCACGGCGGCGTCAATCTCGGTGAACACCTGGGTCTGCGCGGCGGCAAACTGTGCGGCGGCCTCGTGGCGCCGGGCCTCGGCCTCGGCGAGCGGGCCTTCGTTGTGGCTAAAGAGCGGCAGCTCGAACGCGAGGGCGACGGTCCATTTGCTCTGGCCTTGGTCCCACTGGTAGCCGGGGCCGAGGTGGAGCCCGGGGTGCTGACGCTCGACCTCCAGCGCGACGGCGGATTCGGCGACGGCGTAACGGGCCAGCGCGCCGAGCACATCGGCGCGGCTTTGCAAAGCCTGACGACGGAAGCCATCCAGATTATTGGGCGCGAACGCCACCGGCGCACCCGACGGCAGGGTCTGGCCGGCGAGGGCCGTGACGGGCACGCCGAGCACCTGGGCGACCCGCTGACGGGCGGGCCCGGCCTGGCGCTCCGCATCCAAGGCGGCGGTCTCGGCCCGGATGAGCGCAAGGCGCGCGGCGGAGACATCCGTGGCGGTGGCGGCACCGGCGGTGCGGCGCTGTTCCAAGAGCGCGAGGATTTGCCGGCGCGACTCCACCTGCGGGCGCAGTTGCTCCGCGCGGCTGCCGGCGAGCGAAAAATCAATCAGCGCGCGGCGCAGGTCACTGCGGGTCTGCCACGCGGCGAAGAAGACCGCCTGACGCGCGGCCTCGGCGTTGAGCCGTGCGACCTCAGCGCGGCGGTCGCGCTGGGCGGCGGGGTCGAGCGCGAGGTCGAGGCCGACGGCG
>CAIQBC010000049.1 GCA_903869955.1 uncultured Opitutia bacterium
CGTCTCGGCGGCACGGTTCCGCGGACGGCAAGTGGTCCTGAACTTCATCTACACGCGCTGCCCCATCCCCACGATGTGCCCGGCCGCGACGCTCAACATGATGGCCGTGCAGCGCCAGGCGCGCGCCGCCGGTGTGACCAACCTCCAGCTCATCTCCATCACGCTCGATCCGGAATACGACACGCCCGCCATGCTCAAGGCCTACGCGGAGGCGCGCGGCATTGATGGGGCCAATTTTTCCTTCCTCACCGGCCCGGAGCGCGCGATCCACGACTTGTTTGCCCAGTTCGGCATTGATGCGGAAATCAAAGACGGCCTCCTCCGGCACAATCTCGCCACCCTGCTCATTGACGCCGACGGCAAGATAATCTACCGCGAGCCCGGCAGCCAATGGCCGCCAGAGGAGTTCGTCGCCCGGATGAAAAAAGGATGAGCCCGCCGCCTGACCATCCGCCAAGGGCTGGTGATGCCTTCCCGCCCTCCGAGAAGATGCCGGCCGCAGCCGCACCGGGTGCGGGCACTCCGTCCGCCCAATTCACCCCGGCGCAACGGCGGCAGGCCGCATGGATCTCGCTCGGGGCGGTGGCGCTCTATGCGGCGCTGCGCGCGTTGCCCACCGGCACGAACCTGCACTCAGGGGATTTTCGTGTGACCGGGAAGGACGCGCTCGAAATGTGCGACCCGGCCAACCCGCAGTTTGTCCCCGTTATCGCAGCCCGCTCGCCGGTGACGATGACGGTCGAGCCGCAGACCGGAGGCGGAAACCGTTTTCTCCTCCGGCTCGCCACCAGTTCGGGGCAGCCCATCGGCCCGGCCGAACTGGTCGAAGTTCACACCCGCAAGCTGCACCTGCTCATCGTGGACGACACGCTGGGCGATTACCAGCATGTCCACCCCGAGCCGACGCGCCACCCCGGTGAATGGAGCTTCGCGTTTTCACCGACACGCACGGCGGTGTATCGTGTGTTCGCCGATTTCACACCCGCCGTCACGGGCCGCAGCCTCTATGCGAGCGCGGACATCGCGATCGCCAAGGCGGAACGCGACGGGGCACTGCCACCGGCCCAACGGGTTGAGCTGAACGCGCCCAGCCCGTCGTGGGAAAACACCCGCGACGGCCATCACTTCACCCTCACGCCCTCGGTACAGCCGGTGCGCGCCGGACAACCGGTGGACCTGAGCTTCGCCATCACGCGGGCTGACGGCGGCGCAGTGGCGCTGGAGCCGGTGATGGGCGCATTCGCGCACTTGGTGGCCTTTGACAGCGAGCGCAGCGGATTCGCCCACCTGCATCCCAACCAAGCCGACCCGCTCGCACCGCCCGACACCGTGCGCCCACGCCTCGCCTTCAAGCTCACCATCCCCCAGGCGGGTCGCTATGTGATCTGGGCCCAAGTGCGACCGGGTGGGCACGAAATGTTCGTGCCGTTCTGGTTCGAGGTCGCGCCGTGAGCGAACGCGGCTACCCGCCGGCGGGAAGTCCCCGGGACGGGACGGTCGCGATCTCCTGCCAGCCCTCGCTCCGCAGCTTTTCGCTCGAGAGATACTCCGCCACGACCCGCCCGTCAAAGATCACCCGGACCCACGCACCCCGGATCTCCAAGGCCGGAGAATTGTTGCCAACCATGGACTCGGTCTTTGTGTAGGGTATCGGGCTGGTTCGCACGGTGGCGGTCTGCTTGAGGGCGAGGGTGTCCACCGTCCCCCGGGCCTTGATCCGGATCTGCGTCGGCTCACTGTTCGGCACCGGACTGCGTCTGACCACAAAGACATTGTATTCGAGACGCAACTCGGCCGCAGGGGTGGAGCTGTCGTTGGTGAGCCTGATCTCGTAGCCCATCTCCATGTCCTGCACCACCTGCGCGGTGTTGTGGGACTGATTGGACCCGACCGCGCGGTGAAAAGTGCTGGCTTCGAGGTGCAGCCGGTAGACCCGGTGTTCGCGCTCCCAGCGCGTGACATAGGCGGCATCGGCGTCGGTAAGCTGGGCGATGTCCAGCGCGACGGACTGCCCATCGTCCCGGCGGACTTTGACCTGCGGGCCGCTGACTTCGACGATCTCGCCAGCCAGGGTGCGCCCGAATTGATCCGTGAAAGTGTGCGGGGCAGCCGGCGTCGCGGCGGGCACAGCCGCACCCGGGAGCAGAAGCAAGGCAATGATCGCCCAATGACGCATCGGACAAACAAAAGCGGACCGAGCGCGCATGGCAAGCGTGGTTTCCGTGGCTGGCGGCGCAACCGCCTTGTTCAGCACAACGCGGGCTGGACTTGCAGGGCAAAACCGCCCACTCTCCGCCCCTGCGCGCCACGGCCCGACGCCCCGCGCCTCTCCCGCCACTTCACCGCACCGCATGAGCGCCGCCACCGAACCCACGCCCGAACCGGGCGTCCAAACGTCCTTCTGGGGGCATGTGGAAGCCTTGCGCCACGCCGTCGTGCGCTCGGCGATCGCCATCGGGATCGCGCTGCTCCTGTGCCTGTTCTTTGCCCACAAACTCGTGGACATCCTCGATTATCCGCTCCGGCACATTGACATTTTTACGGACCCAAAGCCCACCGTCACGATCCAACTGGGCGAAGCCAGGCTGTTCGGCCCGGCCAAGGTCACCCGCGAACAGTTTCCGGCGTTGCCGCCCGGCGCCGCGCCGCACGCCGTGTATCAGCTCGGCACGAACCAGATCAACGGCGAGCAGATTCTCACCCTGAAACTCGACCCGTCCGTGCCGGACAAGGAAGACTTGCAAGTGCGGCTGAACAACCTGACGCCCAATGAGGCGTTTTTTGTCGCCTTCCACCTCGCGCTCTACGGCGCGCTGGTGCTGTCGTCACCGTTCTGGGTTTATTTCATGGGCAGTTTCATTCTGCCAGCGTTTCACCTGCACGAACGGCGGGTGATTTTTAGCTGGATGGGCTGGAGCATTTTCCTGTTTTTACTCGGCGTGCTGTCCACCTATTTCCTGCTGCTGCCGGTGGCGTTAAAGGCCTCCGTCGGCTATTCCAACTGGCTCGGCTTTGAGGCGACGATCTGGCGGGCGGATGCCTACGTGAATTTCGTGTGCATCTTCATCTTCGGCATGGGACTGGGTTTCCAGTTTCCGCTGGTCGTGCTGTTCCTCGTCAAGATCGGACTGCTCACCCACAAACAGCTCGCGAGCTACCGGCGCCACGTCATCGTGCTGTCGTGTATCATGGGCGCGCTGCTGACGACCCCGGAGGTCATCACGCAGGTCGCGATGGCCATACCGCTGTGCCTGCTCTACGAGATCTGCATCTGGATCGCGTGGTACTGGGAGCGGAAGAAACGCCGCGCCGAGGGCGTGATCGAGACGTGACGCCACGCACGACGGGCGGCATCCCCTGTCAGCCGGAGATTTTCCCGCTTGCACCGGCGGCCCGGCGTTGCGGTCATCACGGTGCAACCCTCCACTATGATCGTCTCCGAAACCATTGCCCATATCGAGAACCTCCAGAAGCGCGCCGGCCACCTGTGGAGGTTTCTTTGACTGCGACCAAAAACAGCGGGAAATCGAGGCGATGGACGCACAGATGGGCGCGCCCGGTTTTTGGGACAGCAATGAGCGGGCCCAAAAGCACATCGCCAAGCTCAATGCCCTGAAGCGCGCCGTGCTTCCGGTCGTGGCGTTCCAAAAAAAGACCGATGACCTCGGCGTGATGCTTGAGCTGGTCGGGGCCGCGTCGCCCGCCGAGCGCGACAGCTACGCAAAGGAGCTGGACGCAAGCATCGCCGCGATGCTCACCGAACTCGACGCGTTGGAGATCGCATCGTTTCTCACCGGCCAGTTTGACCGTAACAACGCCATTTTCTCCCTCCAAGCCGGCGCGGGCGGCACCGAGTCGAACGACTGGGCCGACCTGCTGTTCCGGATGTATTCGCGCTGGGCGGAGCGGCGGAATTTTTCCGTCGAGCTCATGGATGTGCAGCCCGGCGACACCGCCGGCATCAGCAAGGCCACCATTCTCATCAAGGGTGAAAACGCCTATGGCTACGCCAAGGCCGAGCGCGGCGTTCACCGCCTTGTGCGCATCAGCCCCTTTGACTCCAACAAGCGCCGGCACACCTCGTTTTGTGCGGTGGACGTGATCGCCGAGATCACGGAGGACATCAAGATTGAGATCCCCGAGGGCGAGCTGAAGGTGGATGTATACCGCTCCTCCGGCAAAGGCGGCCAAGGCGTCAACACCACCGACTCCGCCGTGCGCATGACTCACTTGCCAACCGGCATCGTAGTCGTCTGCCAAAACGAACGCTCCCAGCTCAAAAACAAGGCCGCCGCCATGAGCGTCCTCAAGGCCCGCCTCTACGAGAGGCGGCAGGACGAGACGCGCGCCGAGATGGACAAGTTCTACGGCGAAAAAGGCGAGATCGGCTTCGGCAGCCAGATCCGCAGCTACGTGCTGCAACCCTACCAGATGGTGAAGGATCTCCGTACGGGTGTGAGCACGAGCGATACGCAGGGCGTGCTCGACGGCGACCTCGACCGCTTCATCAACGCCTGGCTTCGCGCGGGCTGCCCGCGACATCGCAACAAGGACATCCAGATGGAAGAGTAGCACCCGCCTGCGGAAGAAAGGCGATTCGCGCCTTCACCCCATCGCGCCCGGCGTGAGCCGTCAGTGCCTGAAATGCCGGATGCCCGTGAACACCATCGCCAGCCCGCGCGCGTCGGCCGCGGCGATGACCTCGTCGTCGCGCACGGAGCCTCCGGGCTGGATTGCTGCCGTGGCCCCCGCGTCGGCGGCGGCGATGAGGCCGTCGGCAAACGGGAACAACGCCTCGCTCGCCACCACCGAGCCGCGCAGGTCGAGCTTCGCCTCGCCCGCCTTCCACACGGCGATACGCGAGCTGTCCACCCGCGCCATCTGGCCCGCGCCGACGCCAAGCGTCCGCTCGCCCCGGCAATAGACGATGGCGTTGGACTTGACGTGCTTGCCCACGCGCCAGCCAAACATCATTCCGGCCCACTCCTCGGGCGTGGGCGGGCGTTGCGTGACGACTTTGAACTTGGCCATGTCTCCCAGCGTGCGGTCGCGGTCCTGCACCAGCACGCCGCCGACGACCGAGCGGATTTCCTGGAGCGCGTCGGCCCCCATGCCTTCCGACGCAATCATGAGGCGGAGGTTTTTCTTTTTGGCAAAAATCGCCAGTGCCTCGTCGCTAAAACGCGGCGCGATGATGACCTCGGTAAAGATTTCCTTAATCACCTCGGCCAGCGCGCCGTCGAGCGTGCGGTTGACAACGATAATGCCGCCGAAGGGTGCCTGCCGGTCGGTGGCGTAGGCCAGCTCCCATGCGGCCTCCAACGTGTCCGCCGACGCGACGCCGCATGGGTTGGTGTGCTTGAGGATGGCGACCGTGGGCCGCTCAAACTCGCCGATCAGCCAGACCGCCGCCGTGATGTCCAAAATGTTGTTGTAAGAAAGCTCTTTGCCCTGGAGCTGCCGGAAGTGCTCGTGAAACGTGCCGTAGAGCGCGGCCTGCTGGTGCGGATTCTCGCCGTAGCGGAGCGACTGCGCCTTTTTCCAGGAAAACGAGAGCTTGGCAGGGAAACCGCCCATCGCGGCGAGGTCGGGCCCATCGGCCTGCGCCTCCAGATAGCGCGCAATGGCGGTATCATAGGCACCGGTGCGTTGGAAAACCTTCAATGCGAGCTGGCGGCGCAACACTCCAAGGGCGGCGGGGACAGGTAACGCAGCCAGCACGGTGGCGTAGTCGGAGGGATCACAGACGACGGTGACGCTCTCGTGGTTTTTCGCTGCGCTGCGCAGCATCGAGGGACCGCCGATGTCTATGTTCTCGATCGCCTCCTCAAAATGAACGCCGGGTCGGGCCACAGTCTGCTCAAACGGGTAGAGATTGACCACGACGAGATCAATGAGCGCGATGCCGTGCGCGACGGCGGCGGCGAGGTGGGCGGGCTGGTCACGGCGGGCGAGCAAGCCGCCGTGGATCTTGGGGTGCAGGGTTTTCACCCGGCCGTCCATCATCTCGGGGAAACCGGTGTGCTGGCCTACCTCAGTGACGGGCAGGCCGGCGGTGGCAAGCAGCTTCGCCGTGCCGCCGGTCGAGAGCAGCCGATAGCCATGCTGCCGGACGAGCGCCGTGGCGAATTCCACGAGGCCGCCTTTGTCGCTAACGGAAAGGAGCGCGAGTTTTTCCATGCAGGAGCAGCGTTTCGGTGTGCGGGCCGCCTTTCAACCTGAAAACCAAAAGGAGGATTTATCAGGGATTTTACGAATGGACCCGGAGGGACGGAAGAGCGCACTGATGACACGAAGCGCAGCCCCAGTGAGCATCGAACACGAAACCAAAACTTGAAGCAATTATGGGCACTGGCTTTTACTTATCCAATCCTTCCGGCAGATCAGTGCGCATCAGTGTTCATCCGTGGTCAAACCTCCGAAGTTTGCCTCCCCCCGACCTCGCGCGGTCTCTCTGCGTCCTCGGGGTTTCAATCCGACCTTGCCGCCCGGGGCAAAGCGCGTCTCTTTGCCGCGTGACCGCCTCCCTCGCCCTTCCCGGCCTCACCGCCCGTCTCGACAAGCTCGTCTATCATCACGGCGGTCCCAGCCTGCCGGCCGGCCAGCCCCACGCTTTCGTCTACTTCATCACCATCCGCAACGCCTCCGACCGCACCGTCACATTGCTCGGACGCAAGTGGGTCATAGCCCACGCCGACGGCACCAGCCTCGTCGTTGAGGGCGACAAGATTGTTGGCGGAACCCCGCGGATTCCACCGGGCGAGAAATTTTCCTACAACAGCTACCACGTCACCGGCTGCGATGCGCGCGTGCAGGGCAGCTTTCACGGCGTGGATGAGCACGGCGCCCACATTCACGTTGTCCTGCCACCGTTCGAGCTGGTGGTGCCGAAGGAAAGCTGAGGGCGGCCACCGCCCGATTCGCGGAAGAAACTGAAGCACACGCCGATGCCCGTGATTTTGCCATCGCCACGCGGGCGCAGCGACGACAAGCAGACGGCGCACATGACCGAAAGCTACACCGTTCCGCCCGACACCCGCCGCACGCGTGCGGACAAGCTGCTCGCCACCGCGCTACCCGCGCACAGCCGCGTGGCGTGGCGGCGGGCACTCGACGCCGGCCTGGTGCGCGTCGGCGCGAAGGTGATTGACCGCAGCCATCCGCTCGCCGCAGGCGATGTGGTGAGCCACGAGTTTCCGGCGGTGACCGCCTCAGAACTGCGACCCGTGGACATCCCGCTCGACGTGATTTTCGAGGACCGGCATATGCTCGCGGTCAACAAGCCCGCCGGCATGGTCGTGCATCCGGGCGCGGGCACGCGCGAGGACACGCTTGTCCACGCGCTGCTCGCGCATTGCGGCGACAGCCTGAGCGGTATCGGTGGCGTGCAACGGCCGGGCATCGTGCACCGGCTCGACCGTGAAACCTCGGGGCTAATCCTGGTGGCAAAGTCCGACGCGGCACATCGCGGGCTGGCGGCGCAGTTTTCGGGACGCACGTTGAAAAAAGAATACCTCGCGCTGGTGGGCGGCGCGCCCCGGCTGCTCAGCGGCAGCATCAGAAAGCCCATCGGGCGGAATCCGGCGCAGCGGCACAAGATGGCCGTCGCCGAGGACGGCCAGCCGGGGCGCGATGCGCATACGGACTGGGCGGTGGTGGAGAAATTTGGCGACGTCGCCGCGCTCGTGCGCTGCACGATTCACACCGGGCGCACCCACCAGATCCGCGTCCATTTGAAATCGCTGGGACATATCCTGCTCGGCGACGAGGTTTATGGCTGGAAGCCGAACGCGAAGCTCACCCGCCAGCCAGAGCGCGTGATGTTGCACGCGGAGCATTTGATTTTCACCCATCCCGTGACCGGCAAGACGCTCGAGCTCCGCGCACCGCTATCCAAGGATTTTGCGGCCCAGCTCGCGCAACTGCGGAAACTGGGAAAAGCAGCGGCGAAAACCAAAAAGGCGGCCGCAACGGCGGCGAAGACGCGCAAGACCGCCCTGGCGACATTTCACAAGCACGAACCGCGCGAATAAACGGCCAAAATTCCCGGAGTCCGAGGGAACGGCGGCGAAAGGACCGGATTGCGGTGCTGCTCCAGAAGGGTCGCTGCTGACTTCACTTCAGCCTGAGGACACGCCGCGATTCCACCCTACTCCAGCGCCTCAGCGGCGACACCCCAGCGCAGGTTGTGGAGCGAATGATGGAAATAACGGATGCCGACAAATTCGGCCACCGTGAGCATCGTGATGAGCGCGGCGGGCAACACATCGGCTCGCTCGGCGGACAGGCCGGGAGTTTTTTTACGCCGCGCCAGCGTGAGCGGCAGCATCTCTTCAATCAGCGCGCTGAGCGTGTCCACCGAGACGTACGGCGGTGTGTCGGCCAGCGCGACGCCATGCATTGCGCCGGTGATGGCACGGACACTCGTCATGCTGCCGCCCGTGAACACCGCCTTGGCCGCCACGCCAAGATCGAAACGAAAATCGGAATTTTTCAGCTCATCGCGCACATGGAGGGCGAGCGCGGTGGTGGCGGCTGTCGTGACGGGCCAGGCTGGGTCGGCGATAAAGCGCTCGGTGAGGCGCACGCAACCAAGGCGGAAGCTGCGCGCCTGGGAAATCTTCCGTTGGCGAAACGCGAGGCACTCCAGGCTGCCCCCTCCCAGGTCAAAGACGTAGAAATCCTGGAGATCCGCGAGCGCAGGGTCACAAAGCAGGCCGCGCCCGATGAGGCCCGCCTCCCTGTCGCCAGGAAGAACGCGGACGGCATGGCCGGTCGCGGCGTGGACGCGGTCGCAGAACTCGGGGCCGTTGACCGCGTCGCGCACCGCGCTGGTCGCGACGAGGAGGATCTTTGCCGGGGAAAACGGCGCAGCGAGCGCCAGCAGCTCCTCGATGGCGACGAGGCCGGCAACCATGCCGTCATCGCCCAGGCGCGGCGGTGTCTGGCCAAGGCCGGTGCTGATGCGGACGTCAAGCGTGTGCTGGCGCAGCCCCTGCAAAACTCCGGCGGCACCCCGCGCGGCGACGAGAAGCTTAATCGAATTGGAGCCAATATCTACAATGGCGGCAGAGGAATTTTTAACCACGGATTTCACTCTAGGCAGGGATGACGATCCGTGTCCAACTTGAAGAACTGCATCTGGTTTGAGAGAGATCGAAAGCATTACCCTCAAACCGCTATACGATCTCCTCACGCCCGGCGCGGTCAACTGCTGTGATCCAAGTGTGCCTTCAGAGCGTGAAATCGCCCCGGGCGACGAGGACGGTGAACTCGCCTTTATGGCTGCCGGCCGCGAGGCGGGCCTGCACCTCGGCGGCAGGGCCGACGAGGAAAGTTTCGTGGAGTTTGGTGACCTCGCGGGCGAGACAGACGACGCGGGCGGGGCCGAGCTTGGCGACGATTTCGGCGGTGAATTTTTCGATACGGTGACAGCTTTCATAAAGCGCCAGCGTGTAAGGGAAGTCGCGGTATCGTTCGAGGAAGGTGAGACGGGCAGCGGATTTCGGCGGGAGAAAGCCGACGAAGAGAAAACCGTTGGTCGGCAGGCCGCTCGCACTGAGGACGGCGGTGAGGGCGCTGGGGCCGGGCACCGGGACGACGGGCAGGCCGCGGCGGCGGCAGGCGCGGACCAGCCGGAAGCCGGGGTCGCTGATGGCGGGCGTGCCGGCGTCGGTGACGAGCGCAACGCTTTGGCCCGCGGTGAGCTGGTCGGCGATTTTTTCGGCGGCGTCGGTCTCGTTGTGGTCGTGATACGCGACGAGCGTTTTTTGCAGTCCGAGGCGCGTAAGCAACGCGCCAGTCGTGCGCGTGTCCTCACAGGCGACGAGGTCAACGGCAGCGAGGATAGCGCGAGCGCGCTCGGTGAGATCGGCGAGGTTGCCGATGGGCGTGGCGACGACGTGGAGCGTGCCGGGCGACGGCGTGAGAGAGGCGTTGGCCATCGGCAGGAATTCAGGGCGCACGCGGCGGCGGGTGGCCACAAAAAATCCGGCACGCGGCCGGATTTGGTAGAAGAAGATAGAGGAAGCAGGTATGGCTCAGCGGAGGCCGTTGCCGCCGGTGGGGGTGTTGGCGTTGCCGGTAAAGCCACTCATGCCGGGGAGACCACCCTCGCTGCCATTGCCGCGGCCGGCCCACGGCATGGTGTTACCCACGGTGTTGTTCTCGGTGGCACAGCCGGAGAGGAGTGAGCCGAGCGCGAGCGCGGCGCAAAGGACGACCGGGCGAAAGTTGATGAGCATGGCGTATACCTAAAGTGAGTGCTGGCGCGACGCAAGATCGAAACGGGCGTCAGCGTGAATGCAGCCACGAGGGAGAAAGAGAAAGACAGAAGCGGCGAAACCAAGGGAGGAAACCGATTCTGAGAGAATTTTGCCGATTCCAGACCTTTCGTTTCCTGGCTTCCCATTCAAGCCACGATTGCGATGGATTGGGTGGCGGCGGCGTTCTACCTTTTGCAAATCGTGCCATCGCCGCTTCCGAACATAGTGCATCTCGACGCCGACGCGTTTTTCGTGGCGGTGGAGCAGGCGCGCGACCCGTCGCTGCGCGGAAAGAAGGTTGCGGTGGGCGGGCGCGAACGGGGGATCATCGCATCGGCCAGCTACGAGGCGCGGGCGTGTGGCGTTTTCACCCCCATGCCAACCGCCCGGGCGCTCAAAATTTGCCCGGACCTGATCCTGGTCTCGCACGGCATCGGCACCTACGGGGCGGTGTCGCGGCGCATGTTTGATGTCTGCGAGACGCTCACGCCGGTCGTGCAGCGCAACTCGGTTGACGAGGGCTATCTCGACGTCGGCCCGTGCGGGTTTGGGTCGGTGGCAGAGATCGGGGTGGCGGTGCGCGGACTGCAGCGGAAAATCTGGGATGAGCTGCAAATTCCCGTCTCCATGGGAATCGCGACAAACCGGCTCGTGGCCCAGATCGCGTCGAAGCTGCGGAAGCCGCGCGGCTTCGTCACGGTACCACCGGGGACAGAGGCGGCGTTTCTCGCGCCGTTGGGCGTGGGCAAGCTGCCGGGCA
>CAIQBC010000050.1 GCA_903869955.1 uncultured Opitutia bacterium
ATCGCTTTGGGCGGCAGCGAGCACGGCCGCGTCGTCGAAAGTGAAATAAGCCGCCTCATGGCCGTCCTGCCTGAGGCCCTGCACGAGCGTGGTTTTGCCCGCCTGCCGGGGCCCCTGCACGAAAACAACGGGTGTGTCGCGCAAGGCCGCCAGCACGAAGGGAGTGATATGTCGCCGCTTCATGGTTGAAAAACAACCACTCTTTGGGTGATTTTCAACCACTAATAATCCGCTTTTCCCCTCGACAAATACGACTGCGTAAGGCCCCAGCTACCGTCTTGGCTCCCTTTCACGGACACTTTTAGAACGGCTGGGCCGTTTTCGACAATTAGATCATACTCCGGTTGATTCGCCCCATACTGCACCGAAACATTCCAGCCGGCCCGCGCGAAGACCATAGCGACCGCTGCCTCGGCGGCGACTGCTATGTGATAGTGAGAACAGATATGGGCATATGTGAGAACAATGACGCCTAAAGCGTCCGTGACCAAGGCATGGTTCCTGCATCGCGGCCCACCATGGTTTTTTCCCTCCCCCTCGCCAGCACCGGCCCTGCAGTCGGCGCTGAGATTCCGCTTTGGCTCAGTGCGCCGTTCGGCCTGCTGCTTCTGCTCATCGCCACGATGCCGCTTTCGCCACCACGCGTAAAACATTATTGGGACGGCTATTACCATCTCGTCGCCGTCGGGCTGGGTATGGTGGTGGTGCTTTTTTATCTGATGAAAATCTCCAGTGGCGGCGATGCCGTCGTGCATACACTTGGCGAGTATTTTTCGTTCATCGCGCTGGTGGGCTCGTTGTTTGTCGTGGCGGGCGGGATCCACCTCAAGGTGAAGGGGGAAGCCACGCCGTTGGAAAACATCGTCTTCCTGATTGTCGGCGCCCTCGTGGCAAACGTCATTGGCACGACCGGTGCGTCCATGGTGCTCATCCGACCGTGGATCCGCATGAACAAGATCCGCATCAGCCCCTATCATGTCGTGTTTTTTATTTTCATCGTATCGAACGTCGGCGGCGCGCTTACCCCCGTCGGCGACCCGCCACTGTTCCTCGGCTACCTGCGCGGCGTGCCGTTCTTTTGGCTGGTGGAGCATGTCATTTTGCAGTGGCTCGTGACGCTTGGCATGGTTCTCGCGGCATTCTGGGCATTCGATGCACGCAGCTTCGCGCGGATGCCGGCGCGGCTCCAGCACGAGGCGGAACAGGCGGACACATGGCGGTTTGACGGCCTCGTCAATGTGCCGTTGCTGCTCGTGATCATCGGCGCGGTGCTCTTGCCAGAGCGATATTTTCTGCGCGAAGCGGTGATGCTCGGAGCGGCCTTGGCGAGCTTTTATCTCACGCCAAAGACCGTGCACGCAGAGAACCATTTCTCCTTCGGACCGATCAAGGAGGTCGCGTGGCTGTTTGCCGGGATTTTTCTCACAATGCTGCCAGCGCTCGGGTACCTTGCGGCACACGGGCAGGAGTTCGGGTTCAACGGCCCGCTGCCCTACTACTTTGCAAGCGGCGCACTCTCGTCGGTGCTCGACAACGCCCCGACTTACGCAAATTTTTTCCAGCTTGCGCAGACGACCGCCGCCGTGCCCGACACGGCCACCTTGCTTGCGTCGCATCCGCTCTTCATCATCGGCGTGAGCCTCGGCTCAGTATTTTTCGGTGCGATGACCTACATTGGCAACGGGCCGAACTTCATGGTGAAGTCCATCGCCCACGACGCCGGAGTGCATTGCCCGACGTTTTTCGGTTACATCTTCAAGTACAGTCTGCCGATCCTGCTGCCAATCCTCGCGCTGACGGGCTGGCTGTTTCTGCGGTAGCGCAAACTGCAGGCCGGATCACCAGCCATTGTGTTTCAGCCAGTCAAGCTCAGCGAGTCGACCTACGGGCAACCGCGGGGGACGGGCAATAAGCGCACCCACGTCGGTGATCAGGCTACAATTGCGCCGCGCTAAAGCTGCACCGGCAGGCCGAGCTCGATGATTTGCGAAGGGGGGATGCGGTAGTAATCTTTCGCCGGGCGCGCGTTACGGGTGAGGAGGCCGTAGAGGCGTTTTTCCCATTCCCACATCTTCGCGCCGCCGCCCGTGAGGATCATCTCGCGGTTGAAGAAATAGATCGCGGCGTGGAGGTTGACCGGCACCTTGGCCGCCTGGATTTTTTCCATGAGCGCGCCCACGTCGGGCGACTGCATGTAGCCGTAACGGGCGACCGCGCGCCAGACGCCCTCGCCGATCTCCCGGAGCGCGAGCCGCTCGGTCTCATCCACCGTGGGCACCTCCTCGGTCAGGATGCTGAGCAGCACAACCGTCTTGTGCAGGCAGCGGTTGGCCTTGACCTGGTGGAGCAGCGCGATGGGCGTGCCCTTGGGAGAGCCGGCCATGAACACCGCCGTGCCGGCCACGCGCGTGACGTGCGCGCTACCGGCGATGTTCATCAGCTCGGACTCGGTGACGCTGTTGCTGTAGACCCGGTGAAAGACCTCGTCGCGGCCGAGCTTCCACGTGTGCATCACGGCGAGGATGGTCGCGCCGATCGCGAGCGGGAACCAGCCGCCCTTGGCGATCTTGTCGGCGTTGGCGCCAAAAAAAGCGAGGTCCACGACCAGGAACACGGCGCAGACGGGCACGGCCAGCCAGCGCGCGCGCCGCCAAGTCTTTCGCGCCACGAGAAAATAGGCGACGGTCGTAATGGCCATTGTGCCCGTCACCGCGATGCCGTAGGCGGCGGCGAGGTGGTCGGTCGAGCCGAAGAGGGCGACGGTGAGGATGCAGCCGACGGCCAGCAGGCTGTTCACAAACGGCACATAGATCTGGCCGGACAGCTCGGCGTTGGTATAATTGATTTTCAGGCGCGGAAAATAGCCGAGCTGGATCGCCTGCCGCGTGAGCGAGTAGGCGCCGGAGATGAGCGCCTGGCTCGCGATGATCGCGGCGACAACGGACAGGCACGTGAGCAAGACGCGCGGCGCCCCCGACGGCGCCATGAAAAAGAACGGGTTGTCCGTCGTGCCCGGATGCGCGAGGATGTAGGCGCCCTGGCCGAAGTAGTTGAGCACGAGCCCGGGAAACGCCGCGCCATACCAGCCGACCGCGATGAATTTCCGGCCAAAGTGGCCCATGTCGGCATAAAGCGCCTCCGCCCCGGTGATGGTGAGCACGACCGCGCCGAGCAGAGCGGAAATCTCGGCCGGGCTGTGCCTCAGGAGCGCGAAGCCATAGGCGGGGTTGAGCGCGCGCCACACGCCGGGACAGGTCGTGATGTGCCACACGCCCACCGCCGCGATGGTCGCAAACCACACGAACATCACCGGCCCGAAGATGTTGCCGATGCTTTTGGTCCCTTTGTGCTGGAACCAAAACAGCCCCGCCAAAATCGCGCACGCGATCCACATCACGAGCGTCTGCGAGAAATGGAAGCCTGGGCTGATGTCCTTGAAGCCCTCCGCCGCGCCGAGCACCGAGATCGCCGGAGTGATGATGCCGTCACCGTAGAGCAGCGCCGCGCCGATGAGAATCATGATGACGGCCGGGCCGAGGCCGGATTTGCGCGGCTGGTCGCGGCCGGGGGACAGCATCGCCAGCAGCGCGAAGATGCCGCCCTCGCCCTGGTTGTCGGCGCTCATCACATACCAGATGTATTTCACGCTCACCACGAGGAAAAGCGACCAGAACATCAGCGACAGGACCCCCAGCACCCCCGCCTCCGCACCGACCCCGTCGGGCAGGTGCGACATACACTCCTTCATCGTGTAGAGCGGGCTGGTGCCGATGTCGCCGAAGACCACGCCGAGCGCGCCGAGGCAGAGCGCGGCCTGGGCAGACGGACGGAGATTCGCGGGCAAATGGGCGCTCATATACGAAGGCTGATTCTTACGAAGGGACGAGCGGCTCCAAGCAGTTTCCCCGCCACGGCCACTTATTGCTTGCTTTCCACCGCCAAGGCAAAGCTGCAACGGAGGTGGGCGCCCACCAGTCGTCCTGCAAGGCTCCAGATATTTCCGGACCCCCTATGAAACGTTGGCACACCAACTGCTAAAATCTGCGGACGCCACCAGTGAGGTCGGAACCCAGCAAGTACCGGCACCGCCTGCGGCGCTCCCGCCCACGTTCTCATTCTGCGGACGTAGCGGCAGCCAGTCAACCCCGCATCAAATTCAACCACAACCAAATACCATGACCAAACGTCTTCTCAACCCGCATTGGTGGCGTGCCGTCCTTTTCGGACTCGCGCTGCTCTCCACCGGCCTCGGCACGTCGCGGCTGCTGGCCGACGACCCTAAGGCCGATCCCAGCGGCGGTGCCACGGGCACAGCCGCTGACGCCTCTGGCTCCGCCGGCTCCTACACCTATGCACCCTTTGTGATCACCGAGCCGACCAAGCTCTCCCCGGAAGACGCCAAGGACAAGGACAAGCAAAAGGCCTACGACGACGCCAAAAAGGCGTTCGACGACTACACAGCCAAGGCCAAGACCGAGCCGCTCGCCGTACAACTGGCAGATGCCGTCGGCCACAACCGCATTTCCATCAACTTCGTCTGGACGCTAATCACCGGCTTCCTCGTGATGTTCATGCAGGCGGGCTTTGCGATGGTTGAAACCGGCCTGTGCCGCGCGAAAAACTCTTCGCACACCATGACCATGAACATGCTGATCTATCCGCTCGGCATGCTCGGCTTCTACGTGTGCGGATTTGCCTTCATGTTCGGCGGAGTCGGCGCAGCAGGCGCTGGCACCCTGAGCAGCGCTGCCCTCCTCACCAAAGAGTGGGGCATTGATCTCGGTGGCCACACTTGGGGACTGCTCGGACACACGGGCTTCTTCCTCGGCGGCAACACCTATGACGTGAGCGTCTTCTGTCTCTTCCTGTTCCAGATGGTGTTTATGGATACGACGGCGACGATCCCGACCGGCGCGGCCGCCGAACGGTGGAAGTTCTCCGCGTTCTGTCTCTATGGCTGCTGCATCGGCACCATTATGTATCCGGTGTTTGGCAATTGGGTCTGGGGCGGCGGCTGGCTCTCGCAGCTCGGCAATGTCGGCCTCGGCCACGGCCATGTGGACTTTGCCGGGTCTTCCGTAGTCCATATGCAGGGCGGCGTGATTGCGCTGATCTTTGCGTGGCTCATCGGACCGCGCATCGGCAAATACAACAAGGACGGCACCATCAATCCGATGCCGGCGCACAACATCCCGATGGCCATCGCTGGCACGTTCATCCTCGCCTTCGGCTGGTTCGGCTTCAACCCCGGCTCCACGCTTGCTGGCACCGACCTGCGCATCGCCACCGTCGCAACCAACACCATGCTGGCCTCGGCCACGGGCTGCTTGGCTGCCATGCTCTGGATGTGGTGGGTGCGCACTAAGAAGCCCGACCCCAGCATGTGCTGCAACGGCATGCTGGCTGGGCTTGTCGCCATCACCGCTCCCTGCGCGTTTGTGGACTCCACAGGCGCTTGCATCATCGGCCTCGTCGCCGGCATCCTGGTGGTTGAGGGCGTATTTTTCTTCGACAAGCTGAAGATTGACGATCCGGTCGGCGCGATCTCCGTCCACGGCCTCAACGGCGCGTGGGGCTGTCTCTCCATCGGCCTGCTGGCTGACGGCACCTATGGTCAGGGCTTTAACGGCGTGCATTGGTTCAAAATGACCGACGGCTCCTACATGATGATGGATCCGGCGGCGGCCCCGAAGGGCGCGGTCGAGCAGGGTGTCCTTGGCCTGTTTCACGGCGGCGGGATGAGCCAGTTCTGGGCCGAGCTAATCGGCGTAACGACCTGCTTCATCACGCTGGGGATCCTGTCCTTCATTGTCTACAAGGTCATTGATGTCATCATCGGCAACCGTGTGTCGGCCGAGGTGGAGCTTGAAGGCCTTGATCTTCCCGAAATGGGTGTACAAGGCTACTGCGGGATTGTCTTGGACAAAGGCTCTGAAACCCCGCGCTCCAAATAAAACCGCCGCCGCGCGTTTCTGCTCCCGGTGGACGCAATTCCACCCCATGGTGGCGTGAGAGTTTAAGCTCGCGCCGCCTCGCAGAATCCAAAACCCTAATAAAATAATCCAATGGAAACTAATCACCTGATCTCTGTTCTCGCCGCGCTGGTAGCCTTGGTCGTTGGTGGCGTCATCGGCTTGTCCTTTGGCGCCTTGCAGGCGATGGCCTTGCGGCAGCACGAAAAACGCCAGCAACAAGGCAAGTTGAAAAGCGGCTGGGTCCTCATGCCCGGTTCCATGGGCCGCGTGGCCCTGCTGCTAATCACACTGGCCTTGGTTCAGGCGGTTTGCCCGCTGCTCTTCGAGGGCAACACCCAGTGGTGGGTATCCGGTGGGGTGGTGGCTGGCTACGGCTGGCTGCTATTCCGCCAGTTGCTCCGCCAGTGGAAGGCGTCCAAAGGCTAAGGTTTTGCAGCTCGCGCCGTTTGCTCAAACCAAAACTCATCCTCAACTCAAACATCCCAGACATTTCCCATGAAACTCATCATCGCCATCATCAAACCGTTTAAGCTCGACGAAGTGAAGGAGGCCCTCTCCGCCGCCGGCGTCGAAGGCATGACCGTCACCGAGGTCAAAGGTTTCGGCCGCCAGAAGGGCCATACCGAGATCTACCGCGGCAGCGAATACACCGTGGACTTCCTGCCCAAGGTGAAAGTCGAGCTCGCCGTGGCTGACGACACCGCCCCCAAGGCGGTCGCCGCCATCATCGCCGCCGCCAAGACCGGCAAAATCGGCGACGGCAAGGTCTTCGTCCTCCCGCTCGAGAACGTGATCCGTATCCGCACCGACGAGCGCGGAGAGACCGCGATCTGAAGCATCGTTGCTCTGGCGGAAAGGTAGGGTTTCTTCCCGCCATTTTCCAAACCGGCGTCCTTGGGGACACCGGTTTTTTTTGGGAATGGTATTTACCGATGGCGCGCAGCGTCTCGTCCCTGACAGCTACTCGCCCACGCTCCGCCAATCCTTGCCAAAATAATCCCTGCATCGTGTCCGCCCCAGGGTTTGCACACGGCTCACGACACCAGTTCCAAGCGAAAAGTGGGCGGCCCTCTGTTCCACGAGAGGGCCGCCCGGTGACGCATTCCTTCCGAACTTCCACGTTCGCAAGAAAACTGCTTCCGAAGCACCTATCTTTCGTGCAATATGCAGGCCATACCTGATGAACATATAATGGATTTATCTGTTAAAAATATAAACAGATAATAAATAAACCCCGAAAGGGTTGTTCAGATCGAATCACTTTGTTCGCTCACGAAACGGTAGCCGACCCCCGACTCGGTTAGGAAAAAATTGGGCGTGTCCAAATCGTCCTCCAGTTTCCTGCGCAACCGCATCATGTAGGTACGCAAGTAGTGGGTTTGCCCCTCGGCTTTCGGACCCCATAGTTCGCGCAAAATCTGCCGATGCGTCAGCGCCTTGTCGCGGTGGGTAATGAAGAGCTGAAGCAGCGCGTATTCCATCGCGGTGAGCTTCACCGGGCGACCGGCCTTGCTCACAGAGCGGCGCGCGAAGTCCACCTCGATGAGGCCGAAGCCAAATGTGCTCGCGGCCAGCGCGGGCTTGATCCGCCGGTGTAACGCCCGCAAGCGGGCCAGCAACTCGTCGCCGCCAAACGGCTTGGTGAGGTAGTCATCTGCGCCTGCGTCTAGCCCATCCACCTTGCGGTTCTCCTGGCCAAAAACCGACAGGATCAGCACCGGGATTGCGCTCCAAGTGCGCAGCTGCTTCAGCACTTCAACGCCAGCCATGTCCGGCAGCCCGAGATCCAAGATGATCACATCCGGCGCGTGACGCGCAGCCTCGTTCAGCCCGGCCTGGCCGGTCTCGGCCTGGCGCACGACATACCCTGCGTCTTCTAACATCAGGCGCAGCAGCCGGCGAATCTGGGGTTCGTCGTCAATGACCAGCACCGCGGACTTGACGGGATCAGTGCTCATCGCCGGGTACGCTGCCATGCGAGGTGTGGGGCAGCCAGATCGTGAATGTCGCTCCGCCCTGCGGATTGTCTGACGCAACAACCTCGCCGCCTTGCGCGAGCGTGAAGCCGCGCACGATTGACAGGCCGAGGCCGAGACCCCCAGCCCGCGCCGTCTGACCCCGGCGGAATTTTTGGAAAAGGTTTTCGCGCAGCTCCGGCGGGATGCCTGGCCCGCGGTCGGCGACGGCGATAAAAACCCGCGCTCCCCGTTGGTCCATGCCAACCGTCACACTCACGGCACTGGCGGCGGGCGTGTGCAGCGCGGCATTGAGGAGGAGATTGGCGACAGATTGCTCCAGCAGAGGCGCGTCGGCCATGAACAGCGGCATATCCGTCGGAATCTCGACCTTAAGAGGCCGGCCGGCGAGCGCATCGGCCACTGTCCGCCGGGCCGCACTGATGATGTCGCGCGCGTCGCACCAGTCGGGCTGCGACCGCAGTCCGCGCGACTCCAACCGGGTCTGGTTCAGCAAATTCGCCACGAGGTGGTCAAGGCGGCTCGTGGCGGTACGAATCTCGTCAGTGAGACGGGTACGTTTCTGCGGGTCGCTCGTGTCGATTTTCTCGGCAGCGGTACGCAACACGGCAAGCGGCGTTTTCAGCTCGTGTGAGACGCTGTCGAGCAGCGTGCGGTGCAACTCCGCCTCGGCGAAAAGCTTCTCCCGCTCGCGAACGCGTGCAGTGAGCTGCCCGCCAATAAGAGCGACGACGAAATAAGTCGCCAGCTCTAGGGTATCATCGAGGTTGAGGACGGAAAACGACATCTGTGGCGGCACAAAAACGTAGTCCCAAGCCACCGCGCTCACCACCGCCGCGGCCAGCGCCGGCCCGCGGCCCACGCGCAAGCTCAACGCGATCACGGCCAGCAGGTAGATGTGCCCAAACGCGCCGTAACTCAGGTTAAGGCCGTATCGGGGCATGAAAAATCCCCCCATTACCGTCACGGCAGCGATGACGCCCACCACCTCGGCGTATTCTCGTGCCCAGCCGTCGTCGAACGGCTTCCGGCTGGTTTCTTGGGCGGGCCAGCTCATGGTGTCATCGAAGCGGACTGGTGGCGCACGGACTTGCGCGCCGACGATCCAATCGGCGGGTGCTGCAGCGTTGACGGGGGATTTGCAGGCATCGGACACTCCACGGCTGAAGTGCAGCAACCATACCAATCGCGCGGTTTTTGGTGATCGCCGGACGGTATTTAGCCGCCGCAAGAAAAGAAAATTAAAACCCTTCCGACTTGGTATTGATTCTGCTCATAGTGTCGCTGTTCCACCCCCAAGGCCTCCATCCTTGGGGATTTCATCAACCGTCAGAGTACACATTCCACCATGCACAACCTTCCACGTGTGTTAAGGGCATTCGTTGCCTGCGCGGCCTTCGGGCTGCTTTCAAACCTCACGACGTGGGCTGCGGATGCCGCGCCTGCGGCCCCCGCACCCGCCGCCGCCGCACCCGCGGCGGCCAAACCACCGCCGCCCACGCCCACCATGGACCAACGGGTGTCGGCCATCGAAGCCTACTTTGGCAACACCGACCCGGCGGCACCGCTGAAGGTCGGCCCCAAGGACAAAGACGGGAATCCCACGATTCCCGACGGCCTGACAACGGCGACCCAAGGGGTGCCCGGACCCGGCCATAACGCCTGGCAAATGGCTTCGGCCGCGCTCGTGCTGTTCATGACGTTGCCCGGCTTGGCGCTGTTCTACGGTGGCCTTGTGCGCCGGAAAAACATCCTCTCCGTCATGGCACAGTGCCTCCTGCTCAGCGGGTTGGTCACAATCCTCTGGTGGATTTGCGGTTACAGCCTCGTCTTCGGCAAGGGCAACATGCTCGGCGGCCTCTACGCCAGCCTCGACAAGGTGTTCCTCCATGGCGTGACCTCCGTACCCAACTCCGACTACTCGGCGTGGGTTTCGGAAAACGTCTTCGCGATGTATCAGCTCATGTTCGCGATTATCACCCCGGCGCTGATCGTCGGAGCGATCGCCGAGCGCATGAAGTTCTCCGCGATGTGCCTCTTTATGACGCTGTGGATGTTCCTGGTCTACTTCCCCATCGGCCACATGGTCTGGGGCATTGACGGCTACATGAACGGTGTATGGAACGCCGCCGCCGGCATCAAGGCGATGGACTTCGCAGGTGGCACGGTCGTCCATATGACCTCAGGCTGGTCAGCGCTGATCCTGTGCTTGATCATCGGCAAACGCATCGGCTTCGGGAAAGACAACATGGCCCCGCATAGCATGGTGCTCTGCATGATCGGCACCGGGATGCTCTGGGTCGGCTGGTATGGCTTCAATGCCGGTTCCGCCGTCGCCGCCGACGTCATCGCCGCCAATGCCTTCACCACCACCACGCTCGCCACCGCCGTCGCCTCCTTTGTGTGGCCCATGATGGAATGGCTCGTCCGCGGCAAGCCGAGCATCCTTGGCTTCTGCTCCGGCGCGGTCGCCGGCCTGGTCGTCATCACGCCTGCCTGCGGCTTCGTCAACGCCAACGGGGCGGTCATCATCGGCATCGCCGCCGGCATCATTCCCTGGTTCTTCTGCTACAAGGTCAAGGGCTGGTTCGGCTACGACGACGCGCTCGACACCTTCGGCGTTCACGCCGTCGGCGGCACACTCGGCGCCTTCCTCACCGGCGTCCTCGCCGATTCGTCGGTGAACAGCAACATTGCCACGGCCACACCGGCCAACGCGGCCACGACAAACGGTCTCGTCGCCCTCGTCACCAACCATGGGGCTTGGGTCGAGCAGCTCAAGGCTATCGGCGTGACGCTCGTGTTCGCCATCGTTGGCACCACCATCATTGGCTTCGCCCTCAAGGCGGTTCTTGGCCTGCGGCCCACGCCGGAAGGCGAACAAGCCGGCCTCGACGTCACCGACCACGGCGAGGAAGGTTACATTCACTAAACCACAACCCTGCCACATCCTACCATGAAACTCATCATCGCCATCATCAAACCGTTCAAGCTCGACGAAGTGAAGGAGGCTCTCTCCGCCGCCGGCGTCGAAGGCATGACCGTCACCGAGGTCAAAGGTTTCGGCCGCCAGAAGGGCCATACCGAGATCTACCGCGGCAGCGAATACACCGTGGACTTCCTGCCCAAGGTGAAACTCGAGCTCGCCGTGGCTGACGACACTGCCCCCAAGGCGGTCGCCGCCATCATCGCCGCCGCCAAGACCGGCAAAATCGGCGACGGCAAGGTCTTCGTCCTCCCGCTCGAGGACGTGATCCGGATCCGGACCGACGAACGTGGCGAGACCGCGATCTGATCTGCGCGTCACGTTCCACCTCACGTAAGCCTGCCAGCCGGCCCCCGCAGGGGGGCCGGCTTTTTTTGGCCCGAGCCGCACGCCTGAAAAAGCCGCTGTTCCTCGGCAGCTTTTTTGTTTAGTCCAGCGGCTGCCGATCCATGCCCGCCTCCGATTACTTCGCCTTGCCGCCCTCGCTCGCCGTCTTTGCGCCGCACTTCCGCGCCGAGTCCGCGCCGTGGGACTGGCTGCGCGAGATCGTCCCCGCGCTCGCCGCCCAGCCGTTCGCCGACCCGCTGCCACCCCGTCCGCCCGGCGTGCAGATCACCGGTCCGGTTTATTTGCACCCCACCGTCCGCCTGCCGCACACCGCGACCATTATTGGCCCGGCGTGGATTGGCGAAGGCTCGGAAATTCGCCCGGGCGCGTTTATCCGCGGCCACGTCATCGCCGGCGCGCGCTGCGTGCTGGGCAACTCCTGTGAGTTCAAGCACTGCCTGCTCCTCGACGACGTGCAAGTACCGCATTTCAGCTACGTCGGCGACTCCATCCTCGGCAACGGCGCGCACCTCGGCGCGGGCGCGATTCTCTCCAACCTCCGCCTCGACCAAAAGTCCGTCATCGTCCGCACTCCCGATGGTGCCATTGACACCGGCCTTAAAAAATTTGGCGCGATCCTCGGCGACCGCGCCGAGGTCGGCTGCAATGCCGTTCTCAACCCCGGCACACTCTTGGGGAAACGCGCGCTCGTGATGCCCTCCATCGCCTTCAGCGGCTACCTCCCGCCCAACACCATCGCCAAAACCCGCCAGACCGTAACCCTCCTCCCCCGCCGGGACTGATCCCTTCCGAATTCTGGCTCCTGCCTCCTGATTCCTAAACTCATTCAGCAATGCGCATCCTCACCGGCATCAAGCCCACTGGCATCCCACACCTCGGCAATTATTTCGGCGCGATCCGGCCGGCCCTTGATCTACAGCTCCAAGGCGATGCCTTTTACTTCATCGCGGACTACCACTCGATGACATCGCTGTTCGATCCGCGCCAGCGGCTTGAGTACACGCGCGGGGTCGCGCTGGACTGGCTCGCCTGCGGGCTCGATCCCCAGCGCACGGTTCTCTTTCGCCAGTCTGATGTGCCGGAAGTGACCGAACTGACGTGGATTCTCGGCACCATGGCGCCGATGGGTCTGCTGGAGCGCGCCCACGCCTACAAGGACGCGCTCGCCAAGGGCCGCGCACCCAACTTCGGCCTCTTTGCTTATCCGGTGCTCATGGCCGCCGACATTCTCCTCTACGACTCAAACGTCGTCCCCGTCGGCCGCGACCAGAAGCAGCACGTTGAAATCACGCGCGACCTAGCCATCAAGTTCAACCTGACCTATGGCGAGACGTTTGTCGTGCCCGAGCCAAAAATCCGCGACGAAAGCGCCGTGGTCCCGGGCCTTGACGGCCAGAAGATGAGCAAGAGCCACGGCAACACCATCGAGCTCTTTGGCGACGAGAAAGCCCTGCGGAAAAAAATCATGGGGCTCATCATGGACTCGCGCACCCCCGCCGAGCCCAAGCCCGACGCCGACAAAAATATTGCCATCCAGCTCCTGAAACTCGTCGCGCCCGCCGATGTTGCGCTCGACCATGAAAACCGCCTCCGTGCAGGCGGCCTCGGCTACGGCGATCTCAAGAAGACGCTGTTCGAGCACACTTGGAATTATTTCGCCACCGCACGCGTCCGCCGCGCCGAGCTGGCGGCCAATCCCGACCATATCGAAACCGTCCTGCGCGACGGCGCGCAACGCGCCCGCGCCACCGCCAGCCAAGTCCTCGCCCGCGCCCGCAAGGCGTGCGGGCTGGCGTGAGGGCCAGCCCAGTTTTTTGTGATGTCGTTACATCTGCCTCAAAGTCTACCATCCAACTTATCCCACTTCGCAAGGTGCCGCATCGCGATTCGCTTGTTCAAATACACCCCGAGGGTTAAAAAAATCGTGCATGGATGGCGACGCACCTGAAAATACTGTTTGAAAAAATATTTTCCCTTTTTCATGATCGGGACGCTTATGAAAATCTCGTTCCTCTCTCGCCTCGTTCAGTCCCAACCGCTGTCATCCTTCCCCAAGGTAAGTCTGCTCGGCGGCGCGGCACTTTTTGTCGCGGTCTTGCGCGGTGCAGACGCCCCAGTGGCTGCTCCCGCCGCAGCGGTGCCTCCGGCACCTGCCGCACCTGCCGTACCTGCGCCTCCCCCAGAAAAGCCCTACACCGGCAAGCCGATTGCCTTCGCCGAGGTCCAGCCGATTCTGAAGAAGTATTGCTATGACTGTCATGGTGGCACCACCACTCAGTCAACCCGGTCTGGTCTCTCTCTCAGTACCGCTGCCAGCGCCCTCAAAGGCGGCCGGAGCGGCAAACCCGCCATCACCCCGGGCCATGTCAATGCCAGCGAAGCAATCCGCCTGATCGCAGTTCCGTCGGGTGGCCGCGGCCATATGCCACAAGCACCCCGAGGCCAGCCGCCGGTCAGCTTGACCCCGGAGGAAATTCAAAAACTTAGCGACTGGGTTGCTTCCGGTGCCTCTTTTGACCTGCCAGCTGCTCCTGCCGCGCCTGCCGCCGCCCCGGCTGCTTCCACCGCACCCGCAGCTCCCAAACCCTGAGCTTGGCCTTTTACAATTCGCCCGCGCTGGATAATTCCAGCGCGGGTTTTTTATGTCCCCCCCAATAAATTGAGCCCCCGTTTTTTGCAATCGGATCACTCAAAATGCATGGACCTAAAAATGCGCAGTTGAAACCATGGATTTCACGGATAGGCACTTCGTGCTTCAGATCACAGTCGCCCCCGGCAGCTCCAGAGAAGCGATCGCAGCCATAATTTTTTCGCTCGCGCGCTGGTACCGCTCCTTGCCTGCCACCGGATCGTCGTAGTCGCCAGGCGCAAGCGGGCGGCCATACACGACCGACACCGGTGTACCGGGCCGCAGCGGCCCCTCCCGGCCCCAGGCTTCGTGCGAGCCGAAAATCCGCGCCGGCACCACCGGCACCTGGGCACGACACGCGATCAGACCCACGCCGGCCTTCGAGGCCTGTAGCTCGCCGTCGGGCGAGCGCGTGCCCTCGGGAAACAGGATCAGACCGTGGCCGGCCGCCAGCGCGCGCAGCACGCGTTTCAACGCGCCCACGTCGGAGCCGCCGTCGCGGTCCACCGGGATGCAGCCGACAGTGTCGAGCCACCACGAGGCGAAGCCGCCACGCCAGAGGGTCTTGCGGGCGAAGTAGGCGATCTGACGAGGCACATGGCAGCCGATGAGCGGCGGGTCGAGAAAGCTCGCATGGTTGGCCGCAAGCAGGAAGCCACCGCGCGCCGGCAGGTTTTCCAACCCCGCCACCTCGCCGGGAAAAAATACCCCGTGCGCCGTCGCCGCGAGCTGACGGCTCACGGCGTAGGTGAACCCCATGCCGGCCTCCGGCAGCGCGCTCATGCCTTGAGCAACCGCGCGAAAATTTGCCGCGCGAGTTTCTCGACCACCTCGGGGAGAGACAGATGCGTCGAGTCAATCGCCACCGCACCCACCGGGCAGGTGAGCGGCGCGTTCTCGCGCGACGAGTCGAGCCGGTCGCGTTCGGCCACGGCATCGGCCTGGCCCTCGCGGGCGCGACGGCGGACGCGCTCGACAGGGTCGGCGTGGAGAAAAAACCGGCAGTCGGCGTGGGGAAAGATCACGGAGCCGATGTCGCGTCCTTCCATGACGAGGCCGCGGAAGTCGTGCTTGCGCGCCACATCGGCCAGCCCGCGCTGGTAGGCGAGCAACGTGACGCGCACCTCGGGCAGCGCGGCAAAATGCGAGACCGCGGCGTTGACGGCGGCGCTGCGGATGTCGGCGTTGGATATTTTGTCGCCGTGGATTTTCAGCCGCGCGGAGCTGAGAAAGACCTCGGTGCCGAAGTGCAGCTCGGCCAGCTCGGCGCGCACGGCGGCGGGATCAGTCGCGGCCACGCCGCGATGGAGCAGCTCGGCGGTGAGCGCGCGGTAGTAGGAGCCGGTGTCGGCGTGGAGAAAATGAAAACGCTCGGCGAGGGCCCGGGCGGTGGACGACTTGCCGGAGGCCGCGCCGCCATCAATGGCGACGATCAGGAAAGGGTTGAGGCTCATGGTTGGTTGGGTGGGTTGGCTGCATGCGAGCCTTTCCAGACTTCGGCGAGCACGTCAAAAAAGTTCGGAAATGTTTTCGCGCAGCAGGCGGGATTCTTGATGGCGAGCCACGGCGAGCCGTCGCCGAGCAAATTATGGCAGCCGAGAATGGCAAAGCTCATGGCAAAACGATGGTCGCCATAGGTCTCGATCTCGAGCTGCCGCCCCACGGCCACGGCCGCCCGCGCGAGCTGACGCATCGCGGTCAGGTCGGGGGTGATGGCGAGCGAGTCGTCGCTCTCCACGACGCCCTGCCCGAGTTTCTTCAATTCGCGTGCCATGCCGGCGACACGGTCGGTCTCTTGCTTCCGCGTGTGCGCGATGCCGGTGATGGTCGTCGGCCCGTCCAGCAGCGGAGCGATGGCGGCGAGGGTGAGGAAGGTGTCGGAGAATTCGTGAAAATTTTTAATAACCCCTCGGCATGGCGTGTTGGGGTTACGCATTATTCCAATGCCTGCCAGTTGGCCATTCCTAAATAGTGGATCACGCACAGGCTTAACCCCCACTTCATCCATCACAGCGAGAAAATTGAAGCCATCCAACTGGAGGTTTTTCAAATTCGGGAGCGGCATCTCAAGCAGGCCCAGCTCTCCACAAGTCACAGCCGGAAGAGCTATGAAATAACTGGCTGCCGTGGCATCTGCCTCAATTGGATAAATTCCGCCAGCTTTCGCGATTGTAGGATAAAGGTCGGAAGGATCAGGGATAAAACCGAATTGAAGACGATTGCTGAATCCCTGATGTTGAAACCCGCCCGATTCCATCATGCTGCGGGTCATGTTCACAAAGGGCTTTCGGAAGACTTTGGTCGGAAGGATGTATTGCCAATCCTCTGGAGGCAATGCCATGAGGAGCGCTGACAGCATCTGACTGCTTTCACTGGCATCAATTTTCACCACGCGTTTATTTGTGTTCAGGCCATGTGCGTGGATTTCCAACGGAAAAAATCCTTCCTCGCCGGTGCAGCGGATGTCAGCACCCAGCGAGCGCAGCGCGTCAATCAGGCCTTTCATCGGGCGCTTCCGCATCTGCGGCACGCCGTCGAGGCGATAGACTCCGCTCTTGGCGGCGGCGCAGAGCGCGGTGAGGAAACGCGCTGCCGTGCCAGCGAGGCCAACATGAAGCGTGGCTTCCTTGGCAGGAATTTCTCCGCCTCGGCCCACAATATGGATTGTTTTTTTTGCCTCATCTTCCTGCACATCGAAACCAAGCTGGCGCAACGCCACGGCCATGATCTCGGTGTCCTCGCTGAAGAGCGCGCCGGTGAGTGTGACCGGAGCGTCGCACAGCGCGGCGAGCAGGAGAGCGCGGTTGGTGATGCTCTTCGAGCCGGGCAGGGTCACTTCCCCACGCACGGGCTGGGTGAAAGGCCTGATGGGAAGGAGGTCGGGCAGCAGCATGAAAAGGGACAGCGTCAGGAAAAGTAGCGCAGGCTTCCAGCCTGCATTTTGTAGACGGCAGGCTGGAAGCCTGCGCTACCTTTGCGGCCGGAAACCGTCGCGCCACGCCTTGCCGCGCTCCAGCCGGGCAGTCACGTCGAGCCAGTCGCGGTTGGCGAGGGAGGCCTGCATGGCTTGCAGCTCGTCCTGAAACTCCCGGAGCGCGCGCAGCAGCTCGTCGCGGTTTTGCTCGAGGATCGCGCGCCAGAGATGCGGGTCGCTCGCCGCAATACGGGTGGTGTCGCGCAGGCCGCCGCCGGCAAAGTTACGCCAAGTGGGATTTTTTTGGGCGAGAAACGCCCCGAGCACCGAGGCCAGCACCTGCGGGAGGTGGCTGATGTGCGCGACGATCTCATCGTGCGCATCGGGGGCGACCGTGGCAACCTCGGCGCCAAGATCGTGCCAGAATTTCACGACTGTGTCCGTCGCGGCGGGGTCGGTCGCGGGCAGCGGGGTAACGAAGCAGGCCCGGTGGGCGAAGAGCCCGGGCCGGGCGTGCTCCCAGCCGGTTTGCTCAGAACCCGCCATCGGGTGCGAGCCGACGAAATGCGCGCGGGGCGCGAGCGCGGCATGGCCGAGACGGACGATCTCGCCCTTCACGCTGCCGACATCGGTGACGATGGCACCGGCGGGCAGATGCGGGGCAATGAGGCGGGTGAGATCCACGATTCTGTCCACCGGCGCGGCGACGACGACTAGGCTCGCGGCAGCGGCAGCGGCCTCCGGCGTGTCGGCGACGGCGTCGCACCACGGCTGCACGCGCAAAGCGAGGCGCGTCTCCGCGCGGCGTGCCCACACGGTTACGCGGCGGGCCGCGCCGTGCGCTCGGGCAGCCTGGGCCACGGAGCCGCCAAGCAGGCCGGGGGCGAGGATGACAAGATTTTCCAGCACAGCGGATGGAAACCTTTCGCGCATGGGGTTGTCGAGCACATCGGCGCGCCCGCGCGGGAACGCGTTGCCTTTTGCCCGGCCGGCCTTTTGCTGGCCGCCCGCCACACCGCATGGGGAAATTTTTTCAGGCCCTCGCCAACGCTGTCGCCCGCCACTGGGCCTGGGTGCTGTCGTTGCTCGTCTTCGTGGGGCTGGTCGCGGCCAATTTTTATTACGCCGGCCCGGGTGCGGCCCACCCGGCCGCCGCCAGTGCCGAGACCTTGGGCCCCGACGACCCGACGGTGCGAAAGCTCGCCGTGGAGGTCGCCGCGCTGGAGAAAACTTACCACGATGCCACCGCCGGCGGCACCACCCTCCCAGCCGCCCTCGACGCGCTTGACCAAGCGGTGCAGAAGCAGCGCCTGCTCGTCCGCCTGACCGCCGGGGCCGACGACCGGCAGACAGAGCACCTGCACCGTCTCGAAACCGAGCGGGAAAACCTCCGCGTGCAGGACAAGCTCACTCGCATCCTCCGCCTCCAGGCCGAGGGCGAGGCCGCACTCGCCGCCGACCACCTCGCCGAGGCCGACCAGCCGCTCCACGAGGCGTTGCGGCTCCAGCGCGAGGTCAACGCCAGCGCTGCCGCCGCCAGCAACAAAAGCCTCCCGCGCGAGACCGCGCTCCGGCAACTGGTCGCCCGCATCGAAGTCGAGCCGGTCAACCAGGATCTCGTTGCCGCCCTCAACCAAGCCCGCGCCGCCGCCGCTGCGGGCCGCGCGCCCGAAGCCCTCGCCGCCTTCAACCGCGCGCGCACCC
>CAIQBC010000051.1 GCA_903869955.1 uncultured Opitutia bacterium
CTGCGCGTAATAGGCGACGTCGCCCAACGCGGTTTTTTGGGCGCGAAGTCTTTCCAACTGCACCTCCAGCTTCTCGCGCTGCCCAAGCTGGGCGGCACTCATCGCCCGCTCGACGTCGCTCGGGGCCAGGGTGACAAGCCGGGCGCGTTTGCCGTCCACCGTTGGGGTGGGGCCACCTCCGCGCGGGGCTTGGAATTGTTTCACGACGCGGGTGCCCTTGTAGAAATCCGCCTGCGTGCCGTTTTTGTCGCCGTTGTCGTCAAGGGTCGCGTGTTCGCTCAGCATCCGCGTCTCGTCGTGGTAAAAGCCCTGCACCTTTTGGGCGGCGAAGACGAACGCCTCCAGCAGCGAGACCTGGCCGTCCTGGTCAAGGTCGGCGTCGTCGCTGGCGACGGCCTCGGCGAAGCGCTCGCCAAAACGCGTGTAGCTGAGCTCCTGCCCGGCGCGCGTGGCGGTGATGATGATGCGGTTCGGCGCAGAGAGCGCGGTGAGAAACGGGTAGCTGGCGGAGCCGCCGTGGATGAAGATCACCGGGCGGGTGACCGGCTTGAGCCACGCGGCGAGGTCGGCGGGGAGGATGTCGGGGCCGCGCAGGTTCATCCGCGCGTCCCGGCCGTCGAAAGTGCCGTGGCCGACATAGGCGATCCAGACGTTGCCGGCGGAGCCGGGGTGGAGTTTTTTCAGCCAGTCCTGCACGCGGTCCCGGTCCGTCGGCGCGGCCGCGGGGTCTTTTTTATCATCGAGGCCGATGACCGTGCAGGTGACATGGGCGCGGTCGCAGGCGGCCTGCCAGTTTTTCGCGGCGGTGGTGAAGCCGGGGGCAAACGTGTCCTCGCCGGGTGCGCCGATGATGACCAGCACCTCGTCGCGGGTGTCGGTCGTCATCGGGGCGGAACGCGACCCGGCGGCCGGTTCGGCGGCGCGGGTGAAGCCCACGAGCAGCGACCACAGTCCGGCGAACAAAAGGGCGGGCGATATTTTCATGGCAAACCTTTCCAGCGCCGCCAGCCCCACTCGGAGAGGAAGCAGGCGAGCACGGCGAGAAACACCCAGCCCTGCTGCCAGAGCGGCTCGGACAGCTCCTCGGTGATGGGGACGGGCGCGCGGCCGAGCTTCTTCGCCAGCGCGCCGAGGCCGGACCAGGGGATGACCTCGCCACCGGTGCGGCGGGCGAGCTCCTCCAGCAGGGCACGGTTTGGCGTGAGCGAGCGGAACTCCTCGGCGGCGGGGTCGTTGACCCAGCCGGCCTGGGCGTGGCCGAGAATTTTTCCCGAGCGGTCGGTGACCTCGACCTCGGCCAGATAGGCACCGGCGTCGCGCGGGGCGAAGGTGGCAAAGTATTGGCCGGGCGTGTCCGCCACCGGCTCGGTGGGCAGTTTGACGGAGGTAAAGGCGGGCGGGGGCAACGGTGCGGCCGGGTCGGCGGCGGGCTTGGCTGGCTCCGCGCCGACGCGCCGGACGGTGATCCGGGCGGTGGCGAGGTCGAGCGGCTTGAACTCCGGGTCGCGCGCCGTCACCCGGAGCATCACACCGCCGGCCTCCTCGGCGGCCGGCTCGATCCGCAGCTCGACGGGGGCGGGCACGTCGGTCACCAGCCAGCGCGCAAGCTGCCGCCAGAAGCGCGCGAGGTCGGCCATTTCCCCCTCGCTGTGCATCCCCCATTGCCAGAGGCCGCCGACGGCGACGGCGGCGACGCGGCCGGCGCGGTAGTGCTGCGCGACCAACGAGGGAAATTTACGGCCGGACTGATCGGTGATCGTGGCGAGCACGGTCGCACCAGGCTTGATGCTCGGCAGGGCGTTGGCCGAGCTGGCCGCGAGGCGGGGCATCGCGTCGAGGCGCTTGCGTTCGTCTGTCTCCAGGGTGCGGATACGCGCCCACGGCTCGAGCCAGCCCTCGCGGGTGAGCTGCCAGGTGACGTCCCCTTGCGGCAGCGCCTCGGCCTTGCGGTCGATATAAACGGGCAGCGCGCTCGCGAGCGGGGTGTTTTCGTAGCCGCCGTCCTCGAGCGAGTCCACACCGCCCAGCAGGAGCAGGCCGCCGCCGCGCTCGGCCGTGAAGCGGCGCAGGAGCGCGAGCTGGTCGGTGGTGAAAAAGGAGGCCTCGACCTTGCTGAGGATGACGGCGTCGTAGGCAAACAGCTCGGCGGCGTTGCGGGGAAAGCCGCCCTTAAGCTGGATGGCCTCAATGTCGTCCCTGGCGTTGACGACTTCCAGCACCGGCTGGTCGTAGCGCTGCGTGTCGTCGGCGACGTTGCCCGCGCCGCGGAAGATGGGGTTGGTGGCCTCGCCGGTGCGGCCTAGGAAAGTGAACTTCGGCTCGCGCTTGGCGACGCGAATGATGCCGGGCAGCTCAAGCTGCGGGTCGTCGCCGAGGGCCCGGTTGAGAAACTTGTATTCCCAGTTCGGCTCGCCCGAGACGTAGAGAATCCGGTAGGCCGGGCGGCCGCGGTCCACGAGCACGGCGCGGCGGTTGTTGAGCAACGTCGCCTCCTCGAACACCGGCCCGCCCGTCACGCTGACGCTGGCCTCGAAAAACTGCACGCCGGTGCCGCCGGGCTTCCAGTCAAACTTCACCTCGGGGGCATCCTGGTCGCCACTGAGGCGCACGGTCTGCGGGGCGGGGAGATTTTCGGCGGAGGCGCCGGCCGGACCGGCGGAGGCGAGCGGGCGCACGGACACGCTCAGATCGCGCCCGGCCGCGCCCTGACCGGCGACGCCGACGGTGAGCGACACGGGGGCGTCGTCGAACGCCGTCAGGCGCACGTCGGCGCGGTCGAGGCGCACGTCGCGCAGGCCGTCGGGCGAGCCGACCACGACGGGATAGACCGGCACGCCGCCGGTGTCGCCGAGGCCGTTGGGCAGGTCGGTGGCGTTGCCATCGGTGAAAAGCAGGATGCCGGCAAGCGGCTGTCCGCTCAGGCGCTCACGAAGTTTTTTCAAGGCCGCGCCCAGCGCGGTGCTGCTGCCCTGAAAATCCAGCTCGCTGAAATCGCGCACCCGCTTGAGGTCGCGGTCGAAAATGTAGGGGCGCACCTGAAAATTATCGGCGATGTCCTCGAGCCACTTCACGCCCGGCTCGGTGAGCGCGGTCCGGAGCTTCGCGCCGCGCGAGACGGTCTCGCCCGCATCGGCGATCTGGAGGCCCTGGCTGTTGTCGGCCAGGATGGCGAGCAGGTTGGCGCCTTTTTTCGGGCGCGAGGAGACCCATTGCGGGTCGAGCAGGCAGAGCAGCAGCAGGCCGACGCCGAGCGCGCGCAGCCCGAGGCCGAAGGCGCGGGCACCCCGCTGCGGGCCGGCGGGGCTCAGCGCCAGCCACGCCAGCGGCACGAGCACGGCGGCGCCAGCGAGCGCGATCCACCACCAGGCGGCGTTGGCAAAGGAGAGGGCGGCGAGCATCACGCGGGGCGGCGGGGACCGGGTTACTTGCCGGCGCCGAGCGCCTCGAAGTAGCTGCTGACGGAATCGGCGTATTTGGCCGGCACGGGGTCGCGGTCGGCGGGCTGCAACGTGTCGGGCTGCGTGCGGCGCGCGAGCTCCTTGGCGAGCTCGGCACGGACCGCATTGAGCGGCGTGAGGACGTTGCTCTGCACGTCGCCCCACTTCGGCGGGGCGCTGCTGCGCTGGAAGGCGCGGCGCAGGTCATCGGCCTGGCCGCGGGCCGTGGCGACCTGCTGGCGGAGGGTCGGGTCGTCAATCAGCTGTTCGACGGTGCGGAGGCGGTCGGCCCACTGCGCATAGTCCGCGCCCGTAATCGGGCCGTCGTTGATGGCGCCGTTGCCCAGATCCTGCGCGAGCTGGTTGATGGAGTCGAACACGCCGCCATTGACGTTGCCACCGGCGACATTGACGTTGCCGCCATTGGGTCCGCCGCCGCCCGCGCGTTGACCGGGCTGATTGCCCTGGCCGTTGCCACGCTGGCCCGGCTGTTGCCCGGCGGCACCGCCTTGGCCCGGTTGCTGGCCGTTGGGATTTTGGCCATTCTGCGCGAGGTCACCCGGCTGACCGCCGGTTCCTCTCTGGCCGCTGCGCTGGCCTTGGTTTCCACGCTGGCCGGCACCAGTCTGTCCACCGGGCTGCTGGCCGTTGCCATTGGGGTCATTTTGCGCGAGATCGCCAGGCTGGCCCTGTCCGCCCTGACCGCGGCCACGCTGGCCCTGGGTCCCGGGCTGGCCTGTGCCTTGGCCGTTGCCATTTTGATCGCCCTGCGCGAGGTCGCCGGGTTGGCCCGGCTGCCCGCTTTGATCACCGGGCTGGCCCGAGCCACCTTGGCGGCCCTGACCTTGCCCGCCGGGTTGCTGGCCGTTGCCATTTTGCGCGAGGTCGCCGGGCTGTCCGGGCTGGCCCTGGCCGCGTTGTCCGCCGCCACGCTGTCCGGGTTGCTGCCCGGCGCCGTTGCCGGGCTGGGCGTCGTTCTGCGCGAATTCATTGCTGGTGGCATCGCCTTGCCCGCCGGGTTGGCCCGGCTGCCCTTGGCCGCGCTGACCGGCGCCGGGCTGCTGGCCGTTGCCGTTTTGTGCGAGGTCACCGGGCTGGTTTTGGGCACGGAAATCTTCCGAGGTACCACCCGGTTGGGCGCCCGTGCCACCCCGTTGTCCTGGGCCGCCCTGGCCGGGCTGCTGGCCCGCGCCGGTCGGATCGGTTTGCGCGAGGTCGCCGGGCTGGTTGCCCTGGCCGTTGGGCTGGCCCCCGGGATTTTGACCGCCGCGTTCGCCTTGTCCGGTGGGTTGCCCATTTTGGGCGAGCTGCGGCTGGCCGCCCTGGCCGCGCTGACCGTTTTGGTCGGCCGTGTCCTGCGGTGCGGGCTGGTTGCCGCCGCGCGAATTTTGGCGGTCCTGCTGGAGCTGGCGGGCGAGGTCGTTGAGCTCATTTTGCGCGAATTGGAGCGTCTGCGTCTCGTCGCCGAGGACGGAGTCGGCGGCGCGCTCCACGCCTTGGCGGAGCTGGTCGAGGTTTTGCGCGACCCCGGCCTGCGCGGTGCGGGACTGGTCCACGAAGCCGCGGCGGAGCAGCTCGGCCCCGGCCTGCAGGCGGTTGGTGGTGTCGGTCTGGGTCTGCGCCTGCTGGCGGAGCAGATCGTAGAGCTGGTTGTGGAGCGTGGGCTCGGTGGCCTCGCTGTCGTCGGTGACCTGGCGGAGATTGTTGATGAGGTTGTCGAGGTTGGTGCGCTGGCGGTCGAGATTTTGCGCGAGGGCCTGGCGTTGGGCGGAGTCGTCGAGCTGGTTCGCGCCCGTCTGGCCGGCCTGGGTGATTTGCTGCTCAATCTGCTGCTGCTGGGTCGCGAGGTCGCGGGCCTGCTGGCGGGCGGAGCGCATCTGCTCGGCAAACTGGCTGGAAGACTGGTTCTGGAGCTGCTGGCGCGTCTGGTCGAGCTGCTCACGGGTACGGTTGCCTGCGGCGAGCGCCTGCTGGACGTTGCCCTGGGCGAGCTGCTCGTCGGTGCGCTGCATGTCCTGCCGGGCTTGGTCGAGCTGCTGGCGCGTCTGCTGCGTCTGGTCGCCGGCCTGGAGGTTGTCGAGGCGCTGGCGGGCCTCGTCGAGGTCGGCGAGCATGTTGCGCTGTTCCTCCTCCAGGCGCTGGAGTTCGCGGCGGATCTGGTCGCGCTGGGGTTCGTCGCGGGCGGCGGCGAGGGCGGTCTGCATTTCCTGCAGGCGCTGGTTCACGTCGTTCTGGCGGCGGGCAAGCTCGTTCAGGCGGCTTTGGACGGCGAGCTGGTCGCGCTGCTCCTGCGTGGTGGGCGGCTGCGCCTCGTTCTGCGTCTGGTAATTGTCCTGCTGGCGCTGCTGGTTGAAATCGAGCTGGTCGAGCTGCTGCTGGTTGCGGTTGCGCTGTTGCTGCTGCTGGCCGCCCTGGCCGCGCTGCTGCTGGGCGACGCGGGTCTCCCGCGCCTGCAATTTCAACAGCGCCTGATAGGCGCCCTGCGCGCCGGTCCAGGCGGGCGAAAGCGGGTCGAGGGACTTTTTGCCGCCGGCGGTCGCGAGGTTTTCGGTGACCTGGTTCATAAACCGCTCGGCTTGGTCGGCGGCGGCCTGCTGGCGGGAGTTGGTGAGGTCGGGCTTGGCGTCCTGCAGCATCTGCAACGCCTGTTTCTGCTCGTCGCCGATGGTCTGCACGTCGTCGGCATAGGTCGGGCCGGGCGCGGGCTGCTTGCTGAGGTTGAAAATCGCGACCGAGATCTGCCGCTGAAGCTCAAGCAGCGGATTGTCGGCCTGGGGCTGCTGCTGGCCGTTTTGCTGGCGCTGCTGCTGCTGGCGCTGCGCGGCCTGCGCCTCGGAGGCCGACGCCTCGCGATAAATTTCCTCGAACGGCCGCACTTCGGCAAACGCGAGGTCGCTGGTCACGCGGCGCGGCTTGCCGTCGGGGCCGAAGTCCTCGGCCCACGCAAACCAGGTCACGAGGTCGTCCGGCTTGATGCCCTTGGGCTCAAGGGCGAGCATCTGCTCGAACGTGGCTTGGAAGCCGCTGGCCGCGCCCGCGCCGCGGGCACCCGGCGCACCGCGCGCGCCCGGCGCGGGGGTGGCGGGGGTGGCGTCCTTGAGCGAGATGTATTGCGGCGCCTGCTCACCGACGGCGATGGCGAGGCCGTAGTCCCGGAGGCCGAAGTCGTCGGTGGCGCGCGCGGAGAGCCTCATTTCCTCCAGCGAGGAGACGCGCACATCGCTGCGCGGGAACACGAGCGCGACCGTCGGCGGCTTGTTCTCGACGGCGGTGATGCGGATCTCGGTGCGGGCCGGGTTGGGGCGGCCCTGGTCGTCGGCGAGCGAGAGGGTGTAGGTGTGTGTCGCCGAAATGGTCTGGCTCATCGTGAACTTCGTGCGCTCGGCGTTGGCCGGCGTGAGCTTGGTCTCGGCGCCGGTTTCGTCGTGCAAGACGGCGCTGGCGAGCGGCTTGTTGACGTTGAAATCGTATTGGAGCTTGGTGCCCTCGACGGCGCTGACGCGGCGGGTGTTGGGCACGGTCTTGTCGGCCAGGCCGGTGTAGGTGGGATAGCTCAACGCGGCGTCGGCGCTGGTGAGCGTGGGCTGGTCGAAGACCGTGAGCTTAAATTTCTCCGTCTCGCCGCCATCGTAGGCGACGGAAAAGGTCAGGTCGGAGGCGACACGGGGCAGCATGAAGGTATAGACCGGGTCGCCCAGGTTGCGCGCCATCGGGACGCGGTTGGTCTTGCCGGCGGCGTCCGTCCAGACGAGCTCGACGCGGCGCGAGTAGCGGCCGGTGATGCGGGCCGAAAAAAACACGGTGGAGCCGCGCTCGACCTCATTGTGGCCCTTGCCGGGCGTGACCTCGACCTTCATCATGGGCTGCACCCAGGGCGGGATGACCGCGTCGCGATGCAGGACAAGCATCGTGAGCGCGAGGGTGGCGGCCAGTGTCAGGCCGTGGCCAAACAGCGTCCACCGTGCCTGGCGGTTGGCCCGGAGCGTCCACGGATTGCGCCGCGCGTGGCGGAGCGATTCGTCAATGACGCGGCGTTGCAGGAAATGGAAGCGCCCGTCGGCCTCCCCGGGCGTCTGCTCCGCCGCAGTGCGGAGGGCCAGCTTCAGGTCGGGAAATTCGGTCTCGATGATGCGCGCGGCGGCGGCCTGGTCGTAGGGGGTGCGCCGGGCGACGAGGAAACTGCGGGCGAGGGCCGCGACCAGCACCAGCGCGAGCGCCCCGACGGCGAACCCCGTCACCTCCTCGGATTGCGCATAGCGGGCACGCAGGGTGAGCAGCCCGACCGCGAGGGCGGAGACGACGAGCCAGCGCCGCATGGCGAGCCGGTGCAGGTGAGTGGCGCGCAGGCGGGCGGCGACATCGTGCAGGTGGGCGGCGAGCTGGGGATCCATGTGCTGGGGGTCGGGGGCGGAGGGGGTGCTCATGGTGGGAGAGATCGGGCCGTTGGCAGTTAAGACGCTGAAAAGGGGCGGGTGGTTTTAAGTTTCTGCCGGGGCAGGGACGGTGGCGGATCCACGGCGGGCAAGGACATACGAGAACAGGCTCTCCATGGCAAGCAAAGCCACCACCCCCACCAGCAGCCAGCGCCAGAGCCGCTGCCGGCCCTCCAAGACGGAGGAGGTCTGCGTGCCGGGCGGCGATTTTGTCGCGGTGGTGGCGTCGGCGGCACCGACCGGGCTGCCGTGCAGCGGGACGCCGAGCTTTTCAAAATCGTCGAGTGGCAACGGCGCGACATTGCTGGCGGCGGCGGGCACCTCCACGGCGACGAGGCGGGTTGCGCCCGCCTCGGTCAGCTCATAGATTCCCGGCTGTGCGGGCGGCGTGTTCACGGGCGTTGCGCCAGCCTCCAGCGCCGGGCGCCATTGCGCCGCGCCGGTGATGAGCCGGCCCGTGTCGCCCACTTCCGCGACAAACGGGCGCACCGCGCCGCCGACCGCCCGCTCGAACAGCGACTGGAGCCACGGGATAAACTTGGTCGAGGTGACCCACTGTCCGGCGGCGGTGGACCAGTCGCCACCCCACACGACGAGACGGCCCTGGCCGACGGGAATTTCCAGGACGGCGGGCGAATTGTCGTCGAAGCGCGCGACGACGGCGGCCTTGCTCGCGGCGGGGAGCACGAGCGACTGCGGCGCCCAGAAATGGATGCCGGCAAAGTTGCTGTAATGTGGGTCGGCAAAAAGGGCGAAGAGCGGGTGCTGGAAATCAATCTTGCCCAGCAGCGCGTGCGGCTGGGCACCGGCCTCGGCCAGCCGGGGGGCGAGGGGCGACCAACCGGTCTCGCCGGCGAGCGCGGCGGCGGTCCCGATCATGGCCGGATCGTTGAGCAGCACGAGCGCGAAGCCGCCGGATGCGAGGTGGGCGCGGAGGGTCGCGACGCGGTCGGCGGCGAGCGGCTCGGCGATGACGGCAAACTCGTTTGCCGGTTGGGCCGGGGCCGGGGTGGATGAAACGGCGGCAGGGGCGGGCGCGTCGGACACGGCGTGGAGTTTCACGACCGGGTCCTTCCAGCCGGCGGTCGCGCGTTCCAGATAAAAACGGGCGTGCTTCAGGTCGTCCGAGCCGTGCGCGCCGTAGTAGGCGAGCGGGATTTCCCGCGGCGCGGGGCGGACGATCCAGAGGGTGTTGTCAAACGGCTCGGCGTCGCCGGTGAGCTCCAGGCGCAGCGGGCCGTCGGGCGCGTTGGCGGGGATGGGGACGAGCGCGACCTGCGCGTCGCCGGCGGGCACGGTGAGATCCTGCGGCGGGCCGACGGCGCGGTTGGTCTGGGCATCGTAAAGCTGGAGGCGGAGCGCGGTCGCGGCCTCGGTCGCAGCCTGGACCACACGCACCCGGGCGACGGCCTTGGGCGGCGGTGCGTTGGGCGCGGTTACGGACGATACATCGGGCGACCAGCCGAGCCATTGGAGGCCGGCGTCGCCGAGGTGGTCGGGCTTGAGTTGCTCCAGCGTGACCTCGCAGTTTTTTGGCCACGGCAGGCCGGCGAGGCCGGCGATGCGCGCGCCGGCGGTGAAATCGGAGACGACGACGAGTTTTTTCCGGGCCCGGCTGTCGGTCGCCTCGGCCATCTGTTCCCATTGCGTGACGGCGGCCTCGACGGCGGCATCGAGTCGCGCGGGTCCCCAGCCGGGCGTGCGGGCGGCGAGCACACTTTTGACGAGGCCCGTGCGCTCGGAGAACGGCGTTTGCAGCCAGCGCTCGCGGCTGATGAGCTCGGCACCGGAGGCGGCGATAAGGACAAACTGGTCGCCCTCCTTGAGCGACACCGCGAGGTCGTTGATTTTCTGGCGGGCGGCGGGCCAGAGGCCGGCGCGCTGCATCGAGGCGCTGTCGTCGAGCACGGCGACGACGCTTTGCGGGGTGCCGCCGGTCGGCACGAACGGGATGTCCGTCCGCAAAAACGGCCGCGCGAAACCAGCCGCGAGCACCGCCACGATGAGACAGCGCAACAGCAGCAGCAACGGATGCTGGATGCGGCTGCGCTTGCTGAGGCGCGGCGGCGACTCCGCGAGAAAGCGCATGGCGCTGAACTGCTGCCGGTCACGCGTGACCCGGCGGATGAGGTGCGCGATGATGGGCCCCGCGATGAGCGCGAAGCCGGCGAGGAACCAGGGAGAGAGAAAGCTCATGGCGCGGGGGTGACGGGGGGCGGGGTTCAGCTGGCAAAACGTGATTTAACCAAAGATCAAACGGATGGGCACGGCTGCTGAGAATTTGCAGGGGCGCCGGCTGGCGGCGCCTTCGGCATGCGTGCGGGTTTCAAGCAGGGCGCAGCGAGCCTGCGCCCCGACCAGGAAGACGGAGCCCGCCGCCCCGGGAAATGCGTTGACGGCGCTCATCGCTGGATCCTCCGGGTGGCGGAGCGGCGGGCGCTGCCGCGTGGTTGGATGAGCTCCAGCAGCGCGAGGTCGAGCGGCTGGTCGGTCGTGATGACCTGATGCGCCACGCCGCGCTGGTCGAAGGCGGCGGCGACTTCCGCCTGGTGCGCGTTGAATTTTTCCTGGTAGGCGGCGCGCGCCTGCGCCGGGTCCACGTAGAGCTGGCGGCCGGTCTCCATGTCCTCCCACACGGCGGCGTTGCCAAATTCGAGCGTCCGCTCCGCCGGGTCGAGCACCTGCACGACGCGCACATCGTGGCGCGCGGCGGTCAGGCGGCCGAGCGCGGCTTCCCATTCCGGGACGGGCGCGAGAAAGTCGGAGAGGATGAAGATGAGGCTGCGCTTGCGCGAGAGCAGCGCGGCCTGCTCCAGCGCGTGGCCCAGGCGCGTGTCGCGGCCCGACGGCTCGCGCTCCAGCGCGGCGATGAGGCGGCGGAAATGTCCCGGCCGAAAGCGCGGCGGGACGTAGTCCACGATCTCGTCGGCAAACAGCCCGAGACCGATCACGTCGCGCTGCTGGTGGAGGAAGAGGGCGAAGGTGGCTGCGAGCGTGCGCGCGTAGTCGGCCTTGGTCCAGCCACGCGAGCCGAAGAGCATCGAGCGGCTGGTGTCCACGAGGAAGAGGCAGCGGAGGTTGGTCTCGTCCTCGTATTTTTTGATGAACTCGCGATCAGTGCGGGCGAGGACTTTCCAGTCGAGGAAACGCAGGTCGTCGCCGGGGGAATATTGGCGGTATTCGGTGAACTCGACGGAAAAGCCGCTGTAGGGCGAGCGGTGCAGACCCGCCCACAGCCCCTCGACGACGACGCGCGCGCGCAGCTCCAGGTCGCGGATGGCGAGGAGCGCCTGCGGGTCAATGCCGCGGGTCGGGGGGGTGGCGGTGGGGGCGGGCATTTATGATTTCAGGATTTCGGCGCGGGAGTTGAAGCGGCAGACGGAGCAGGCTGGGCCGCGAGCCGCGCGCGGAAATTGCCATCGGGCAACTCGTCGAGGGCGATGCCGGCGCGTTCCAGCTTGGCGCGCGCGGCGGCAAAAATTTCTTTCGCCGACATGGTGCTCACGCCGCTGAAATTCCCCTTGCGCGAGTCGGCGTCGTATTCGTTCAGGACGATGGTGCCAGCGTAGGCCGCACCGAGGCTGTCCGTATGGATTTCCCTGCCCGACCAGATTTTCATGCGTCCAAGGAGCGTCAGGACGCTCGCCGCGCGGTAGTCGGGGGTAATCCGGACTTTTGCCATGTCGGGCGACGCCACGGGTTGGCCGACCGAAAAGTGCAACACGCCACCGGGCAGTTGCTCGCACATGACGTTGCCGGTGCTTTGGAGGAGCGCCTGCAGTTGGGCCACAGACTCGCCGCGCGTCGTGCCACCCAGTGGGGAAAGTTGCAGAGAGAACTCCACCTTCAGGACTTCGGGCTCAAACACCATCTCGCTGCTGCCCATCCAGAGCATCAGTTGCTGGCAGAGCGGGCCGGGGTTCGAGCAGCGCAGGATAGTGCTGGCAACGCTCTCGCTGGGATTGGGCGGGAGCAGGTTGCGGGTGGATGCCGCCGCCGGCTGGGCAGCGGGCGCGAAAACAGCCGTGCCGAGGAATAGCACAAGGATGATTCGGGCGGAGAGGGAATAGATCGCTTTCATCCAAAAGATGACGGGCAAAACGGCCAAATATTAGAGCGCGCAGGAAAGCCTCTGCGCTTACGTCTCCTTCGGCACTGCGGCGACGAGCTTCTCGATGACCTGCTCGATGGAGACGCCGTCGGCCTCGGCGCGGTAATTAAGCAGGATGCGATGACGCAGCACCGGAGCGGCGAGGGCGCGGATGTCGTCGCCGGTGACGTGCGCGCGGCCCTGCCAGAGCGCCCGGGCCTTGCCACCGAGGATGAGGGCCTGCGCGGCGCGCGTGCCGGCGCCCCAGTTGACCCAGTTGTTGACGAAATCCGGCGCACCGGCGCGCTTGGGGCGCGAGGCCGCCACGAGACGCACGGCGTAGCGCACAATCGTCTCGGCCACCGGGACGCGGCGCACCAGTTCCTGAAACGCGAGCACGTCCTCGCCGGAAAAGATCGCGGCGAGGGTGGCGGGGGCGCGGGAGGTGGTCTGCTGGACGACGGCGATCTCGTCGGCCTCGGGCAGGTAATCAATGAGGACGTTGAAGAGGAAACGGTCGAGCTGCGCCTCGGGGAGCGGGTAGGTGCCCTCCATCTCGACGGGGTTTTGCGTGGCGAGGACAAAAAACGGCTCGGTGAGCGCGTGGCGGACGCCGGCGGCGGTGACCTGGTGCTCCTGCATCGCCTCGAGGAGCGCGGCCTGCGTTTTCGGCGGCGTGCGGTTAATTTCGTCGGCGAGGATGATGTTGGCGAAGACGGGACCCTTGACGAACGTGAGCCGGCGGCCTTCCGGCGTGTCGCTGAGGATTTCGGTGCCGGTGATGTCGGCCGGCATGAGGTCGGGCGTGAATTGAATACGGTTGAACTTCAGGTGCATGACCTGCGCCACGGATTTCACGAGGAGCGTCTTGGCGAGGCCGGGCGCGCCGGTGATGAGGCAATGCCCGCCGGAAAGCAGCGCGAGCAGGAGCTGCTCGACCACGGCGCGCTGGCCGACAATGACCTTGGCCAGTTCGGCCTCGACGCGGGTGCGGCCGGCCTGCAGGCGTTCAAAGGCGGCCTGGTCGGCGGGCGTGGCGGGTTTCGGGGCGGGGGTGGTGGCAGTGGGTGTGGACACGGTGGGTTTTTGGTTGGAGCAGGGTGGAAGGAGAAGGCGTTTGGACTCAGTGCGTCATCGCGTAGAAAATAATGTTGATGAACATGGGATAGGCTTGCGGCTCGGAAAAGCGGTCGAAGTAATCGTGGTTTTCGCCCTCGTGCTCCCAGCCGTCCCCATAATGGTTGTTACGGCAGATGATGGCCATCATGCGGTGCTTGCCGTCGAAGAGGCCGTAATAGTGGGGAAAGTGGTCGCCGGTGGAGTAGTCGTGACCGGTGTCATAGGTCGGGCCGCTGGGGGTGTAACCGTAACCTGCGCTGGGTATCTGCGGGAGATATTTGAACTCAAAGACGTTGTGGAAAATCGGGTGGTCGAGGCCGAGCTCGACCGGCTCGAGGTCGGGAAAAATCCGTTTAAACTCCTGCCGGGCGTGGCTCCAGGCGCTGTCGCCCCAAAAATCCTCGGCCATCACGAAGCCGCCGGTGAGCATGTAATGCCGCAGCGCGGTGGCTTCGGCGACGGAAAGGTTCAGCGCGTTGGTGGCGGTCACATAAACGAAGGGATGGGCAGCGAGCTCGCCGGGGGTGATGCTGATGTACGTGGCGTAGGGACGGATTTTCATGCTCGTCACCTGGAAAAGCCGCCAAGCCATGTTCAGGTCGGCCCCATCAAAATCGTCGTTCCAGCCGCGGGAGCCGGAATTATATCGCAGGCGCGCAAAGGTGAAGACGTCGTTCTTAAAGGCGGGGCTGAGCGACTGCTCGATGAGCTGCTGATTGCCGAGAAGGGTGGGATCGCGGATCACGAAATTCTGTCCGCGCGCGCCAGCGCCACGGGTGCCGCCAGCGCCGCCGCGACCGGCCCGCTGGGCGTGCGCCGGCAGAGGAAACAGGAGTGCGGCCACCAGCAGCGGCAAAACCCGGGCAACAGCGGTGGCAAGGAGGGACTTCATTTTATTTGGCCGGTGCAACGGGGGCGGGAGGCACCGGCGCGTTCGAGGGTGGCGGGAGGCCGCTTTGGAGGGCATTTAGCAGGGACTGCAGCGAGTTGATACGGGTGTCAGCCGGCGGAGCCGGTGCGGTCGCGTCGCTGGCGGTGGCAGGCGGGAGTTTTGCCAGCAGCTCGGAGGCGGCGCGGAAACGCGGGGCGTCCTCCAGCGCCTGCAGGACATGGCGGCGCGCGCCGTCGAGGTCGCCGGTGGCCTGCAACTGCTTCGCGAGCCGGTAGTGGATGCTGGGGAGGTCGGGAGGGTCGAGCTGGAGGAGGACGCGGGCAGCCTCGATGGCCCCGGCGGTGGTCTGGGCCTGCTCGTGCGTGGAGAGCAGCGCGCGCCACGGCGCGGCGGCGAGCGGGTTGATGGCGATCCACGCCTCGGCCCAGCGTGAGACGGCGGGCCAGTCCCGGGCGGTAGCAGCGAGATTGAGCAGGCGCGTGACGGGCTCGACGGCGTCGGCCTCGTGCTCAACTATCGTGGTGAGCGCCGCCTTCTCGCCGGCCGTGTCGCCAAGTTTTGCATCGAGGTCGGCCAGGAGGCGGTGCGGGTTTTCCGGGCCGCTGATATAAAGGTTGCCGGCAGTCAGCTCGGTGAGCTTCGCCTTGGCACCGGGAAGGTCATCCTTTTGCACGAGGTCGCGGACCTGGGCGAGGCGGGTGTAAAAATTGTGCGGGTCAAGCGCGAGGACGGCGGCGGGCTCGTCCGACTGCTCGGGTCGCGTGAGGTCGAGATCGCCCCCGAGTTTCTTCGCCTCGGCGCGGGCGTATTCGGCGAAGGCCGGGTCGAGCTCGGCCAGCGGCGCGAGCTGCCGGGCCAGCGCGTCGTTGATGGGCGTGCCGTCGGCGAGCGTATGGAGGAGGGCCTTCATTTTCTCCAGGCCATAGCGCTCGACGAAAAATTTCACGATGAGCGATGATTGGAAATACGCGAAGCCGACCGCGCGCGGGTCCGACGCGGTGAGAAACGCCGCGCTCATGTTGCTCACCGGCTTCATTTTTCCCTCCATGATGAGATCGTGGTAGTTGAGCGACATGCGCTGGCCCCAGCCGGGGTTGGCCTGCGCCTCCTCATAGACGGAGATGCCCTCGCTGAGCCAGCGGGGCATCTTGTTCTGCGTCATGGTGAGGGTGATGACATGGGTGAACTCATGCCAGAGCACGGCCTCCCAGTTGGCGCTGGACAGCGCCGGGCTGTTGACGGTGATGACCGAGCCGAAGCACACCGCGAGAAATCCCGCCTCGCCCGGCGCGCCAAACGTGCGGACGGCGAAGTCGCCGGGGGTGGAGAAAATCTCCACGGTCGTCTGCTGCGTGAGGTCGAGGCCGTATTTGGCGGTGAGGGTGGTGCGGGCGCGTTCGAGCAGCGCGAGCACGCGCTGGCCGTAGATCGGCGCCTCGGCCCCCGCCATCCGGATGAGGAAATGCGGGTCCTCGACGCTGGTGTAGGTGGCGAGGCGGTCATGCAGCGAGACAAGGTTGAACGCCTCGATATCGTAGCTGTCCTCCTGGTGCGCCTGCGCGACGAGCGCCCAGCCCTCGTCGGCCTGGCCGAGGCGGAGCAGGTCCTGCGCGAGCTCGACCCGCGCGGGCGTAAACTTGTCGTCGAACGCGAGCGCGCGGCGCTGGGCGGCGGCAGCGTCGGTGAAGCGGTAGTTGCGCGCGAGCTTCTCGCCGATGATGTAATCAACGTGCGGGTTGCCTTTCCAGGTGGAGAGCGCCCGGGCGCGGTCGGCGGCGGCCAGATCCGGATGGTTCTGCAACTGCTCGATGAAGGAGCGCAGCGCGAGCGCGTCGGGCTGGAGCGGGTTCACCGTGAGGATTTTCCCGATCATGTCGCGGGCGAGCTCGTATTGCTCGGACTCCAGGAGGTGGTCCGCGAGAAGCAGGCGCGTGGGGATGTGGCGGTCGTTGAGGCCGAGCGCCTGCGTGGCGTAGTCGAGAAATTTCTCGCTGTCACCGCTGCCTTGGAAGGCGGCGGCGAGGCCGCCGATCATGTCGGGATCGTCGGGGTAGAGCTTGATGGCGTCAGCAAACGTGCGCGAGGCCAGGCCGTAGTCGTGGGTGGTGAGCGCGAGCCGGCCGGCGGCGGCCCAGGCTTCGCGGGCGGGCGGGCTGCCCGACTGCGCGGGGCGGAGAAAATTTTCCAGGACGAGCTTCCGGTCCGCGCCGAGGAGCAGCGCGGCCTCGCCCACGGCACCGAGAAACGCCGGGGTGCGGTCGGTGCGGCCGCGCGTGTCAATCAGGGCGCGGGCTTCGGCGAGGCGGGAGCGGGCCTCATCCTCTTTCTGCGTGGCCAGCGCGGCCTCGCGCGCGAGCAGGCGCAGGCGGATGCTCTGGGTGTTGTAGCGGAGGGACTGGGTGAGAACGGTGGTGGCGTCCTCGGCGCGGCCGAGCGTGAGCAACGCCTGCGCGCGCAGCGACCACCAGGCCTCGTTGAAGACGTCGGTCGTGCAACCGGTCTCGGCGGCGGCCAGCGCCGCCTCGTAGTCACCGCGGCGAAACTGCTTTTGCGCGGCGGCGAGCGGGTCGGCCGGGAGCGCGGCGGAGGGCGGCTTCGGTGCGGCGAGCGTCTGGAGCAGGTCCTGCAGCGTCGCCGCCGGCGCGGCCGCGGGCAGCAGCAGCAACGCCGCAGCGGCGGC
>CAIQBC010000052.1 GCA_903869955.1 uncultured Opitutia bacterium
CCGGGCGGGATGGCCGGGCGCTGCTCGGGATACTCCATCGTGTCCTTCGGGGCGAAAAAGTGCTTGAGCGTGGTCTTCAGGCCGCCCGCGATTTGCGGGAGATAGGTGCGCTCGGCGAAGGTGAGCGGTTTGCGTTCGAGTTGAATGACGGCCATGGGGGAAAAGGAGTCTGGACTGAAGGAGTCTGGAGTCAGGAGCAAAGGAGCGGAGGAGACGACCGGGCGCGGGGAAGATCGGAGCCGCTTTGGCTCCTGGTTTTCATTTTTGGATAAGCGCGATCGCCACGATGTAGAAGACGAGGTTGGCGATGGCGAGGGGGAGGAGGCGCTGCCAGCCGATCTTCATGACCTGGTCGTAGCGGAAGCGCGGCAGCGTCCAGCGCACCCACATGAAGAAGAAAATAAAGGCCGCCACCTTGCCCAGGAACAGGAGGATGCCCAGCGCGCCCATGAGCAGCGGCGTGCCCGCGATGCCGAGCCAGCCGGCCAGCAGGTGGAGCGGCAGGCCGGGCAACGGGTTCCAGCCGCCGAGGAAGAGCAGGACAAACACGCCCGAGCCGACAATCATGTGGCAATATTCCGCCACGAAAAACAGCGACCACTTGAACGCGCCGTATTCCGTATGGAAGCCGCCCACGAGATCGGCCTCCGACTCCGGCATGTCGAACGGCTGGCGGTTCGTCTCGGCAAACAGCGCGACGAGAAAGATAAACGCCGACACCGGCATCGTGAACCCAAACCACACGCTGTCCCACCGCAGGCCGACGCCGGACTGCATCGTCACCACGTCGAAGAGGTTCAGCGTGCCGTTGCTGCCAGGGATGTTGACCCAGAGGAACACCGGCAGCACGGAGAGCGTCATCGAAAGCTCATACGAAATGAGCTGCGCCGAGGCGCGCACGCTGCCGAGAAACGGATACTTCGAGTTGGACGCCCAGCCTGCGAGGATCACCGAATAGACGCCCAGCGACGACACCGCGAAGACCGCCAGCAGGCCGACATCCACGTCAGCGAGAATGACCGGTGTGAGGTGCCCCCCCGCGCTGATGTAGGCGCCGAATGGCACGACGGCGACCGTCGTGAGCGCCGGGATCATCGCGATGATGGGCGCGAGGATGAAATAAAACTTGTTCACGTGCCCCGGCACCGGGTCTTCCTTGAACGTAAACTTGCCGCCATCGGCCGCGAGCTGGAAAATCCCGAGCCGTTGGAGAATCCCCATGCCCGGAATCCACGCGAGAAACGGCGCGATGGTACGGTTCGGGCCGGGCCGGTTCTGCATCCACGCGGAAATTTTTCGCTCCGCCATCGAGCACGCCGCCGCGAGCGGGAACAGCACGAGGATGACTGCGAGGCCCTTGGCCGCAGTGACCAGGAGGAAGAGCAGAGTCGGATGATGTTGAAAAAATTCGGACATGGCGAGCGCGTCAGGTCAGGGTCGTGGCGGTCGTTGGCGCGTTAGGTTTGTAGTGCATCGTCTCTCCCTCGGGGAAAGGCAGTGCGGCCCAAGGGGTGGCGTCGAGGAGGAGCCCCGTGTCGGGCAGGCTGGCAAACGTCATCGTGCCTAGGGCGGGGACTTCGGCGGCGAGGGTTTTCCAGACGGCGGCGAGGTCGGGGGCCTGCGCCGGCCCGCCGACGGCGGCGATCAGCTTGGCGAGGACGGCGAGGTCGTCGGTCGCGCCGGCCGGCGCGGGTACGGCCTTGGCGAATTTCTGGAGCCGGAACTGCTGGTTCACCAACGTGCCGCTTTTCTCAAACACCATGAGCGTCGGCAGCACGATCTTGGCGGCGGCGCTGGTGGCGTTGGCGTGGGTGCCGAGATAGACGATGGAAATTTTTCCGAGCTGCGCGGCGGTGAGGCCGGCGGCGTCGAGGTCTTCGCCGACGGAGACGACGGTCTTGATTTTACCGGCTTCGATTTGCGTCGCGAGGTCGGCGAGTTGAGCGGACGGCAACGACTTGATGAGACCGGTGACGAGCGCGCCGCGGACGTTCGGATTCTTGTCGGCAGAGACGAGAATCTTGTCGCCCGCTCCCACCCGGCTCACGAGATACGCCGGGGCCTTGAGCGCGGCGGCGAGCTGCTTGGTGAGAAATTGCTCCTCCACGCTGCTGCGCCCGGAGCCGACGATGGCGACGGTTCCCGCCGATGACTTGAGCAGCTCGCCAGCGAGGTTGACGGCGATGTCGAGCCCGCTGGGCTCGCCGTCGGCCATGATCGCGGTGAGGCGGTCGGCGGCGCGGGCCTGCTTGTAGAGCTCGCGTCCGCTGTCGGCCATCCAGGTGTCGTTGACCTCGTCGTTCTGGCGCGGAGTGATGCGGTAGATCTGGCCCTCCCGCGACCAGACGACGGTGTTCGTCCCGACGCTGCTCTCGGTATCAATGCTGTTCGTCTGCTTGAGGAACCAGACGCGCATCTTGAACCGGAAGTCCGTGCTCGTGAGCGCGCCCACCGGGCAGATGTCCACCGTGTTGAGCGAGTAGTTGTTCTCGAGCTTCTTGCCGGGGTGGCAGGTGAGCGTCGAGTGGCTGCCGCGGTCAATGAAGCCGAGCACGTCGTCCTTGGCGATTTCCTTGGAGAAACGGATGCAGCGCGAGCACAGGATGCAGCGCTCGTCATCGAGTGTGACGCGCGGGCCGAGCTGGGTGCGCTTGGGCTTCACGTTTTTCTGCTCGACGAAGCGTGAGTAGCCCCGGCCGTAGCCGGTGGCCTGCTCCTGCAGCTTGCATTCACCGGCCTGGTCGCAGATGGGGCAGTCGAGCGGGTGGTTGATGAGGAGAAACTCCATCACGCCCTCGCGGCAGTCCTTCACCAACGGCGACTGCGTGCGGATGTGGAGGCCGGGCGAGACGTTCGTGCCGCAGCCGATCTGTGGGCGCGGGATCCAGTTGATTTTTTGTTTCCCGGTGGCGGGGTCGAGCAGGGGCGTCTTGGTGGCAGGATCCACGGCAGGCGTGCCCATCTCGATCAGGCACATCCGGCAGTTGCCCACGATGGTCAGCTTCGGGTGGTAGCAATAGTGCGGCACGTCCACGTTCAGGAGGCGCGCGGCCTCGATCACGTTGGTGCCCTTGGGCACGGCGATCTCCCGTCCGTCAATGTTGACGGTGACGAGGTCGGGTTTGGCGGGTTGGATCATTGCGGAAAATTTATTTAACCACAGAGGCACGGAGGACACGGAGAAAACCCGGGGCCTTTGACTCTGTGAACTCGGTGTCTCGGTGGTTCATACTCAGACCAGTTCGTGGGCGGCGGGCTGGGCGGCCTTCTTCGCGTCCGCGTAGCCCTTGAACTCGTCGCCGAACTTCGCGATGAAGCTCTGCGTCGGCCACGAGCAGGCCTCGCCGAAGGCGCAGATGGTGCGGCCGGGGATCTGGTCGGCCACGCTCTTCAGCAGCGCGGTGTCCTCGGCGCGGGCGGTGCCGTGGACCATGCGCGTCGTGATTTTTTTCATCCACAGCGCGCCCTCGCGGCAGGGCGTGCACTGGCCGCAGCTCTCATGCGAGTAGAATTCGTTGATGTTCGCGAGCGCGGCCACCATGTCGGTGGTGTCGTCCATCACGATCACGCCGCCGGAACCGCCCATCGTGCCGATCATGCCGAGCGAGTCGAAGTCCATCGGCACATCCTCGACGCCCCAGTCGTAGTCCGCCATCTCGGCGCCGACCTTGCGCTTGCCCTTGTAGCGTTCGCCGAAGCGCATGACCTTCGCCGACGAGCCGCCGGGGATGACCGCCTTGAACTTCCGCCCCGGCAGCGGGCCGCCGCACACGTCGTTGAGGAGCTGGCCCATCGTGATGGTGCCGGCGGGAAACTCGTAGTAGCCGGGGCGCTGCACGTGGCCGGAGACGCAGAAGATGCGCGTGCCGGTGTTGTTGGGCGTGCCGATCTTGGTGAACGCATCGCCGCCGTGCTCGACGATGTATTTCACATGGCAGAGCGTCTCCACGTTGTTGACGATGGTCGGGCACTGGTAAAGGCCGAGCACCGCGGGAAAGTAAGGCGGCTTGATGCGCGGGTAGGCCCGCCGGCCTTCCAGCGACTCGATGAGCCCGGTCTCCTCGCCGCAAATGTAAGCCCCGGCTCCGCGGTGAACGTGGATTTCGAGATCGTAGTCGGAGCCAAGGATGTTCTCCCCCAGGAAATCCCTGGCGCGGGCTTCCTTGAGCGCG
>CAIQBC010000053.1 GCA_903869955.1 uncultured Opitutia bacterium
ATCAATCTCGGCGGCCTGCGCGAACAGCCGCTCGCGGGCGTCGGGCGCGAGCTGGCCGAGGAAGGCGAAGACCTGCCCCTGCCCGGCGCGGGCAAAGGACTCGACGAGCGGGTGCGGCGGCGGGCGATCCATGCGGGAAAGGCCGCGATTGAGCGAGCACCGCAAGGGCCTGGCAATGCGAATTGAAGTTGGCCAAATGCGAAAAAGTCATCAAGGCTGTCCATCTGCTGCTTCATGATGAAAACCTCGGTCACGCCATGAAAAAAATCCCCCTCCTGATCTTGCTCCTGTTGTCCGGCCAGTTGCTCGGCGGCTGCGCCGCCCTCGTCGAAGGCGAGATGCAGCAACGGAACGAGCAAGATCTCAAACACGGACGAATCACCCCGGACGAATTCCAGCAGAACCGGGATGAGATAGACCGAACCTTCCGCTGAGCCCCCGGCCCCGGCGGCTTTCGCGCAGCGCGGGCAGCGAGGGAGAGCGGAAGGCGTTTCTTGCCGACGTGATGGAACGTGCCGGCCGCCCAGCGTAGCGGAGGTGCAAATTCAAATTAAGGCACTACCTTAGGCCACCCAGAGTTGAATGGGCAGGGTAATAGAAAATGCTTCGCATTTCCCCTCTTTCTCAGTCCTCGAACTTAAACACGATCTCCCCCGGCTTCGCATAACCGAGGCGCTGGCGGATTTTCAGCTCGACGTACGCAGGGTCGGTGCGGAGCCGCTCCAGCTCGGCCTGCTGTTTCTCCAGCCGGGCCTTGGCTTCCGTGAGCTTCTGGTGAACGAGCGCCTGCGCCTTGGCGAGCTGCTGGTATTCCTGCCGCGCCTGCCAGAAATACAGGCTGGCGCCGACCGTCACGCCCGCGATGAGCAGGAGGCAGAACACGGCAAAAAAACGGCGGGGATTCATGGGCGGCGGGCTGGGGGCGAGCAAGGCGCGCGCTTTGGGTTTGGCAAGGATTTTGCGCGCGGTTTTTAACGTGCGTTGCCGCCGCCGCCGCGCCAGCGTCGGGCCATGTATCAGAGTTTTTACGGGCTGCGCGAGCTGCCGTTCAACATCACGCCCGACCCGAAGTTTCTCTACCTCAGCCCCACGCACCAGGAGGCGCTGCAACATCTCAAATACGGGGTGGGCCAGCGCAAGGGCTTCATCGTGCTCATCGGGGAGGTCGGCTGCGGCAAGACGACGATCTGCCGGCGCTTCCTTAACGAGCTCGACCCCGCCCGCTACGACACCGCGCTCATCCTCAACCCGCGCGTGACCGAGACGCAGATGCTCAAGGCCATCCTCACCGAGCTGGGCGAGACCAAGCTCGCCCGCAGCCAGCACGACCTCGTTGCGCAGATGAACCGCGTCCTCCTCGAGCGCATCGAGCGCGGGCGCGACATCGTGCTCATCATTGACGAGGCGCAGAACCTGAAATTTGACGTGCTCGAGCAGATCCGCCTGCTCTCCAACCTCGAAACCGACAAGCAAAAGCTCCTCCAGACCGTGCTCATCGGCCAGCCGGAGCTGAAGGATGTGCTCGCGCGCGAGGAGCTGCGCCAGCTCCGCCAGCGCATCCTCGTCCACTGCGAGCTGCGCCCGCTCACGCTCGCCGACGTGACGCACTACGTCCACCACCGCATCACGCTGGCCGGCGGCGCAGGCCGGCCGGAGTTCACGAAGTGGGCGCTGCGCGCCATCCACAAGCACAGCCGGGGCATTCCGCGCGTCATCAACAATCTTTGTGACAAGGCCATCCTCGCCGCCTTCATCCGCGAGTCCGACGAGGTCAACTACTGGGATGCGCGCCGCGCCATCAATGAAATGAAAACCCTCACCGAGTAAACATTCCCCCTGCCACCGAAAAAATTTCCCGCCCGATGAGCCTGATCAACGAAGCCCTCAAAAAAGCCCAGCACCAGCGCGGCGACGCGACACCCAGTCTGCCGCCGGCTGCGGGCGCCCCGCCGCCGGCCG
>CAIQBC010000054.1 GCA_903869955.1 uncultured Opitutia bacterium
GCCTGCCATTCTACGACGTATTTTGCTCACGTAAGTCGCTGGCGGTCGGGCTTATTCGGGGTAATTCGGGGTTTTTCGGCCCTTTCTGAAAGAGCACAAGTATTGAGCGAAGCTACAATTCCGCCGTGGACGCCAAGCAGGTCGGGCTGGAGGGCATCTCTCGCTACGGCAAGGAGGCCCTCGTCACCATGGCCTACGACTCCCGCTTCGCCATCGCCTACGTCGCCTCCTCTGGCCTTGGCGGCGCGGGCCTCTACCGGCGCAACTTCGGCGAACTGCTCGCCAATGTCGCCGGCTGGGGCGAATACCACTGGATGGCCGGCAACTTCGTGAAATACGGCGCCCCGATCCCCTTTCGGCCAACGACCTGCCCGTGGATGGCCACGAGCTTATCGCCCTGTGCGCCCCTCGCCCGGTCCTTGTCACCGTCGGCTCCAACACCGGCCCCATCGGTTCCAACACGCAGGGCGACTGGTGGGCCGACCCTACCTGCACCTTCATGGCGGTCACCGCCGCCGCGCCCGTCTATGCGCTCCTCGGCGAGCAAGCCCTCGTCCCCGCCGGTCAGCCGCCCGCAATCGAAAATCCGCCATCCAAAATCCAAAATGTGAAAATGCCGCCGCCCGAAACCGCGCTCACCGGCGGCGCACTCGCCTTTCGCCAGCACAAGGGCGGCCACTCCGACATCCCCAACTGGCCCGCCTTCCTGGACCTGGCCGCCCGGTATTTCCACTCACCCGTGGCCAAGGCGAAGTGAGACCCGGCTGGCGTCGGTGGACAACATTAACATCTGAGACATGACCCTCTCGGTTTGGTCCCTAATGGTTGTTTTTATGAAAGGCCTCCGCGCATTTCTCGTCGTTCTAGCGGTTTGCTTCGTCTCCGTCTTCGCGGCTGCGCCGGCCTACGTCCAGTCCACAAAGGGTGACTCCGAGCACTGGACTGGACTCAACTGGACTGCGGACGACATCGCCCTTTTGGGTGGCATCCCGGTCTATCACGGGAAGGACACACACCGCATCATCGTCCGCTACCTCTCCCCCGTTGGCGGCGATACGCGAGCACGGCGAGCGCCGCGGCCCCGGCCCACAGCGCGGAGGTCGCAGGCTCCGGAACCTGTGCGCCCTCAACGCGGATCTCATGCAGCCCCCCGCCACCTCCGCCCGCAAACGAATCATAGGTGAAGCTGATGTAACGGTAAAAGCCGTCCGTGCTGAGGCCGTTGGCCGAGATAAAAACGACGTCCGTCGGCGGGTCGGAGGGAAAAGCCAGCGTGCCGGAGAGAATCGTCGTCGGGGAATCCAGCGCAAACCCGTGGTTGGCGTCAACGAACGACACCGAATTTGCGGCGGTGATATGGAAGGCGCTGGTCGCGCGGTCGTTGAAGTTGGCGTTGTGCGTGTTGAAAAGGGTGATTTGCGTGAGGTTGTAGAGGGCGCCCAGATCGAGCACGAAATAATCCGAGTTCACGCTGTCCGGCCCGAGCCAGTAGTTGCCGCCGTAGACATCGTTGTTGATCGCGCCCGTCTGCTCGTTCACCACAAAGGTCGCCGGAAAGCTTCCGCCGGTGAAAGCCGGGCTGTCGTAGATGGGCCCGCCGCCGATCACGCTGGAGGAGTTGAGCACGATCGGCTGCGCGGCGCAGGGCAGGGCGGCGGCCAGCAGGAGGAGGGTGATTCGGAACGGTAAAAACAGTCGGTGCATGTGAGGTGGTCCCCGATCGTTGGACAGTTTGGGCGTAGGTTTTAGTTATGTTTTGTGGCTTCGCTGGATAGTTGTGCTCTTTCGCCAGAAGTTTGTCCAGGAAATCAGCCCGCGCGAAAGCCCCCGCCTTTTCCCCCTGAAAAAAAATTTCGCAGACTTCAGGGGAAGGCAGGAGGCGACGTTCGCGGCCGGCGTCAGATCAAAACCGGCTCGGCGGGGGACTGAGAACCAGCCGGTTTCCCGGTGCTGGCAAAGTGTCTGCAAGGCTCATGCGCGGCCGTGGCACGGCGGGTGCAGGAGCCAGGCCGGCGTCCGGGACAGAACCACCAGCGGGTGCCTTGATTTCATCCAGGGCGATCCGGACCAGCTCGGCTTCGCCAAGACCGGCGCGCCGGCCGGCCAGGAAATCCACCCGCTTCCGCAGATGGGAAATAGTCGTGAGGTAGCCAATGGACAGCAGCGCCACGCCGGCCACCCGTTTGGCCTCACGCCGGGGGAGGCCGGGGAAATACCGGCGCACCACGGCCAGCGTATCTTCCGCCGAGAGCGTCTCCGGCAAGACCGTGGTGCGGGTGAGCCGGCGCTGGATTTGGTTGGCGTTCCAGCCGTTCTTCCGAAACCGGTCGCACGCCCCGGCGAAATACTGCGGCGTGCTGATGAGCGCCACCGGCACGCCGTAATCGATCAGCGCCGTGCGGAGCCAGTCCAGGCGCATGGGCGCGGTGCGTTCACAGCGGTTGCTTTGCGGCCAAAGATAATGCGCCTCGTCCAGCACGAGCATCACATGGCCCGGTTGCAGCGCGTCCTGAATGCGGACCCGCATCTGGTTCGCCTTGCGGGTGTAGGAACAGGACGTGCCGATCCGGCGGGCAATCGAGCGATACATGGTCTGCTCGCCTCCTCCCGACTCGGCCTCCAGCGAGACATAGACCGCCCGGCCGGGATGCTGCTCACACCAGGCGCGGGCGGCCTCGCTTTTGCCGATGCCCTCGCGTCCCTCAATGAGGACAAAGCCCCGGGCCTCCAGGGCAAAATCCAGTTCCTCAAACACGCTCCGGGTGACCTCGGTCTCGGTGATTTTTCCCGATGCCGAGTCGCACTCCTGCTGCCTCCACTCCTGCAACGCCTCCCAAAATGCCGGCAGATACCACAGGCCGGACCGGGGGATCGGCCGGCCGGGATCAACCAGCATCCGCTGCAACAGATCGGGCAGCTCAGCCGCCCCGGTGAGGCAAAGGTCGAGAAAGTCCTGCGCCGGATAGTGCGTGGGGTAACGCTGTGACCGTTCGCGGGCTTCCGTTGCGCGACACCTTCAGCGGCCGCCGGTGGTTGGCCAGGAGGTAGCGGGTCTCCCCACTGAGCTGCACCAGCGGGCTGTTGGCGTCGAACAGGCTTTCCCAGGCCTCGCGCGGCGACAGGCCTTTGAGCATCCGGCCCTCCTGGACCTCCTGGTTGTAGGCCTCGCAGATGTCCTGGAGCCGGTGCGCCCACTCGTCGCGGTGCAGCAGAAATTCCCTCGGATGAAGTTTGCCCGACTTCACGTCCTGCATCCGCCGCCGGAGCCGTTCAAACTTTTCCACCTGCTCGTTCCGCCCGCAGTAGCCCGGCTGGTCTTCCATGCGGTTCTGGAGCAGCCCGATGATGCGCTCCACCGTCTTGGCCCGCGCATTGCCCGGCTGGGCGTGCCGGAACTCGACCCACTCGCGCAGGCCGAGTTCGGTCTCGGTGCCGGGCACCTCGTCGCCGGCCCCCTTCAGCAGTTTCGCGCTGGCCCAGGTGCCGCGCTCAAAAAAGAAACCCCGGCGGGGCAGCCCGTAGGTGTCATGCACCTTCAGGATCAGCCCGCGAATGACCTTGGCGGTGTAATTCCGCTCGCTGTGGAGGGCGAAGGCCAGGAGGCGGCCGGTGCGGCAGTCGTTCATGACGAGGCATTGCCCGCGCAGCACCTGGGGCCGGCCCTGCTCGTTTTCCTCCCAATAATACAGCGGCAGCGTGGTGTCGTCCGCCGAATACCAGTCGCCGGGCGAAACGTCCGACCAGTCCCTGGAAATATACGCCCCCTGCAACGCGGCCTGGCGCGGGCCGTGGTGGATGTCGTCCAGCATCCGCAGATTGGGCGTGAGGTGGTCGCGCACGCGGTGCGGCACATACGACTTGCTGGCCGGCTGGTGCAGATACGCCTGGGTGGCGGCAGCCGACAGGATGCCGGCATTGCGGGCCTGACGCCAGGCCTGGGCCAGCCCGCCGTGCAAGGAACGCGCGAGGAGCAGTTTGCCGTCGTCCGCCGTCAGGGGCAGTTCGCGGCGATGCCCGCTGCTTTCGGGCCGCTGGTCCCGCAACGCCGCGGGCGTATACCCGCCCTCGATCCACCGTTCCCGTTTGCGAATGAAATTTATCCGGAGCGCCCGCTCATTCCGGGCGAGATCCAGCCCGCTGGCCGCCAGCGCATGGAGCACCCGTTTTTGCGCCTGCCTGGCCGTCAGGCCATGCGCGCCCAGCCGCTGCCATTCCACGCAGGCGGCGTCCCAGATGATGACGGTCTCCTCCGGGGTGGGCTGCGTGATGTTGGCCATCATGCATTCCAATGGAAACCAAAACTCATCGGCGAAGTCTTGGGCCTCGTCCACGATGATGGCGTCATATTTCACTTCGTGATCTTCCAGCAACTCCATGGACTCGATTCGCTACTCTCTATCGTCCAGATGCCTGGTGGCGTGCCGGTCGC
>CAIQBC010000055.1 GCA_903869955.1 uncultured Opitutia bacterium
AGAGGCGCCCCTATGATAATGCTCCCGGATCGAGCAGGATTCGGACTGGCATTGGATGTTTCGACCGGGGTATTTTACGGCCAACTGTTCCCGCCCGCTTCGTCCATGAAATCCGCCGCCGTTCCCTCCACGCCCGCCGTCGCCGCCACGCCGGCTGGTGCCAGTTGCACCACGACGCTGGCCGAGCCGTCCTTCAAGACCCCCGTCAGCTACGACGAGGCCGACCGGCGCGCCGGCGCCTTGCTCGCGCAGATGACCATGCCGGAAAAGCTCTCGCTCGTAAGCGGCAGCAATTTTTTCTACATCAAGGGCCTGCCCCGGCTCGGCATTCCGGAGCTTTATCTGTCCGATGCCACGCAGGGCGTTCACCTCCGCAAAAACTATAACCGTCTGCTGGAGAAATCCACGGCCTTCCCCTGCCCCATCGCGCTCGCCGCCACCTGGAATCCCGGCCTCGCCTACCGCTACGCGCACAGTATCGGCGAGGAGTGCCGGGCGGGCGGCGTGGCGGTGCTGCTCGGGCCGGGCCTGAACATCTACCGGGTGTCGCAGTGCGGGCGGAACTTCGAGTATCTGGGCGAGGATCCGTTTCTCGTCTCGCGCCTCGTCGAGCGCTACGTCACCGGCGTGCTCGACACCGGCACGGTGCCGACGCTGAAACATTTTCTCGCCAACAACACCGACTACCACCGCCGCACGTCGGACTCCGTCGTGGATGAGCGCACGCTGCACGAAATTTACCTGCCGGCGTTCAAGGCCGGCATTGACGCCGGGGCGATGGCTGTGATGACCGCCTACAACCTCGTCAACGGCGAGTGGGCCGGCCAGAGCCGCGCGGTAATCACCGGCCTGCTGCGCGCCGAGCTCGGCTTTCGCTGGCTGGTGATGAGCGACTGGTGGTCGGTGTGGGACGCCGAAAAAATCATCCGGTCCGGGCAGGACCTCGAGATGCCCGGCGAGAAATTTATCCAGGCCGACGCCGCGCGTCTGCTCGCATCCGGCCGAGTCGTGCCCGCCGACATTGACCGCATGGCCCGCAGCATCCTCCGCACCTGCATCGCCGCCGGCCTCCACGACCGGCCCGTGCAGGACGCGTTTTACCTCGGCAAATTCGCCGCGCACGAGGAGGTCGCGCTCCAGACCGCGCGCGAGGGCATCGTGCTGCTGAAAAACAACGGTGTGCTCCCGCTCGCCCAGACCGGCGCGGACAAAATCCTCCTGACCGGCCTCTTCGTGGACACACTGGCGCATGGCGGCGGCTCGGCCGAGGTCGCGGGCTATAACGTCACCCTGCTGCTCGACGCGCTGCGTGCCACCTACGGCGACCGCGTGGAGTTCGTGCCGGAGCCGACCGACGCGCAGCTCAAGTCCGCGCCGACTGTTCTCCTGAGCACCGGCACATTCGACAGCGAGGGCTGGGACCGGCCGTTCGCGCTGCCCGCGGCCGAGGAGGCGCGCGTCGTCCGCGCCGTCTCCCTCAACCCGCGCACCATCGTAATCGTCAACAGCGGCGGCGGCCTGCGTATGACTGGGTGGAACGACCGCGCCGCCGCCATCGTTTACGCCTGGTATCCCGGCCAGGCCGGCAACCGCGCCCTCGCTGAGATCCTCTGCGGCGACACGAATCCCTCCGGCAAATTGCCCATCACCATCGAGCGCGAGTTCGCCGACTCACCCGCCGCTGGCTACCTGCCGGCCGGCGAGTCGCTCTACACCGGGGCGGATCCCGACCACGACATGTCGCACCGGGTCTATCGCAACGAATACCGGGAGGGCGTCTTCGTCGGCTACCGCTGGTATGAGGCAAAAAAAATCGCCCCGCTCTACGGCTTTGGCCACGGCCTCAGCTACACGTCCTTCGACTATCAAAACCTCAAGGTTTCGCCCGCCGCCGTCCGGCCCGGCGAACGCATCACGCTCGATTTCACCGTGACCAACACCGGCCCGGTCGCCGGGGCCGAGACCGTCCAGGTTTACGTCCATCACATCAACCCCGCGTTGCCGCGTCCCGAGCAGGAACTGAAAGGTTTCAGCAAGGTGAAGCTCGCACCCGGCGAAACCCGCCACGTCATCGTGCGCCTCACCCCAAAGGACTTCGCCTACTGGGACGTGGCAACACACGCGTGGAAATCCGACCCCGGCACCTATGAGCTCCGGGTCGGCCGCGCCTCCGACCGCATCGTGCTCCACGGCCAAGTCACTTTGCGCTGAGGCCGCGGCGGCAAGGATAGCTGACCATCGTCTCTATAAAAGCATCGCGTCGGCCCAAGTGGTCCGCCATAGTATCCTCTTACCCCTCCCCCACCATGCGCCCCGTCTCGTTTCCCTCAGTTCTTGCCCTTGCGTGCTCGGCTCTCGCCTTTGCGACCCCGAGTCTTCCCGGTGCCGAAGTTGCTGTGCCCGCCGCAGCGGCTCCCACGCCGTTTCCCGTTTCCATCGAGGTCAATGCCGCCAAGCCCATCGGCGTGATGAAGCCTTTCTGGCGCTTCTTCGGCGCCGACGAGCCGAACTACGCCACGATGAAGGACGGCCGCAAGCTCCTCGCCGAGCTCGGCGAGCTGCGCCCCAAGGACTCGCCGCAGCCGACCTATTTCCGCGCGCACAACCTCCTCACCAGCGGCGACGGCACGCCCGCCCCAAAATGGGGCAGCACCAACGCCTACACCGAGGACGCATCGGGCCGCCCCATCTACAACTGGACGATCCTCGACAACATTTTCGACACTTACATCGCGCGCGGCGTGCGGCCCTACACGGAAATCGGCTTCATGCCCGAGGCGCTCTCGATCAAGCCCGAGCCCTATCAGCACGAATTCCGGCCCGGCGCGAATGCCGAGCTCTACACCGGCTGGGCCTACCCGCCGAAGGATTACGACAAATGGGGCGAGCTCGTCTTCCAATGGGCGAAGCATTGCGTCGAGCGCTACGGCAAGGCCGAGGTGGAAAAATGGTATTGGGAGGTCTGGAACGAGGCAAATATCGGCTACTGGAAAGGCACGCCGGAGGAGTTCTACAAGCTCCACGACTACGCCATCGCTGCCGTGCGCCGCGCGCTGCCCACCGCCCGCGTCGGCGGCATGGACTCCGCCGGGACGGGCGGCACGTTCATGACCGGCTTTATCGAGCACGTCCTGCGCGGCACCAACTACGCAACCGGCCAGAAGGGCACGCCGCTCGACTTCATCTCGTTTCACGCAAAAGGCTCGCCCTCTTACGTTGACGCGACCGGCCGGGCGGTCACGACCGGCGGCCATGTGCGGATGGGCATTGCCAACCAGCTTCGCGACATCGCCAACGCCTTCACCATCGTCGCCTCGCATCCCGAGTTGAAGAACACCCCCATCGTTTTCGGCGAGTCCGACCCCGACACCTGCGCGGCTTGTACCGCCCGCGTCAGCCCGCAAAACAACTACCGCAACGGTTCGCTCTTCGCGAGCTACTCGGCCGCCACCTTCGGCCGCGAGCTGGCGATGGCGGACAAGGCCGGCGTGAACCTCGAGGGCGTAACCTCCTGGGCATTCGAGTTCGAAGACCAGGCGTATTTCGACGGCTTCCGCGTGCTCGCGACCAACGGCATTGATCTGCCCGTGCTCAACACCTTCAAGATGTTCAGCAAAATGTCCGGCCAGCGCGTCGCCGTCACGAGCTCCGGCGAGGTGCCGCTCGACGCCATCCTCAGTGGCGGCGGGGTGCGCGGCGTGCAGGCTGACGTGGCCGCCCTCGCCAGCCTCGACGCCAACCAGCTCGCCATCCTCGTCTGGCACTACCACGACGACGACGTGCCCGGCCCCGACGCCGAGGTGTCTCTCGCCGTCGCCGGCCTGCCCGCCGCCGCCAACGGCAACGTGACGCTTAGACATTGGCGCATAGACGACGAACACAGCAACGCCTTCACCCTCTGGAAAAAAATGGGTTCGCCCGCCGGGCCCAACGCCAGCCAATACCGCCAGCTCGTCGCCGCCGGCAGGCTCGGCCAGCTTACCGATCGGCCGCTCGTCGTCGAGCCAGCGCGGGGCCGCAGAGGCTCCTCCCCACCTGCGGCGGAGCCCGCCCCGCCGGTCGTATTGTCCTACACCGTCCCCGTCGCCAACGGCGCGGCCACGCTCAAGTTCGCGCTCCCCCGCCAGGGCGTCTCGCTTGTCGTCCTCGCGTGGGGCGCGGCCGCGAACTGAACCTGGCCGAGGGCAGGTTTCCATGAACCGACCGCGTTTTATTTCCCTTGCCGGGCGGATCGCGCTGGCGGCCCTGCTCCTAACGGCGGCACCGGCAGTCGCCCCGGCGGCGCTCACGCTTCCGGCGGCCGGGCGCGGCGTTGTCGGAGACGGGGCGACGCTCAACACTGCGGCGATCCAGAAGCTGATTGACGAGGCGAGCGCGCAGGGCGGCGGCACCGTGGCCTTTGCCGCCGGGCGCTACCTCACGGGCACGATCCAGCTCAAGGACGGCGTCACCCTCCGCCTCGAGGCCGGCGCGGTCCTCCTTGGCAGCACGCGGGCGGCCGACTACCGCAACCTCGACCCCTTCACCGCCGGCGACGGCATCCCGCTGGGCTACGCGTTGATCGTCGCGGATGGCGCAAAAAACGTCGGCATCGAGGGCGCGGGGACCATTGACGGCCAGGGGCGCGAACTCCGCGCCGCGCAGTCGCCCTTCACCGTCCGGCCGTTCCTGATGCGCTGGCTGCGCTGCGCCAACGTCACCGTGAAGGACGTCCACCTCACTAATCCCGGCGCGTGGACGCTCAATTTTTTCCAGTCCCGCGGCATCACGGTCGAGCGCGTGACCATCCGCACCCGCGCCACCGGCCTCGCCAACAACGACGGCATTGACCTCGACTCGTGCGATGGCGCGGTCATCCGCGACTGCGACATCGACAGCGGCGACGACGCGCTTTGTTTCAAGGCCACCAGCCCGCTCCCCTCGCGCAACATCACGGTCGCCAATTGCAGGCTCTCGACCAAGTGCAATGCCATCAAGCTCGGCACCGAGTCGCTCGGCGGCTTCGAGAACATCACCGTCACCGGCTGCACGCTCGCCAACATCGGCATGGCCGGCATCGCGATCTACGAGGTGGATGGCGGCGACCTGCGCCACGTGACCGTCAGCGACATCGCGATGGACGGTGTCGCCGTGCCGATCAGCGTGCGCCTCGGCGCGCGGCTGAAGGTCTTCCGCGCCGGCGACCAGCCCAAGCCCGTCGGCACCCTCCGCGATGTCACCATCCGGAACGTCCGCGCCACGGGCACCCGGTTGATCGGGTTGCTCATCAACGGCCTTCCCGGTCACCCGGTCGAAAATCTCGCGCTCGAAAACATCGCCATCGCGCTGCCCGGCGGCGGCACCGCCGAGCAGGCGCAAATCCAGCTCGCCGAAAAGGAGAATGCCTATCCGGAGTTCAGCATGTTCGGCCGCGTGCTGCCCGCCTCCGGGTTTTATCTGCGGCACGCGCGTGGGGTGACGCTTAAGGATGTGCGCACCACGCCGGCCGTCGCGGACGCCCGTCCGGAGAGAATTTTCATTGATGTGGCCGAAGTCACGCCCGTCCTGTCTGCTGTGACCGGCGTCACCCCCCAGTCTGATTCCAAGCCGGCGGAGACCGGACGTTGAACGGTGGACGCAACACCCGCCATGAACGGACCTGCCAAGGCGGAAATCCGCTGGCGAATCGCCCTGCTCGTCAGTGTCGCCATCGCGATCAGTTACCTCGACCGGCAGACGTTGCCGTGGGCGCTCAGCGCGATCAGCCAGGACATCCCGGTGTCCAACCAGGTGAAGGCGTTTTTGGATTCCGCGTTCTTGGTCACCTATGGCCTGATGTATCTCGGCGGCGGGCGGCTGCTCGACGCGCTCGGCACGCGGCGCGGGTTCACGGTCATCATGGTGTTTTGGTCGCTCGCGTGCGCCAGCCATGCCTTCGCCGGCGATTACGGCCTGGCTTCGGTTTTCGGCCTGGGTTTCGGCGTGCTGATGCTGGCGGCGAGCCGGCTCCTGCTCGGCCTCGGCGAGGGTGGTGGCTTTCCGGCGGCGACGCGCGCCGTTACGGAGTGGTTTCCGGTTCACGAACGCTCTGTCGCCATGGGCCTCATCAACGCCGGCACCGCCGTCGGCGCGGTGGTCGCCCCGCCGCTCATCGTCTTTGTGCTGACCAACGTCACCTGGCTCGGTCTCGCGCCGTGGCGGTGGGTGTTCCTGCTCACCGGCCTCTTCGGCCTGCTGTGGACCTTCTGGTGGTGGCTCGACTACCAGCCGCCGGAAAAACATCCCGGCCTCGGCGACACCGAGCGCGCCCACCTCGCGTCCGTGCTCGACGCGCCGGCGGCCGTCACCCCGCCCGCGATCCCGCTCGCCGCCATCCTGCGCCACCGGGAAACCTGGGCCGTGATCATCGCCAAGTTTCTCAGCGACGGCGCATGGTACTTTTACCTGTTCTGGCTGCCGAAATTCCTGCTCGAGGCGTTCAATCTCGATCTCAAGACCGCCGGCCGCATCGGCTGGATTCCTTACGCGGCCTCCGGCGTCGGCTGCCTCTGCGGCGGCGCGCTGTCGGGCTGGCTGCTGCGGCGCGGCGTGTCGGTCAACGGGGCGCGCAAGTTCGCCCTCGGCGCAAGCGCCGCCCTCATGCCCTGGGTCATGCTCGTGCCCCGGCTGCACTCGGTCGGCTGGGTGATTTTCATTTTCAGCCTGGCGTTTTTCGGCCAGCAGTCGTGGTCCACGCTCGTGATGACTCTGCCCACGGACATGGTTCCCAAGCGCGCCGTCGGCACGCTCGCCGGTCTGGTCGGGCTGGGCGGCGCGATGGGCGGGGTGACGCTCGGCCAGATCGTCGGCTACCTGCGCGACCACGGCTCCAGTTTCACGCCCGTGCTGATCATCGCCGGGTCGTTGCACGTCCTGGCGTTCGCCGTCATTTGTCTCGGCATCCCGCGCCTCCGCGCCCTTGATTTCAACTCCCCCGCAAAAATTCTCCCTGCATGAAAATCACCGAAATCCGCACCCGCGTCGTCCAGTGGACCGGCCAGACCGTCCCGCTGCCACCCCATTTTTGCACCAACCCGATGGATCTCGTCGCGCCGATGCTCACTCCGGCGACGATGGGCACGTTCACCTTTCACGGCTGGCTCATCGTGGAAATTTTCACCGACAACGGCCTCGTCGGCCTCGGCAACGCCGCTCTCTCCCCGCTTATCACGAAACAGTTGATTGATCTCTGCCTTAAGCCGCTGCTCATCGGCGCGGATCCGTGGGACACTGAGTTTCTCTGGCAGCACATGTATCGGAAAACGATGGCCTTTGGCCGCAAGGGCGTCGCACTGGTCGCGATCAGTGCCGTGGACATCGCGCTCTGGGACCTCCTCGGCAAATCCGCCAAACAACCGGTCTATCGGCTGCTCGGCGGACGCACGAAACCAAAAATCCCGGTCTATGCGAGCCGCCTCTACTCGACGCCCTTGGACGAACTCGCGCGCGAGGCCGCGAATTACAAACGTGAAGGCTACCAGGCCATGAAACTCCGCTTCGGCTGGGGCCCGGTGGACGGCGCTGCCGGTATGCAACGCAACCTCGCCCTCGTCCGCACTGTTCGCGAGACCGTCGGCGACGGTGTGGACATCATGGCCGACGCCTACATGGGCTGGACGCTCGACTATGCCAAGCGCATGATGCCGCTGCTCGACCCATTCAACCTGCGCTGGCTGGAGGAGGCCGTCATTCCCGACGACATCCACGGCTATGCCGAACTGCGCCGCTTCGGCCGCACCCCTATCGCCGCTGGCGAGCATGAGCATACGATCTACGGCTTTCGCGAGCTGATTGAGGCACGCGCCGTGGACTACATCCAGTTCGACACGAACCGTGTCGGCGGCATTTCCGCCGCGCGCAAGATCGCCGCGCTGGCCGAGGCGCACTCGATCCCCGTCATCCCCCACGCCGGCCAGATGCACAACTACCATGTTGTCATGGCCAGCCTTAACTCGCCGATGGCCGAGTATTTCCCGCCCGTGGAGGTCGAGGTGGGCAACGAGCTCTTCTGGTATATTTTCAAGGGCGAGCCGGTGGCCAAGGGCGGTTTCATTGACCTTGATGAAGACACCCCCGGTCTCGGCCTCACCGTGGACGAGAAGGCGCTGAAAAAGTTCAAGGTCACCGGGTGAAACCACCCGTGGCGGCCCGGCGAAATCCCTTTCTTGGACGCCGTTTTTCGTGCCTCCGTCCTTCCTTGTGTCCTCCGTAACCCGCCGATTCTCTCCGTGAGTATTCACCGCCACCCATGACCCGTCTCATCCAAATCCAAAACGGCCGGCAGCGCCGCGTCGCCCTCGTCGAGGAGCCGCGCGTGCGGCTGCTCGCGGCCCAGTTTGCCTCGGTCTATGCGCTCGCCCAGGCCGCCCTGGCCGGCGGCATACCGCTCACCGCACTTGTCCGTCAACACGCCACTGACGAGTGGCTGGACTACGATGAAATTTATGCCGGCCAGTCCGCGTGGCGGCTGCTCGTGCCGATCAATCATCCCGTCGACGCCGCGCGCTGCATGATCTCCGGCACCGGTCTCACCCATCTGGGCAGCGCCAAAACCCGGGAGGCGATGCACGGCAAGACTGACGCCGAGCTGTCCGACAGCATGAAAATTTTTCGCTGGGGTCTCGAACGCGGGCGGCCGGCGGCTGGCGAAATCGGCATCGCGCCCGAGTGGTTTTGCAAGGGCAACGGCGCACTCCTCCGCGCTCTGGACGAGCCGCTCGACGTGCCGCCCTATGCCGAGGATGGCGGCGAGGAGGCGGAAATCGCCGGCCTCTACCTCATTGGCCCCGATGGCACGCCGCACCGGCTCGGCCTGGCGGTGGGCAACGAATTTTCTGACCACGTGTTTGAGCGTAAAAATTATCTTAACCTCGCCGGTTCCAAGGCCCGCACCTGCGCCATCGGCCCGGAGCTGGTGATTGATCCCGATTTTCAATCCGTGCCCGGCAAGGTGACGGTCAGCCGCGCCGGCCGCCAGCTCTGGACCAAGGACATCGCCTCCGGCGAGGCCGAGATGTGCCACAGCCTCGCGAACCTTGAGCACCATCACTTCAAGTTTGAGGCCCACCGGCGTCCGGGCGACCTCCATGTGCATTATTTCGGTGCGCACAGCCTGAGCTACGGCGAGGGTGTGCAGCTGGCCGACGGCGATGTGATGGAAATCTCCTTCGCCGGTTTCGGCCGCGCGCTCCGCAACCCGCTCCGGGTGCTCCCGGGCCCGATGCGCTTGGTGGCGGTGAAATCCCTCGGCTGATCCTCGGCCGCGGGCTGCCCTTTTTCCATGACCTCACCACGCGTCGCATTTCTCGGCCTCGGCATCATGGGCGGCGGCATGGCCCGCCGGCTCTGTGGCGCGGGGTTTCCGCTCTCCGTTTTTAACCGTGACCCTGCCAAGTCTGTGCCTCTCGCCGCCCTGGGCGCGCGGGTGGCCGCGACGCCCCGCGAG
>CAIQBC010000056.1 GCA_903869955.1 uncultured Opitutia bacterium
CCGCCGTGCTCACGTCGAGCGGGACGATGTCGCTGCATTGCGCGCTCGCGGGGATTCCGGGCGCGGTGACGTATCGCGCCGACCCGCTGTTTTACCTGCTCGGCCGGCTGCTGGTGCGGGTGAAGTTCATCGGCATCGCCAACTTGTTGCTCGGCGAGGCGATGTATCCCGAATACATCCAAGGCGCGGCAACGCCGGCCGCACTCGCAGCCGAGCTGCGCGCGTGCGTGGACGATCCCGAGCGGCGCGCGCCTGTTGCGGAACAGGCAGCGCAGCTGCGCGCGCTCCTTGCCCAGCCCGCCCGTGGCACGGCGGCCGATTGGCTCGCGCGGATGCTGGCGGCGTAGGGTCTCACCTTATGTGAGGCCGGATCGCTTGTAGAGGCGCGGCAAGCCTGCGCCCCGGTAAAATTGCCGCTCATCGCCGCTCGATCCGCATCGGCAGGCCGTCACGTGGGCGCAGGGTCATCCGGCCCAGCGGCTCGACGGTGCGGCCGGGCCGTACGCGCAGGCGGAACGCCTGCGCGATCATCGCCAGCAGCAGCGTGGACTCCAGCAGCCCAAGGTGCTTGCCGAGGCAGATGCGCGCGCCTGCGCCGAAGGGGATGTAGGCGTGCTGCGGGATTTTTTGGGCGTTGCCCGGCAGGAAACGCTCCGGCTTGAACACCTCCGGCTCCTCCCAATACAGCGTGTGCCGGTGCAACACCCAAGAAGTGATGGTGACGAATGAGCCGGCGGGAATTTTCTGCCCGGAAATCTCGTCCGCGCCGATGGCCTGCCGCGTGAACGCATGCACCGGCGGGTATAGCCGCAGCGTCTCGTCCACCACGGCGCGCGTATAGGCGAGGTTCGGCACGTCCTCGAAGGCCGGCGCGCGCCCGCCGAGCACGCGCGCGAGCTCCTCATGGACACGCGCCTCGACCTCGGGGTGCCTTTCCAGCAGCATGAACGCCCAGCTCAGCGTGAGCGCGGTCGTCTCATGGCCGGCGAGGAAGATGGACGCCATCTCGTCGCGCACGAGCGACGGCTCCATCGGCCTGCCTTCCTCGTCGCGGAACGAGAGGAGCATGTGCAGGAAATTTTCCGGCATCTCACCGGCGGCGTCCTTGCCCGCGCGGAGGATGTGCGCGAGCACTCGGTCAAATTTTTCCACGGCCTTGCGCCCGCGCCGCTGGCCGGGGCGCGGCAGCCACGCCGGCAGGCCGAGAAACTCGATCAGATGCATGCGCCCGTGGGTGGCCTGATATTCAACAAACGCGTCGTAAAGGATGTGGACACTGGCGCCGAGCCGGTAGCCAAACATAATCTGGCTGATGATGCCGGCCGTGAGCAAGGTGAACGCCTCCGTCACGTCCTGCTCATGCGGGTCGCCGCGCGCTCGCCACTTGGCGAGCATCGCCTGCCCGGCCTCGGTGATGATTTTCGAGTAGCTTTGCAAACGGCTGCCGTGGGTCGCCGGGCTGCTCAGGCGGCGCTGGCGCGTCCAGAGCTCGCCTTCACTGACGAACAGCCCGTTGCCGAGGAGCGGTTTCAACATCTGGGTGTTACCGGGGCTTTTCCGATAATTTTTCGCATTTGACACCATCACCTGCTGCACGCCGGCGGGGCTGTTCACGACAAACATCCAACGGTGGAGACAGCGCACGGGGATGAGTTCGCGGCGGTAATACGATTTCGGCCATGCTGCGATGACATTCTCCCGCGCACGCAGGAGATGGCGGAAATCATTCCAAGTGCTGCGGAAATTTTTCAACATGGGCGGGTGCGGGCGCGGCGCGCTTGACACTGCGCCGGCCGCGACCGTCATCACAATCACCTTTTGGCGTGCTTGCGCGCCATTGGGTTCTCTTTGCGCCGCCATGCCTCTGCCCCTCACGCTCTTTGAGCAATACCTCCTGCACGACGACCGGCGGGCGTATCCGTGCTGGATGCTGGGCCGGCTGCGCTTTCGCGGCGCGTTCCAACGCGGGCCGCTGGAGCGTGCCTGGGCCGAAACCGCGCGGCGGCACCCGTTGCTCGCCTCGGTGGTGCGGCGAGGCCGCTTCGGGGAATTCTATTGGGAGCCGGCCCCCGGCGGCCCCGCCCCCATCGGGTGGGGGTGCGGCCCGCTGGCCGGCAGCGGCTGGCCGGCCGACTGGGCGCCCATGGATTTGGAGAAACAGCCCGGACTACGCTGGATCTTCGTCGAGGACGGCACCACCACGGACATGTTCATCCAGACCCACCACGCCGTGCTCGATGGCGGCGCGATATTCTCGGTCATCCACGAGTTGTTGCTCCATTATGCGCGCGAGCTGGGCACGAAGGTCGAGCTGCCCGAGCTGCGTCCGGAACTGCTGGGCACGCGCGGCCGGCTTGCTTCGTCGCGGTGGGAACGGCTGGCATTTCTCCCGGCCCATCTCGCTGGCCTCGCGCTCGCGTGGCCGATCCTGCGGCGCGAGGTTGCGCCGCTCGTGCCGCACCGCACGGCGGCCGATGGCGACCCGCCGCCGCCCGGCCTGCCGGCGGTCGTCGGCCGGCGCTTTTCGCCGGGTGATTTCAAAAAAATCCGCGCTGCCGCCAAGCGTCTCGCGGTCAGCGTCAACGACCTGCTCACTCGCGACCTGTTTGCCGCCGTCGGCGTGTGGCGTAAGGCGCACGGCGTCGGTTCGCCGCTCGACTGGATCCGCCTCGGTGTCCCGGTCAGCCTCCGCAGCCATGCCGACCGCCACCTGCCGGCAGCCAATGGCTTCAGCCTCGTCGGCCTGGACCGCCGCGCCAAGTCGCTCGCGGACCGCGACCGCCTCCTGCGTCGTGCGCGTGAAGATATGCAGCTCGTGAAAAAGCATCGGCTCGGCCACACTTTCCTGCTGCTGCTCGGGCTGCACCGTTTTCATGGTTTACGGCCTGGAGGCATCCTTCGCTATGCGCGCCGGCCCGCCTGCCGCGCCACGCTTGTGCTCACGAACCTGGGCCAGTTTTTCTCCCCTCGCAGCCCCCTGCTCGACGCCGCGCAACGCCTCGCTGTGCCGGGCGCCGTGCTGGAGGACATCTCTATCGGCGGCCTCTTCCGCCCCGCAACCTGCGTAACGCTTGCCATCGGCATCTACACTGGGCAACTCCTCGCCGACCTCCACTACGACGCACGCTTCCTGACCGCTGCTCAGGCGGAAAATTTCATGGAGACGTTTGAAAGCCAAGTACGGCTTTCGATGGAAGCCTAGGAAAACATGATTTTTTTACTGTCGTCGGCTTCATCGCGAGCCCAGTTGTTTCACTGGCTCTTGCGCCCGACCAAACAAGGAAATTTTACGAAACGCTAAAGACCGGACTTACCGGAGTGATCAAACTGACAGGGGGATAAAAGCGAACGAAGCGCCTATCTGAAATTCACCGATTCGCACCTGCACTTCTGGGACCGGACGCACATGGCCTGCGCTTGGCTGCATGAGGTTCCGTCCATCTGGGCGTGGCACCCGCCGGAGAACCTGCGCGCAGAAGCAGGGGCGACATGCCGAGGAAACTCATCTTCGTGGAATGCGGCGCGCCGTGGCTGGAGGAGATGCGTTGGGTTGAGCAGCTCATGGCGTCGGAACCGCGCATCGCGGACATCGTGGCCAAGATGACGGTCAACGCCGGCGCGCAGACTTCTGAATTTCAAATGCCGGTGGTTTGGTCCGTGTTTATCCGTGTCATCCGTGGTAAAATTTAATCAACCTATCTTTCATCATGCCTACTCTGCCCCTTCGTGCCTTTGGCCAGACTGGCGAGAGCCTGCCCGTCCTCGCCATGGGGGGTGGCTTTCCCGTGGGCTTCGCCGGGTTTGACCGCGCCATCGAGACCGTTCGCCACGCGCTTGAGCTCGGTATCCGTTACTTCGACACGTCGCCACTGTATCGTTCGGGCGCATCGCAGGCGATTCTTGGCGAGGCGCTGGCGGGCCAGCCCGAAACCCATTTTCTCGCGACCAAAGTCGGTCACTTCAAGGAAGCGCGCCATTTCCGCTCGGTTGAGGCGCTGCACGTGCAATTGCGGGAGAGCCTCCGGCTGCTGCGTCGCGACTCGGTGGACCTGCTGCAAATCCACGAGGCCGACTGGGACAACTGGTGGACGGATCGCCCCACGGTTGGCCCTTGCGAGCTCTTCGACCTTGAGGGCAGTTTCGATTTTGCCCACGCCCCCGTCATCCAGTTCCTGCGCGAAGCGAAGGCGCGCGGGCTGTGCCGCCATATCGGCATCACAGGTAACCACGCGCGCCAGCTCGGGCGGCTGGTCCGCGAGCTGGACGGCTTCGACGCCGTGCTGGTCGCCTACAACTACACGCCGCTCAACGTCACCGCCCGCGAGTTTGTCCTACCCGCCGCCGCCGCCAAGGGAATGGCGGTGATCGTCGCCGGATTGTTCACCTTCGTCAATTCGCTGCCAACCGGCTGGGCCACAGAGGGCAGCTACCTCGGCCCGCGCTCGGATGCGCAGCTCGCCGCGTTGAAACAACTCCAGCAGGCCTGCGGCCTCCCGATGGCCGAGCTGGCGCTGCGCTTCGTCGCCGCCGATCCATGCCTCAGCACCCTTCTCGTCGGCGCATGCCAGCCCGCCGAAATCGGGCAAAACGTGGCTTCATTCCAACGCGGCCCGCTCCCCGCCGATCTCCACGCCGCCATCGAGGCCATCGCCCGACAGTTCGCGTAAGTGCGTCCGCCAGCCTGCCACCTCAAATTGCCGACGGCCCGGCTTGTGCTGGGCAAGAATAGCTGCACCTTCGCCCACCACGCACGGCTCCGCCCTTCTGATGACACCTGACGACCAGACCCTCCTCCGCTTCCTCGGCCCGCAAATCCGCGACCACGGTGGCAACACCGAGATCGCGCCGGACTGCTGGCTGCTGTTTGCTGTCGAGGCGACCGACACCGAGGGCAACGATATCTCCCGAGCCCTGCTGGCCGACCCGGGCTTCGCCAACCTAACCGGTGCGTCCGAGGACGACCGGTGGACGCTCTACTACGTTGACACCGCCAACCGCCACGCCGCCATCCACTGGCTGGACGATCTGGCCAAGGCGGCGGCCGGCGAGATCCGCCCAGTTTCCTCCACGCATCAGGCGCTCATCCATGAGGTCATCACATCGGACAAACCCCACCGTGCCGCCCGGCAGCTCGCCGAGCTGCACGCAGGTGGCGAAATTTGCGCCGGGCTCATCTGCGACTCCGGCGATGTGCGCGCGCTCCTCGACCGGCTGCACGTCCGCGAGCCGCTTTTTTTCGCGGCCTTCCAAACCCTTCTCTCGCACCACCTGCTCGACATGGTCGTGCTGCACCGGCAGCTGATCGCCGAGGACGTGGAGCTGAAAAATGAGATCGTGAAAGCCGGGCTGTCACGTGACCCGTTCCTGCAAAGCCGCCAGGACGCCACCGCCGCCATCCGCAAC
>CAIQBC010000057.1 GCA_903869955.1 uncultured Opitutia bacterium
ACAGCCCGCCGAAGTAACGGGCCTTGGCCGCGTCGTCCTTCATGTAGCCGAGCGAGAAGACATGGACGCACAGGCCGACGACCCCGACGATACAGAGCATGAGCGCGGCGAGGTCGTCGTATTTGATGCCCAGCGAAAGCGAAAAGCCGCCGAGCCGCAGCCACTCCCAAGAGGAATCGGAGAAATTTCGTTCGCCATGCACGGCAAGAATCACCGCGATCATCGCAATTGCGGCGGCGGTGCCCGTGGATACGAGCGCCGCCACGCCGCCTGCGCGCCGCAGGAACAGCGCGATAACCGTCGCCGAGACGAGGGGTAGGATCAAAACAAGGATGGCGTGCTGGAGCATCGTCATGGATTCAATTCGTAAAGAAGTTGCCCAGAGGGCAGGGAGCGCGGTCCACGGAGGTCGCCGAGGCCAGTCCGGCGACCGAGGCGATGGGGAGGTGGACGTTTTGGTTCATGGGCTAAATATTCTCGGTATCTTCTGGAAAAGATTCGGGCTCAGTTCTTGAGCTGGTTGAGCTGCTCGACCTGCACGGTCTGACGGCGGCGGAAAAGTGCGACGATGATGGCGAGACCCACCGCCACCTCGGCGGCAGCCACGGTGAGGATGAAGAACACAAAGACGTTGCCATCGAGCGTGCCGTTGAACTTTGAGAAGGCCACCAGCGCGAGCGTCGAGGCGACGAGCATCAGCTCGAGGCACATGTAGATCACCAGCGTGTTCTTGCGGATGAGCACACCCAGAAAGCCGATGGCAAAGAGCACCGCGCTGAGCACGAGGCTGGAGTGGAGGGTGAAGGGAATCATGGCGGGCTGATTTTGAAATTTGGATTTGGCTGATGTCGGCCTTGCGGCCTCGGTGACAATTTTGGAGGGAGACGGCGGTCACTTCACGTCGTCGAGGCCCTCGAAGCGTTTGCTCAGCACGATCACGCCAAGCATGGCGATGAGCAGGAGGAAGCCGACGATCTGCACGGGCAGCAGGTATTGCGTGAAGAGCAGCTCGGCGTAGCGCTTGAGCGCCGGGCCGCCGGTCTCATGGGCTGGCACGGTGGCCCCGGGCAGCGCCAGCTTTGCGCGGACGGCAAACGAGATCACGCCCGTGGCGAGCAGCGCGGCGCTGAGCCCGCCGGCGGCGATAGCCGCCCCTGTGAACGGCTTCCGGTCGCGGCCCTGCTCATCGAGCAGCATGATGATGAACAGGAACAGCGCGACGACCGCGCCCGCATAGACAAACACCATCAGCACCGCGAGGAGGAGCGCGTCCAGCAGCCCAAACAGCCCGGCCACGCCGACGAGGCATAGCAGCAGGCACAGCGCAGCGGCGACCGTGTTGCGGTTGAGCACCACGCCTGCGGCGCAGGCGACGGTGAACAGGGCGAAGAGATTGAAGAGGAGGATGTCCATCGGTTCGGGTTAGGCGCGAAGCGGCGGGGGCACGAAGGCCGGATGTCTTGAACCACAGAGGCACAGAGCCCGCGGAGACAAAAATCTCGAAGGTCTCGTTGTCTGAAACTTTGTGCGCTCTGTGCCTCTGTGGTTCATGATCGGGAGTTCAGTGCGTGGTGCCGTGCTCCTCGGCG
>CAIQBC010000058.1 GCA_903869955.1 uncultured Opitutia bacterium
CTGTGCTGTAAAAATCAATCGCGCCGAAAAGGTTGCCGTGGTCGGTGAGCGCAAGCGCGCCCATGCCCAGCTCGACGGCGCGATCCATCAGCCGGTCAATGCGGCACGCGCCATCAAGCAGGCTGTAGTCGCTGTGAACGTGGAGATGGACGAAATTTTGGTCGGCGGACGGCACGGGGGACGCCAGCCAAGCGCTTCGCGCGCACCGCGCAAGGCGGGAAAAAAGCCGTTGACGCCCGGCACGGCATCTGGCCTGATGGGCCCCTTTTCCTTCCCAAACTCCGCCCATTTCCCGCCCGCTCTCATGTCCATCGAAATCAAAATCCGTAAAAACGAGCCCGTTGACCGCGCCTTGCGCCGCATGAAGAAGAAGCTCGACCGCGAGAACATCATCAAGGGTGTCCGCGCGAAGCGCTACAACGAGAAGCCGTGCGAACGCCGCCGCCGCAAGGAGAAGGTCATGGCCTTCACGGCGATGCTGCGCCGCCGTCACGCCGAGTGACCGCCGCTGCCCTGCCGTCCGTCCGCCGCGCCCGCGTCCAACGCCGGGGCGCGGCTTTTGTTTTGATTGCCCGCCCCGCCCCCGCCTTGCATCCTGCCGCCCCAAGGTGAAACCCACGCTCGCCCTCTCGACCAGTTGGAACTCGTTCCGCCACACGAACGGGCACACCATGTTGCGCGAGATCGCCGACCTCGGCTTCACCCACGCCGAGCTGAGCCACGGCATCCGCATCGTGCTTGTGCCGGGCATCCTCCAGGCCGTCGAGGAAGGCCTCATTAAGATCAGCTCGACGCACAATTTCTGCCCGCTGCCCGCCGGCATCGTCATGCCCGCGCCCAACCTCTTCGAGCCGTCCGCGCCCGACGAACGCGAGCGTGACCAATGGCTCCGCCAGACCAAACGCTCCATTGATTTCTCCGCGCAGGTGAAGTCGCGCGTGCTCGTGTGCCACCTCGGCAGCGTGCGTTTTTTCTGGCTCAACCCCGCCGGCAAGCTCAAGGCCTATCGCGAGGCACATCCCGATACCGTTGTCGCCGAGGACCGCGCCTATCAGGCCGTGTTGAAAAAGGCCGTCGGCAAGCTCCGCAAGCGCATGCCCAAGTTCTGGGCCAACACGAAAGCCGGCGTCAACGACATCATCGCCTACGCCGCCGACAAAAACGTCGGCCTTGGCTTTGAGAACCGCGAGAAATTCGAGGAGCTCCCCATTGACGAGGACTACGCCGCCTTTCTCGACGGCCTGCCGCAGCCCAACCCCTGCGGGTACTGGCACGACACCGGCCACGCGCACATCAAGGAGAACCTCGGTCTCCTCGGCCACCGCACGCATCTCGAGAAAATGGCCCCGCGCCTCCTCGGCTTTCACCTCCACGACGTGAGCGACCAGGGCAAGGACCATCAGCCGGTCGGCACCGGCAAGGTGGATTTCAAGATGATCAGCGAGTTCTGGAAGCCCAAGCATCTGCTCACGCTGGAGTTCAGTCCGCGCGTCACGCTGGACGAAGTGCGCTGGTCAAAAGAACGCATCGAAAAACTGATGGCTGAGGCGCCGGGGCTGGGGTGAGAGAAAGCCCATGTAGTGGCGCAGACTTGCTGCGCCCACCGGCCTTGGCCCCCCTCCAGTTGGAGCCGCAAGGCCTAGTCGCGGATGAGAGCGGCGACGAAAACGCGACGAGGCCGTCGCGCTCCCGTGAACAGACCTACCAGTTGCCGATGTCGTCGCCGGTTCCGCCGATTCTGTCCGGGCCTTTGGAAAAAAGGTCGTAGCCGGCCGGGTTGTGCGTGCCGGGCTGGCGATAGATGTAGGACTCGTCCCATGCATCAAGCGGGAGCCGGTTGGTGGGTGTGTTGAGGTAAGGTCCGTGCCACTTGGCATTCTTGCCCTTCGGTGTCTGCAGCAAGGCGCTCAATCCTTCTTGGGTTGAGGCCAGTTCCCCCATGTCTTGACGATAAGCATCGAACGCCTTGGCCATATCTGTCCTTACAAAAATTCTCGTGCTCTCATATTTCGCCTTCTGCCCAGGACTTGGGCCGAATGACGTGACCCGCACTCCCGCAAGCAACACGACCACAATGGTCCCAATTACCCAAAATTTGGCGGAACCGCGCTTCGCGGGCGAGCGGATGCTGGATGTCTGGGTGCTCATTGTCGCGGCTCCAAATATGACGCCCCGTCGCGGCTGTCGGTGACACGCAAAATCTCCCCCACCCACCGCCGATGCGGGCCGGAGAGCGTGAGCGCTTCGAGATTAGCCAGCGGTACCCAGACCAAGCCTCCGCTGAGTTTACTGCGCAACGGGGGCGCGACATGGATTTTTTCCGTGATGGCGAAACGCGTGATGCTGCGTTTCCGACGCGCGAGCAGTTTACCACGCGCGGCGATGGCTTCAGCCAGCCCGGCCTGCGCCGCCGTCGGCAGCTCGTGCTGGCCGGCGAGCCGTTTTGAGCCGGCGGAGGTGCGATGCAGCAGGAGCGCGCCACGTCGCACGCACCACACACGGACGACCTCGCGGCGCTCGGTTTTCTTCGGCGCGAAGCGCGGATATTTTTCCGGCCCGCCCACGTGCGCCGCCGCGCAAAACGCGCGCACTGGACATACGATACAGAGCGGATTTTGCCGCAGGCAAACGGTCGCCCCCAGCTCCATCATCGCCTC
>CAIQBC010000059.1 GCA_903869955.1 uncultured Opitutia bacterium
GATGGCACGTTGCGCGAAGTGGTACAACCCAACCGCGCGCTGCATGCCGCGCTGATTTCGCGTCTGAAAATCATGGCGCAACTCGACATCTCCGAGCGCCGCCTGCCACAGGACGGCCGCATCGTGTTCAAGAAATACACGAAGAAGAACATGGACATTGACCTGCGCGTCGCCACCGGCCCGATGAAGGACGGCGAGAAGATCGTCATGCGGATCCTGGACAAGTCGAAATCCACCCTGCCGCTCCCCGCGCTCGGCTTCTCCGACGAGAACCTGGCGCGCTACCGCGAGTGCATCCGTCAGCCGTATGGCATGATCCTGCACTGCGGCCCCACCGGTTCCGGCAAGTCCATGACGCTCTATTCCGCCCTCGGTGAGGTGAACACCCCCGATGTAAACATTCAGACTGCGGAAGATCCGATCGAATACACGCTCGCCGGCGTCAACCAGATGCAGATGAGCCGCGCCATCGGCCTGACCTTCGAACGTGCCTTGCGCTGCTACCTCCGCATGGATCCCGACATCATCCTCGTCGGCGAAATCCGCGACAAGGAGACGGCGCAGATCGCCGTCGAGGCCGCGCTGACGGGCCACTTGCTGGTCTCCACGCTGCACACCAACGACGCGCCCTCGACCGTCGCGCGCATTGGCGAAATGGGGGTCGAGTGCTTCAACATCTCCGCCTCGCTCGTGTGCGTGTGCGCCCAACGCCTGCTCCGCCGCGTCTGCAAAAACTGCAAGCAGCCCTTCGAGCCGGAGGGGCGCGAGAAAGCCCTCATCGAGAAGGCCATCGGCTGGAGCGGCCAGATTTTCAAGGCCAACCCCCAGGGCTGCCCCACCTGCGGCGGCACGGGCTACAAGGGCCGCGTGGGCATCCACGAGCTGATGACCAACAGCGAGGAGCTGACCGAGGCCATCAACAAGGAGGCCGAGGTCGCCGTGCTCAAGCGCGTCGCGATGAAAAACGGCATGAAGACGCTGCATCAGGACAGTGTGCTCAAGGTGAAAATGGGCTTCACCACGCTCGAGGAAGCCCTCTCCAACGTCCCGCCGGATCTGATTCTGTGAGCGAAATCCGCAAAGCGCCGGCTCGTCAGCCGACGTGATCTGGCAGCAGCGGCCATGCCGCTGCCGCCCCTCAGGCTCACTCGATTTTTTTGATGCGCGCGAGATGCCGTCCGCCCTCGAACTCTGTGGCGAGCCACACGCGCACGATGGCGAGCGCCTCGGCCTCGGTCACGGTCCGCTGGCCCAGCGAGAGTACGTTGCCGTCGTTGTGCGAGCGGTTCCAGATGGCGACCTGCTCGGTCCAGCAAAGGCCGCAGCGGACGCCGCGCACCTTGTTCGCCACGATGGCCTCGCCGTTGCCCGAGCCACCCAGCACGATGCCGCGCTGAAACTCGCCGCGGGCCACCGCCTCGGCCGCCGGGCGGATGAAATCAGGGTAGTCGCACGGCGCGTCGGAGTGGGTGCCGAAGTCGCGGACGGTGTGGCCGTCGGCGAGCAGCGCGGCCTTGATGGCCTCCTTGTAGGCGAAGCCGGCATGGTCCGAGCCGAGGGCGATGGTAAATAATTTCATGGGAGGGGAATCGGGCGAAATGAGCGGAGGCGGTTTGCGCCTGTGGTTATTTTGGTCAGACTGTGGCGGCAAATCAAAATCCACCATGAAAATATTTCCCGCCCTGCTCGTCGGATTTGGCCTGCTCGCGGCGGCCGGCTGCGCGACCCCCGGCACGCGCATCGCGCGAAACCAGGCGGAGTTTGACTCGTGGCCGGCGGAGGTGCGCGCGCAGGTGCGCGCCGGCCAGGCCGGTCTCGGGTTCACCATGGAGCAGGTGCAGATGGCGCTCGGCGCACCGGACCGGAAGTTCACCCGCACCACCGGTGCCGGCACCAGCGAGGTGTGGGCTTACCGCAGTTTCACCCCCAATGTCACCGTCGGGCTGGGGGCCGGCTTCGGCATGGGCGGTGCGTCGGCGGCCGGCGGTGGTGTGGATTTTGCAAATTATCGCGACGACGAGTCGGTGCGGGTGGTGTTCGAATCCGGCCGGGTCAGCGCCATTGAGACCCGGCGGCGCTGATCGGCGGCGGGCGCCGCCGTTTAGCCATCAATGGCCTCCCAAAATGCAGCCGGATCGGCCAAGTCGGCCAGCAGCGCCGTCGGCGCGTGCGCGGCCAGCGCCTTGGCAGCATAGCCCCCGGTGGTGACCGCAAGGGTGCGCGCGCCGATGACCCGGCCGCAGGCGATGTCGTGCGGGGTGTCGCCGATGACCCAGACACACCCCGGCGCGAATTCGACCCCGTGGTGCTCGCGTGCCCGGCGCACGGCGTGCGGGCCGAGGTCATTGCGGAGCTCACCGTCGTCGGCAAACGCCCCGAAGGGAAAATAATCCCACAGTCCGTGGTGGGCCAGCTTCACGCGTGCACCACGGGCGAGGTTGCCCGTGAGCAGACCCTGCGCGACATCGGCCCGCGCGGCTGCGGCGGCGAGAATCGCCCGCACGCCGGGCAGCACCTTGGCGCGCGGATTGGCCAGTTGGGCAGGCAAGGCGGCGAGGTAGCCGTCAAGATAGCGGCCAAAATTTTCTTCGGTCACCGGCAGGCCGTATTTGGCAAACACGCGGCGCACGATCCAACGGTCGGTACGGCCGGCGAAATCAATGTCGTCGAGCGAGCCGGCGACCCCAAACACATCGCCCAGCGCGCGCTCCAGCGCGCTCATGCCCGCGCCACCTGAGCTGATCAGGGTGCCGTCAATGTCCCAGAGCAGGAGAATTTTCACAGAAAAGTGTGCCCCACGTCGCCGCGCGCCGGCAAGATTCATCTCATGCTAAAAGACGCGGCTGGCCGCGGTGATGAAGGCGGGAACGGCGGTGAGCAACGCCTGGCTGGCCGAAGGGCTGGCCATGGGGAAGCCGGCGAGCGTGAGCCGATGTGTGCGGCGTTTCCGGCTGCGCGGTGGTGAGCGCGAGCGGGCGTTTGCAGCGGCGTTGGCAACTGTCAGGGAACCCAGTCCCCGTTTGCATTGACTCGACGGACGCCATGGACAAGGTGCGACCGTCCCTGCCACCATGAAGCACCGCAGCAATCACTCCCGCTCCAATGGTCCTAATTGCCAAGATTCAAGACATGGCCCCTTCCGGTCGTCCTATATTTGACAATTAAAGACAATATTAACAAATGAAAAATATTATTGCAGTAACAATATGCGCTTTATTGATTTCTTGCAAAAGTGTCACAGATGGTGATCCTAAGAACAGTGCCTTGGATGTTTCTGTATTGATCGTTCATGAAATGATTGGCTGGCACGCATTACTATATGTAAATGATGGAAAAACTCCACTGTACGATGGACAGCTCCCGGCCTTAGAAAGCAATAGTACCGCCGGCGCATCTGTATATATGAATGTAAAGACGCAAGATGATCGTTTCGATATTATATTTATTATCGGATCAACGCTTTACCATAAAAACTTCGATCTCAGGAACGGCAAATACATCGGAATAGAATGCCTCGATGAAAACTTTATTTATTTTTCACAATGGAAAAATAAAATCATGCTTCCGGATTAGCAAATGAACCCACGAGCCAACCATAGCCGCGCGTAGGCCTCATGCCAGCGAGTGACGTGATTTAGATGAACGCGTCGGGACAGCTTCTCGGCTGCGAAGGCCTCACGGCGGAAGGCGAGGGAAGCGCTACTACCCGACATTCTTGCTTCCGCCCATGTGGCGCTGACCGGACACTTCCGACGTCATCAACCTCTGGACTGGTATTTCGTGCGACCTTGTTGGCAAATAAGCCAGAAGGGGTCAGCAACGGTCTTTCAGGCGAGCTTAAAGTTTGGGTTTTTTAAGAGGTGGTTGAGGAGGACGACGAGTTTGCGCATGACGGCGGTGAGGGCAACCTTCTTGGGCTTGCCGGCGGCGACCAAGCGTTCGTAAAACGCCCGCAGGATGGGGTTGAAGCGGGCGGCGACGACGGCCGCCATGTAGAGGACACGGCGCACTTTGATGCGACCGCCGCGGATCATCCGGCGGCCCCGATGCGCGCCGCTGTCGCAGTTGTAGGGCGCCACCCCCGCCAAGGCGCCGGTCTGGTTGCGGTTGAGGGTGCCGAGTTCGGGCAACTCGGCCAGGAGCGTCGAGGCGGTCACCGGGCCGATGCCTTTGACCTCCTGGAGGCGCGCGCTCTGGCCCTTGAGCGTGTCATCCTCGTCAATCTGCGCGGCGATGAGCGCATCGAGTTGGGCGACCTGTTTTTGCAACGTCTTGAGCAGGCTGGCACCCAGCTGCCGCAGGACGGCATCACGGGCTTGGGCCAGACGTTGCTCCTCCATGGCGAGGAGGTTCACCACTTGCTCCCGGCGCTGCACCAGCGCGGCCAGCCGCTCTCGGGCTGGCGCGGGCGCCGCCAGCGGGGCGGGTTGCAGGAGTTCGCCAAACGCCCGCAACACAGCTGCGTCAATCGGGTCGGTCTTGGCCAGCCGGCCTTGCGCCCGGGCAAAAGCCCGGACGCGGGGCGCATGCACCAGGCTGACGGCGATCCCGGCCGCCCAGAGGGCCTCCAACAGGGGCTGCTCATAGCCGCCGCTCGGCTCGCAGATCACCTGCACGGGCGCGGGCCACGCTTGCAGGGCTTTGACCAACGCGGCGATTCCGGCCGCATCGTTGGCGTAGCGGCACGGGCTTTGCCCGGCCAGTGCCACGTCCAAGGTTTCCTTGCCGAGGTCCACGCCAACATAGGCCGGCGTGGGATTTTGATGTGGGTTTGGGGTTTTCATAGGGCTCCATCTTGCGATTCGAGCTGCGGCCCGGACGGGCTGCGCTCCACCAACGGTTCGAGTTTTATGAAGGATCCCGCGCCGACCAGGCTGACCCACGAAATCGTTCGCACGTTTCAAGGTCTTATCGGTCTGACGCGGAAAGGAAGACGCTCACCCGGTCTGGTTGCGGCTTCCTCCGACGAGCCTTATGGCCCATTCTCGGAAGCCGCAACCAGACCTTCACCGTTCAAGATACAAGGCTTTAACTATTAATGGACGACCGGAAGTGGTCGGACGACCGGAAAGGGACTGGTATTTCGTGCGACCTAGTTGGCAGAACGAGTGCACGATTTTGCCCGCGGCGTCGGCAAACCAAGGCAAATGGTTCAAACGTGCAACAATCGGCCGGTGCGGCGGCGACGCTGACCAACCGTCGCACCAAGGGCGAGGAGGCCGAAGATCGCGGCGTAGGTGGAGGGTTCGGGGATCGCGACGGCTGCCGCCGTTGGCGCGAAAGAGATGCCGCGGAGCATCTCGCCATTGCCTGCCGTCTCGAGCACTGTAAAGCTCTCGGTTACAACCTCGGCCTGGGCGAGGCTGGTACCGGTCAGGAAATCCGTGATCGAGAAGAGCCGGTTCGGGTCAGCACCCTGGTCGGTGTTGCTGCTGACGGTTGAACCGACGCCGAAGATGGTAACCGTGCCATCACCGTTGACCTCGCCGGTGATGTTGCGGAGTCCATCGGTTGCCGGGTTGGTGCCACCTGGCGGGATATAGCCAGCGATGGAATAAGGGGTGCCAAGGCCCAAGCCGTTTTTGAGGGTGTAGGCGAGGTTCCACTTTGCGCCGTCGAAAGTCCACTTTTGGAGGCCACCGGAGTTGGTGGCGGTCGCGGCGTTGGCCAGGACGCCATCACCTTCATCGCCGACATAGAGGGTGGTGGCGTTGGCGAACCATAGACCGAAGGGATTGTAGACGATACCGGTGCTGCCGTCGGCGTTCTTGCCGGTCTTGGCGGCGGTGGCGGAGAAGCCGGGCAGGATGTTGATGGAAGTGGCGGCTGCGTTGGTGCCATTGGCCAAACCAGCGCCGGTCGCGGCGCTGACGTAGCCGCCTCCGTTGGGGTTGACCTGATAGACCGTGTTGATGCCGTTGCTGCCACTCCCCTTGGTCACGTAGAGGGTGTTGTTGAAATTGGTCAGGCCGCGGAAGTTGTCGTCTTTGCCGGTCTTGTCGGCGGCAAAGCCGGCCTGCGTGATGGAGAACCCATATTGGTCGCCGCTGGCGTTGCCGGCCGTACCGCCTTGGTAGGCCCCGATGACCGTGGTGTTGCCGCTGGAGCCCTGCGCGATCATCTGCAGGCCAGTGTTGGAACTGAGGGTGTCGAGCGTGGCCGCACTGGGCGTGAGGCCGGCCGTCTCGGTTTTGTTGGTGTTGGTACTGGTGGCATTGGCACTGATGGTGAACTGGGTCTGGCTGGTAACCGATAGCACCGTGGCATTCGCCCGGATGCCGGTGCCGCTGATGGCCTGCCCGGGATAAAGCCCGGCGGTGCTGGCCGTAGTGGTGAGGACGTTGCTGCCATTGGCCGTGTTAACCCCTTTGACGGAAACGGGGCCGGAGTTGCCAGCGTTGCCGACCATGTAATAATTACCACCGGCGAGGACTGCGGCACGACCATTGTTGCCGCTGTAGGCATTCACGGCGGTGACCGAGAGCGAGCCATTGGAGCCGAGCTGTGCAATCCCACGCTGGAAGGTGAGGCTGCCTCCGACAAGATTGGAGGGGTCGGAGAAATTGGGGGTGTTGGAATTGGAGACATCGAGCGTGTTGGCCGGCGCAACGTAGCCCATGAAGGTCACGGCGGTGCCATCGCTGGTGAGATTGAGCGCCAGCTCCGATTTGGAGGGGAAGCTGGTGCTAAAATTCACGCTCTGCGCGGCGGCCAGCGAGGTAAGATTGAGGCTTTGCACGGGGCTGCCAGTAACCGTCAGCTCGTCGAGGAAGACGGGGGAGGTGATGCCGAAGCTCGCGTCGGGCGCCTCGTTGGCCCAGACATTGGGGAAACTGCCGTCTGCCGTGGCGAGGCCGCCGCCGGGCAATGCCTGGCCAACGGTCACGGTGGAGGCGGTGCCGGTGTAGACACTGCGGCTGATGAGCAGGTCGCCGGCCGTGAAGACTTGGGCGAGAGCGTGGCTGGCGGCGGCCAGCGTGAGCGCACCGGCAAGGAGAAGACGCGTTTGGTGGGAGGATTTCATGGGAGGAAGGTGGAGATCAGTTGGCTGGAGGACGGAAAATTTTCGCCGGCGCGGCAGATAAAGTGCGCCCATACGGGCGGGCACGGGTCATGTCGGTCCGAGAAAAATTTTGCGCGCGGCCCCGGTCAACCCGCAGGGGTAACAATTGGCCAACGATCGGGTGACACCGGCGTTACGTCGGACAATCGGTCGCATGGCGTGGTGCGCAAAAAGGCCGCACCGTTTTCCTCGCGGGAAAAAATCAGGCGGAGCCAGCGAGCTTGGCTCGGCCCATCGGCTTCATCCAGCGCGCGTCTGCCCCGCACTGCCTGGACCGGCCGCCGGGGTGTGACGCATTTTGAAAATTGTAGGTCGGGGTTTATCCTCGACACGTCGGGCCTGAGCCCGTCGTGCATGGTCAGACGTCAACCTGCGTCACCACCGGCCACCGAGGTTATTTGACCAGCGCGCGGTTGAGGGCGCTCACGACCGCCTTGATGCTGGCGAGCTCGATGTTCGTGTCTATGCCCGCGCCATAGCAGGTGCGGCCGCGTTCGGTCTTGATCTGGATGTAGCTTACGGCGCGCGCCTCGGCGCCGCGGCCCAGCGAGTGCTCGGTGTAACTGAGCACATCGAACTTGGGCAGCGCCGTCGTGGCGAGCGCCGCGACGAAGGCGGCGATGGGGCCGTTGCCCGCGCCGGTGAGCGCGTGCGCCACGCCGTCAATCGTGAGCTCAATCTCGCATTTTACGGCACTGTCCCGCTCTGTCGTGCGGAAGCGTGAGAGCGCGACGGGCGCGGCGCGGTCGAGGTATTCGCGGCGGAAGGCGTCGTGGACCTCGGCGGGGGTGAGCTCGGTGCCCTTCGTGTCGGCGAGGTCGTTGATGAGGCGGCCCATCTCCTTGTGCATGAGCTTGGGCAGCGCGAAACCAAACTCGTTTTCCAAGATGTAGGCGACGCCACCCTTGCCGGACTGGCTGTTGATCCGGATGATGGCCTTGTAGCTGCGGCCGATGTCGGCGGGATCAATGGGGATGTAGAGCACGTCCCACGGGGCGCCGGGCTTTTGCGCGCCCCAGGATTTTTTGATGGCGTCCTGGTGCGAGCCGCTGAACGCGGTGAACACCAGCTCGCCGGCGTAGGGGTGGCGCGGAGGAACTTCGAGGCGCGTGCAGCGCTCGTAGATTTCGCGGATGCCGTTGATGTCGGAGAAATCGAGGCCGGGGTGGACGCCCTGCGTGTAGAGGTTGAGCGCGACGGTCACGAGATCCACATTGCCCGTGCGCTCGCCATTGCCGAAGAGCGTGCCCTCGACGCGATCGGCCCCGGCGAGGAGCGCGAGCTCCGTCGCCGCGACGCCGGTCCCGCGGTCGTTGTGCGTGTGGAGCGAGACGAGGGTGGCGGCGCGGCGCGTGAGGCGGCGGCACATCCACTCGATCTGATCGGCGTGGACGTTGGGCGTGGTGTATTCGACGGTGGCCGGGAGATTGAGGATGATTTTGTCGGCGGGGGTGGGCGCCCACACGTCGGTCACGGCCTCGCAAATCTCCAGCGCGAACCCGAGCTCGGTGCTCGTGAAGCTCTCGGGCGAGTATTCGAGCCGGACGCGCGTGCCGGCGGCGACCAGCGGGGCCAGGTGGGCTTTCAAAAAGCCGACGGCATGCGTGGCAATGCGGACGATGTCGGGCTGGGACGCGTTGAAGACATATTCGCGCTGCTTGGGCGAGGTGGAGTTGTAGAGGTGGAAGATGATGTTCTTCGCCCCGCGCAACGCTTCCAGCGAGCGCGTGATGAGGTCCTCGCGGCACTGGCAGAGAATCTGGATGGCGACATCGGCCGGAATGCGCCCCTCTTCGATGAGGCGGCGGCAGAAATCAAACTCGATCTGGGAGGCGGACGGAAAGCCGACCTCGATCTCCTTGAAGCCGATTTTCACGAGCAGGTCGAAATATTCGAGCTTCTCCTCGACGCTCATCGGCTGGGCGAGGGCCTGATTGCCGTCGCGGAGGTCAACGCTGCACCAGACGGGCGCGCGGGTGTGGGTGCGGCCGGGCCACTGGCGGTCAGGCAGGGCGACGGGGGGAAACGGAACGTATTTGGTGACGGGCGGAGATTGCATGGCGACACAAAGGAAACAAGCAGGTTGCGGAAAAGCGGAGGGGAAGGCGAGCACACGTGCGTGTGCCGGTGGACACACGGAAAACAGGCCAGACCGACGGACGCACGAACAGCCGCTACGCGGCCCGGAAGGGATCGTGCGTCTAGGTAAGTCGGAGCGCTGGAGCAGCGTTTCGCATCGGTCAGGTCGCAGCGGGACAGCCAACGGGGTGAAAGTCAAGGCCAAGGGTGCGGCGAATAACTGCGTGGGCCAGCAAACCTGCCATCATCCCTCGACAGCGGTGGCTCAGCCGCAGGATAAACACGAAAGCGGGTGCCATACCCTTGCGCGGCTCGGAGAACACCAGCCGGCAGCGCGCGGGGGTGAAGCGAGCCGGCGAAAAAGGGCGGGAATAAAATTCCGCGCAGTAAAGACCGACCCGCCCAAACTGAACGGAAAAAGCGCGCCACTTCGCTGAAGCAAACGCCCCGCACTGATGGCCGAACTTAATAAAAAACCGGCGCCTCCTCTCTGGGGAAACGCCGGAAAATTAAAAAAAAATGAAGCGCAGAACTCAGCCGCCACCGCCGCCACCGC
>CAIQBC010000060.1 GCA_903869955.1 uncultured Opitutia bacterium
AAGCTGTCGTGCGGGCTCTCGGCGCGGACGAGGAAGCCGCTCGCGCCGCCACCTTGGCGCAGTCCGCGAAAAAACTTGCCGCCACGCCCGGTGAGGAGCTTGTGGACGTAGCCTTGGTGCGCCACATCGAAGACAAACTGATCCTCCGGCGTTGTGAACACGCGGTGCAACGCAATGGTCAGCTCGACCACGCCGAGGTTGGGGCCCACATGGCCGCCGTTTTTCGCCGTGACGGCGATGATCTCGTCACGGATTTCCTGCGCGAGGCGCGGCAGCTCGGCGGCGGGCAGCGCCTTCACGTCGGCAGGCGAGCGGATCGTGCCGAGCAGGCGTGGGGCGGACGGGCGGGGGACCGGGAGGTCGGCGGCGTGGCTCATGCGTTGAATGGGGATGGCGGGCGTGGGTCCGCTCAGGTGTCGCGGCCGGCGGTGGCTGGCGCGAAGGTGGCGGAGCCGTCCTTCTGCTTCTTGAGCTGCTCGATTTTCAGCTCGGCGTCCTTGAGCCGGGCCTCACAGATTTTCAGCAGCGCCGTGCCTTCCTCGAACTGGGTGAGCAGCGCGGCCAGCGGCACGTCGCCCGACTCCATGGATTCGACGATGCCTTCGAGTTTGGCGAGGGCGTCCTCGAACGAGGGCGTGGGTTTGGTTTTGGCTTCCACGGAGGGAACGATGCGGGGCACGGGCGGGTTTTCAACCAAACTTTGGGGGGCCGTAGCGGACTTTGTCGCCGCGTCGGAGTGGGACGGTCAAGGGGCTCTTTCTTTTCGGTGGAGCCGAAAAAATGTCCGGATCCTTGGCAATCGGCCAAAGCTATGAAGGAACCGTCAGGTGGTCAGAATCCTGCGGAGCCGGCACTTTGGCGACAGTGGCCGGGTGGGCCCCCAAAGCCGACGCCTCACGGCTGCTTCTTCGCCGCGCGCTGCGCGCGCAGCACGACGCGGAACATCTGGATGCACAGCCAGAACACGCCGCTCATGCACGACGAGCCGAGCGCGGCCCAGAGCCTGATATTGTTCTCGTTGTTCGACGGGACATGCGAACGGAGCAGGGAGTACAGATACGCGAAAAACGCGGCGACGAGGACGAGGTCCACGGCGACACTGAAGAGCGTAAAGGATTTGGGCGCGGGTGAAGGCGACGGCATGCGTCAAAGGCAAGTCGTGGCGCGGCGGGTTGTCCACACGATTTTTATCGGCTGCGGCGGGGCGGAACCTGTTGGCACACTTGGGGCTGTTCTTTCCGGCCCGTTTGCTAGCGGTTCCGCCGTGAGCCACATCGCTGCCGCCCTCGCCATGAGCAAAGGCAAATAAGCCAAGCCCCCCTCGCCGGGTGCCGCGCCGGCCTCCCTTGCCCCACCACCACCCCGGCTGCCGCTGCCGGGGTCCGCGCCCGTTGCGGCCCCCGCACCGGCTGCGGTGGCTGCAAAAAAAATCCCCTTCCGCTCATCCTCGGAGGGGGCGTGATGCTGCTGGCGGTGGCTGCCTTCGCGTGTTTTTCATGCGGCCAGCCGTTGTGCCGCCGCCCCTGGTTGCGCCTCGGCCGGTGGAGGCGTAGCTGTGCCGGTCGCACCGGTCGCGCCCGCCGCCGCACAGTTGTGATGGCCCCGCCGGTACCCGCCGCCGTCGTGCCACCTGCTGCCGTTGTACCGTCGCCTGCGGCAGTGCTGCCGGATCCCGTGTTGCAGGAACAGGCGGTAAAACTTACCATTACCGCCTGCCCGCCGGCCCGGTCAGGACGCGGTGATCAACGGCAAGGTCTATTCCCTCGGCGACCGCGTGATGGACGCGCTGACGTTGCAGGAAGTCCAAGCCGATCGCATCGGCCTGCCCGACGACGGTGGCAATTTCTACTGCAAGTGAGGTGGCGTGCGACGGCCGGTCTGATGATGGGGGCCGGGCCGGGTGACCGGCTCACGACAGCAGGTTCACGGCGGAGCCTTGTCAGTGGCTTTCTTTCGCGACGGCGCTCAACGCTGGTTTTGCCGCAGGGCGGCGGCGACGGCCGTGCGAATCGGTGCGGCGAAAGCCTGGTACTGCTGATACCCATCTCCGCCGAGCAGCGCGCGGATCTGGATCTCAACTGGCGTGACGGCCGCCCGCACCACGAGCGCGACTTCCGCCGGGTTGTCGGCCAGGGTGAGACCCTGGGCGGCGGCGGCGGCGAGACCCGTCCGGTCGGCGTCGAGACGTTGGCTCAGGAGATCGCCCAACGCGGTGGCGTCGGTAGGGCTCAGGCCGAGCTGCTGGTAGAGCGGCGCATAGGCCGAGTCAATGAGTGCCCGGGCCTGCTGCACGGCAGTGGCATCGAGCGTCGGTGAGGTCAGCAGGGTTACGGCGGCCGCGAGGCGTTCGGCGGGGCTCGGCGCCGGCTCGTCAGCGGTGGGCGGGAGTGAGACCGCAGGCTGGTCGGGCGGCGACAAAACCGGCCCAGCGGGGGGCGGAGCGGGCACCTTGGCCACCACCGTTTGCGCCACCGGAGCGGGCGCGCGGTTCCACCAGAACAGGGCGGCGGCCAAGGCGGCAATGGCCAGACCGCTGAGGAAAAATCCGGCACGCGGTTTCGATGCCGTGCGCGGACGGTTCGGCCCCGGGGCGGCGGATTTTTGGTTCATCGAGGCAAAATGGTTCCGGCGTCCGGTACGTCAATGATTGAACGGGCGGAGATTCGTGGTTCCAGAGATCGGGTCATGCCGGGAGGGCAGGAGGCCGGAATTCCAGCCCGTCGGCGGCGCGGCCAGGCTGACGTCCGCCAGCCGGCCGAGCGCGGTCTGCCGGGCGAGCGAGACGACCATGCCCTCGCTGTCGGACACACTGCGCTCGGTGTCGTCGGGGTTGACGAGCGGGCGACCGTCTCGCGCAACTGCGCCCACGCCGTCTCGAAAAATTATCGATCACCGGGCCCGGCGCCTAGTCGGCCGCCTCGGCCTGCGCAAGCATCCCGCCGATGCCGGACTCGTAGAGCTGCTTGGGGTCGGAGATGAGGGCCTCGAACTGCATCTGCGCCTCGGGCAGGCTGCGCGAGCCGATGGTGCTGACCCAGACGGCGTAGCTGACGACGCGGAGCCGGGGCAGCGGCCAGACGCAGTTCGCCGGGGATGTCGGCCATGGGCCGATGCGCGGAAAAGCAAGCCCGGCCCCGGCCAGCGGGGCAGGGTCGTTTCAATTTTTCCGGAGGCCGAGCAGGAATTCCCGGTTGCCGTCGCCGCCGGTGATGGGCGAGTCCATCGTGCCGAGCAGCGTCGCGCCCGGCAGCGCGGCGAGCGCGAAGGCGGTCACGTCGGCAAGCACAGCCGCCTGCACGGCCACGTCGCGGATGACGCCCCGGCCTTTGTCCGCTTCGGCCTTGCCGGCCTCGAACTGCGGCTTCACCAGCGCGACCAGCGTGCCGCCTGCGCGCACCAGCGGCCATACGGCGGGCAGCACCTTGCGCAGCGAGATGAAGGACAAATCCATGACGACCGCATCGAACTCGGCACGCGGCAAATCGGCGGCGCGCAGGTGGCGCGCGTTGATCTGCTCAAGGTTGGTCACGCGCGGGTCGGCGCGCAGCTTCGCGTGCAGCTGCGCGCGGCCCACGTCCACGCACACGACCCCCGCCGCGCCCGCCTGGAGCGCGCAGTCGCTGAAGCCGCCGGTCGAGGCGCCCACGTCAAGCACATGGGCGCCACGCAGGTCCACGGGAAAGCGGTCGAGCCAGCCCTGCAGCTTTTCCCCGCCCCGGCTGACGAAGCGCGGCGGCTGCGCGACGGCGAGCGCGAGGTCGGTGGGAAACACCTGGCCGGGCTTGTCGAGCCGCACGGTGCCGTGGAGCACGCGGCCCGCCATGATGAGCGCCTTGGCCTGCGCGCGCGAGGCGGCGAGACCGCGGGCGACGAGCAGCTCGTCGAGACGTTGGCGGGGAGTGGCCATCAGGGTTTTGGGGAGTGGCCCGCCGCCCGGCTAAGCGTGGAATTTTGGGTTGATCCGGCCCGCCTCACCACCACCCCGAGGGCCAAAAGCACCCCGGCCAGCAGCACGAGCAGGCCGTGCTGGGCCAGCGCGGCTGCGATAACTGAGCCGGGCGCGTCAGCGGGCGGGAGCGGCGGTCTCAGGCTGGGTGGCAGCACCTGCCGGATGGCCGGCTCGTCGAGCCGGGCGCGCAGCGTCACGGGATCAGGGTAGGGGATGTCGTCCGTGCGCAAACTGGCAGGGTTGCCGCCGGCCAGATACTCCCGCACCGCCGTCTCGCCCCGCTGGTAGCTGGCGTGGCGCTCCGGCAACTGCCAGCCGACGGACACCACCGCCTCGGTCGCAAGGCCCGCGAGCAGCACCGCAAGGCCAGCCCGGCCCACCCAGTCCAGCCAGCGTGGCAGCGCAACCCCGGATGCCGGGCGCGTGCGAGCGACATACCATGCGGCCATCGCGACGCCGGCGCCGATGACCAGCGTGTCGAGATAGCGTGATGGCGGCGCGGGAGCGCCCGCGCCTCTGGCCCAGGCTGCGGCGGCCATTTGCAACCAGACCCAAAGGCCGGCGGCCAGCAGGGCCAGCTCCCCCTTGCCGCCGCGACGGCGGCACACCTGCCCCGCAAGCCAGAGCCACGCGGCCCAGGCTGCGGCCATCGGCAGGACGGCGAATACTCCCAGCCCGAAACGATGCACCGGCCAGATCACCTGGCGCAGCAGTGCCCCGGCGAAATCGGCCGCCGAAGCCGCCGCATAGCCCGCGTGCGCCGGTACCTCCACGCGCAGCTCCCAGCCGAGCAGGCAGACGGCGAGGCAGGCGGCCAAGGTCGGCCAGACCCGGCGGAGGGTGTGGCTGGCCAAGGCGTGGACCGCGGCCACGGTTCCGACCGCCACGGCCGCCAGCAGGCCCGCGCCCATCGAAAATAGCGCGGCGACCAGACAGCCCACGCCGCCCCACCAGGCGGATGAAGCGGGTGCGGCGACCGGGAGCAAGGCGAACGCGAGGAGAGAAAATCCCGCCATGAACGCCTGCTGGGAATGAAAGGAGGCGAGAATATTGTGCGAAGAAAAGGGCAGCGCGACGGCCAGGGCCACCGCGATCCAAGCGCCGGCCGGCGCGTCGGGCACCACCCAGCGCACCAGCCAGCGCCAGAGCAGGCCCGCCGCCACCGCGTGCAACGCAGCGTTCACCACGCAGCCGAGGCGCGCATCCCACAGGCCGTTGCCCTTGAGCTCCAGCAGCGCCAGCAGGCGCGTCCAAAGGATGATATGTTCGTTATGAGGGGCAAAAAAAGAGCCGAGGGACAGCCCGCCTTGGGACTGGGCGACAATCAAATGCAAGCCCTCGGCATCCCATTGGTCGGCCTGGGGGAGGTCGCTGCCGTAACGGCCCACGACGGCCAGCCTGGCACCCCACACCACGAGGCCAAGGGCCAGGCCCAGCGCGCCCATTTTCCGTGGTGAGCGGCGCAAGGGTGCCGGCGGCGGGCAGAGCATGGGCGATGGGGTGGGACCGGGCATGGGCTTTACCCCGTCAGCTTCTGCCGCGCGGGCGACCAGCAGGTCGTGCGACCGCCGACCTCTTCGCGGACGAGCAGCTGTTTGGTCTTTGGGCACCGTCCGCCGTCCTGCCAGCGGTGGTTGAACAGCCACGAGCCGGGGATGTGGACGTTGAGGTCGGGCGGCAGGTGGTCGCCACGTCCCGCGATGGTGGCGAGCGCGAGGCGGGCGACGCGGCGGCTTTCGCGCCACAGCGCACGTGCCTCGACGGGGCGCAGGGTGCCGGCGCGGCGTTTGGGGTGGATGGCCGCACGCCAGAGAATTTCATCGGCCATCCAGTTGCCCACGCCGGGGAAGCGCTCCTGCATGAGCAGCACCGTCTTGACCGGCGCGCGGGCGCGGCGGCGGAGAAACGCGGCGACGGCCTCCGCCGTGAACGCGGTTGAGAGCAACGGCGGTGCGATGCGCGTCCACCACGCGGGTGGCCCGGCACCGGTATGAAACTGCACGCGGCCAAACATCCGCGGGTCGCGGAACACGAGCGCGGCGCGGTGAGTGCGGAGCACCAGGTGGTCGTGTTTCTGCGGCACATAGCCGGCCGGCTCGGCGCGCAGTTCGCCGCTCATGCCGAGGTGGACACCCAGCCACGCCCCGCCACCGAAGCGGAAGAGCATTTGTTTCGCCGCCGCCGCGGAGCCGAGCAGTTTCGCACCGGTCAGCGCACGGCGGAGCGCGGCGGGATTCGTCCCGCGAAAAATCTTTGCGCGATCGTGGGTAAGCACGGCGGTGACGCGCCGCCCGACGGCGGCCTGATGCCAGCGTTTGCGGTAGAATTCGGCCTCGGCGAGCTCGGGCATGGGCAGGGTCTAACCGTGAATGGACGCGAATTTACGCGAATAGAAATCCGGCATGGAAAAGGCCGGGCAGGCTGGGTTAGCTTTCGCGTCCATCGGCGTTTTGGCGCAATTCTGAAGTCACCGCAGTTCCCAGTTGTAGTGGTAGGCCGACAGCATCCGCGGCCTTGCGGCCGTGACCTGCACGACATCCTCGATGCGGCAGCCACCCAGGCCGGGATAATAGAGCCCCGGCTCAACGGTGACGACCGAGCCCGGCTTCAGGACATAATCCACCGTGCCGCTCAGGCGGGGCGGCTCGTGGATGTCGAGGCCGAGTCCGTGGCCCGTGCCGTGGAAAAAGCCCACTGCGCCGCGCGAGGTGCGTTTCGTCTGGTAGCCGCGCTGGTCGAAAATTTCCACGGCGGCGGCGTGAATGTCGTGGCCGTTGGCCCCGGCGCGGATCCGGCCGAGCGCGGCGAGCTGGGCGTCGCGCACGGCGCTGACAAGTGCGCGTTGGGCGTCGCTGGCGCGGCCTTTCAGGAAGGTGCGGGTCATGTCGCCGTGGTAGCCGGTCGCGGTCACGCGCGGAAAAATGTCCACGATGATCAGCTCGTGCGCACGCAGCGGGCCGGTGCCGCGCCCGTGCGGGTCGCAGGCCTGGTCGCCGCCGGCGGCGATGGTGCCGAGGGAGACGGCCCCGGCCTCAAGGCAGGCCGTCTCGATGGCAACCTTGAGTCGTTCCGACGTGAGCACCCCGCCCCGGTGCCAGAGGCGGCCGCCCCGGATCTGGCTGGCGCGCAGCAGGCGCTCGGCCGCGGCGAGGCCAAGTGCGCTGCACCGGTTGCCCTCGCGGATGGCGGCGGCCTCGGCGGGCGTCTTGGTTTCACGTCCCGGGAAAAACGCGCCCGGGACGACCGTGATTTTCAGCCCATGGCCGCGCAGCCGGTCGAGCA
>CAIQBC010000061.1 GCA_903869955.1 uncultured Opitutia bacterium
CCGTGGCGGTGGCCGTCGCCCGGCGGGATCGGTCGGTATGTATCACCGTAGAGGATACCGGGCCGGGCGTGCCGGACTATGCGCTCGCCCGCATCTTCGACCGATTCTACTCGCTGCCCCGACCCGACTCCGGCCGCAAGAGCAGCGGCCTGGGCCTGAGCATCGTGCGCGAGATCGCGCGCCTGCACGGCGGCGAGGCCAACCTTGCCAACCGCCCCGAAGGCGGCGCACGCGCCGAGCTCTCGCTGCCGGTGGCCTGAGGCGCAGTGAGGCCGCCGCGCCGCGGCTGATTTCATCGCGAATTCATGCGGGCTTCACACGCGCTTCATGCGTGCGAGGCATCGTGGCGGAGTCATGGAAAACACACCACTCGTTCCTCCGCCCCTTCCTCCTGTCGCTTCGGCCAAGACCGACCTCCGCAATCGCGCCACGCTCAAGCTGCTCTTCATCGCCCTGCTGGTACTGCTCTTGCAACTACCGCTTCACCTCGTCGGCTCGCTTCAGCAGGAGCGGCGGGAGGCGCGGGCGGTGCCGCGGCGCGTGGCGGCGGGACGATCGGTCACGGAGGCGCCCCGGGCCGTGGTCCCCGCCAGACCTGATCCGGCAAGGGACGAGACGGTCGAGACCGGCTACGTGTTTGAGGCGTACCGCATGGTGGATCGCGCGCTGAAACACAGCGTGCTCGTCCTGGCGCTGGTGTTTGCGGCCTTCTTTCTCTTCGAGACACTGGCGGGGCTCCGGTTGCACGCGGTGCACTACGGGTTGGTCGGCGCGGCGATGTGCCTCTTTTACCTCGCGTTGCTGGCGCTCGGAGAGGTGATCGAGCCGGGTCCGGCGTACATCGGTGCGGCGGCGGCCTCGTCGCTGCTGATCACGCTCTACAGCGCGGCAATTTTACGCGGGCGCGGCCGGGCGGCGGTGATCGCGGCGTTGCTGGCGAGCGTCCACAGCGTGCTCTATGTGGTGCTGCGGATGGAGAACTATGCGCTGCTGGCGGGCACGGGAGCGCTGTTTGTCGCGCTCGCGGCGGTGATGTACTTCACGCGGAATGTCGACTGGCAGGCCCACGACGCCGGCCCGAAGGAGGTGGTCGCATGAAGGCCCGCGTGAAACGCCTCCCGCGCCTGTGGTGCGCGCTACAAGGCCTGCTGCCGCTCAAGGCCTGCCTCGCGGCCCAGCGCGGCGAGTTGGCGTGGCCACCGGAGCCTGCGCCTTCCGCGGGAGAGAAGTCTTCTGCCGTGACGATTTCACGGTCCGGCGGGAAGCGGCGGGTAGGAAGGGCGCGGTTGTGAGATTCTGGCCGAATCTAGTGGAGTTTCACCGGCAGATTGGGCTTTGGAGTATGCGGGGCTTGTTCTGTGCGATGCCGAGCTTCGTTTGGGCGATATTTCTGGGGCTGTCTCAACCCAAACAATTGGCCGCGATGCTAGCGGGTGTCGTAACTTATGTGATCGCCTACGCTTGGATAGCGGCTCTGCCGGATAAGACGGGGCAACTAGTGTAGTGTCTCAC
>CAIQBC010000062.1 GCA_903869955.1 uncultured Opitutia bacterium
CCGCCCGGGGCGGCCAGGCGGCCTTGCCCAGCATCGAAAACCTGCAGACCGCGTTGACGCTCACCGCGGCTCAGGCCGCGCAGATCAGCCCGCTGCTCGCCGAGGTTGCCGCCGCGCAAAAGAACGCCGACGACCTGCGCGCCATCTACAACACCCTGCGCGGCACGCTCGTCGAAAACGCCGGCGCGTCCCTCAACGATCCGCAGAAGGCCCAGCTCGCGCAGCTCCTCGCTGGTCCCGGCGCGCGCGGCGGCCGTGGCGGCGGTGGCGCTCCCGGTCCAGCTGCCGACCAGCCCGCGTCCCGCACCGACCCGAACTCGCTGACCGCCCATGAGCAGCTCCTCGCCAAACGCTTGCAGGGCAAAATTGATGTCTATGTCGAGGGTGACTCCATCGCCCGCCGCTGGGGCACCAGCGACGCCGCCTACAAGGACTACCTCGCCAACTGGAACCAAAACTTCTTCGGCTGGAATGTCGCCGACTTCGGCTGGGGTGCCGACACTCTCCAGAACATCCTCTGGCGGCTCGACAATGGGGAGCTCGACGGCGTCAACCCCAAGGTCATCGTCTTCCTCGGCGGCACCAACAACGTCGGCATGCAGCCGGGCGACGACGCCAAGGCCGCCGACATCGCCCGCGGCATCAAGGCCGTGCTCACCCGTTTCCAACAAAAAGCCCCCGGTGCCACCGTCATTCTCACCGGTATCTTTCCCCGGAACAACAGCCCCCAGCTCTACGCCTTCATCAAGAAAATCAACACCATCGTCGCCACCTATGCTGACGGCAAGAAAGTCCGCTATCTCGACGTCAACAACCAGCTCGCCGACGCCAACGGTATTTTTCTCCCCGGCATGATGAACACGGACAACCTGCACCCGGGCGTGAAAGGCTACCAAGTCTGGGCCGACGGCCTGAAGCCCATCCTTACGGAGCTGCTGGGCCCGCCCGCCAAAGAAGACCACGCCCCGCCGCCGAGCGCAGACCCGAGCGCCACCGCTCCGCGCGCCGGCGTGGCGGGGGGCGGTTGAGTGCCCCGTAGGTAGGGTGGATCCGCTGGGATCCGCCGTCGTATTTTGATGTGTTTTACTCTGATTCGTGACCTTGCCTGCGCTCATTTTCAGCAACCCAATCACCCATGAAAACAAACTCCAACTCCCCTAAAAAGCTCTCGGCCCTCGCCGGCCTTTTCGCCCTGACTGCGGCCACCGCGCTCGCCCAACCCGCTCCCGCCGGACCTGCTCCAGTTGCTGGTCCACGAGGCGGCGGTGGCCGGGGAGCCCGGGGTGCGGCCGCCCCGCAGCCCAACCCCCTCACGATCGAGAATCTCACCACCGCGCTAACCCTGACCGACGTGCAGGTCACCACCGTCAAGCCCTTGCTTGATGGGATCGACAAGGTGCAAAAGGACATGACCGACAAGCAGACGCGCGCCACCGACCTCCGGTCCGGTCTCAACAGCAAGCTTTCGGATATCTTCACGCCCGCGCAGAAAAACAGCGTGGCTGTCGCCGACCTGCTCGGCACGTATGATGACCACAAATTCATGATCGCCCAGCTCGGCATCACCGGGTCGCTTCGCCCCGGTGCTCGTGGCAGCGCGGTGAACGATCCCAACTACGCCAATTACGACGAGACCAAAGCGCACTCAAAGTCGCCGGTGCCGCCCTTGCTCGCGATGGCCGATGGTCGCCCCATCACCACGCCCGCCATGTGGGAGCAGCGCCGCAAGGAGCTCTTTGAGATTTTCGACCGCGAGCTTTACGGCCGTCTGCCCGCGGCTGCCAAGACCATCAAGGTGACGTGGGAAGTCACCGGCACCACCCAAGGCATGAGCGGCAACAATCCGATCACGACCCGTCAGCTCGTCGGCCATGTGGATCCGACATACTATCCGGCCATCACCGTGAATATCAGGGCCTCGGTCACGACTCCGGACAACGCCGCTGGCAAGGTGCCGGTTATCATCGTGTGGGGTGGGGGTGGCGGCGGCAGCTGGGCGGCTCAGGCAATCGCGCAGGGTTGGGGCTACGGTGGCCTCGACTCTGCCAGCATCCAGGCCGATACCGGCGGCATGGCCCTGCGGCAGGGCATCATTGGCCTCATCAACAAGGGCCAGCCCCGCAAGCCTGACGACTGGGGTGCGCTGCGCGCCTGGGCCTGGGGCGCGGGCCGGCTGATTGACTTCTTTGAGACCGACGCGCTCGTGGACGCCAAGCAGGTTGCTTTCGAGGGACATTCGCGCTTCGGCAAGGCCACGCTTGCCGCTGTCGTCTATGAGCCGCGTGTCTTCACCGGCTTCGTCAGCTCTTCCGGTGAGGGCGGCGCGAAGCTCTGGCGGCATCTGGTCGGTGAGCAGGTCGAAAATCTTGCTTCCTGGAACACCCCCACCAGCGAATATCACTGGATGGCTGGCAACTTTCTCAAATACGCCGGCCCGCTCACCGTGGAGGACCTGCCGGTTGACAACCACCAGTTTGTCGCGCTGATCGCCCCGCGCCCGATCTTCGTGAGCGGCGGCGAATACATCGAGTTCAACGGAGCTCCCGGCCATCCCGAGTCCCGCTACAGCGGAGAGTCGTGGCAGGATACGCCCGGGACGTTCATGGCGACAGCCGGCGCGAGCCCGGTCTGGAAGCTGCTCGGCAAAAAAGGACTGAGCAATGACGCCCTCAACCTGCACTTCGACGTGGTGCCCGACCCGCTGGCCATCAGGTCGCAGATGCCGCCGCCGCTTACCCCGCTGATTGACGGCGACATCGCCTTCCGTCAGCACGACAAAGGCCACACTGACGGCCCGAACTGGCCCACGTTCATGGAGTTTCTCGGCCGCCACTTCAAATCACCCGGTCTCAAGCAATGATGCACAACCCGCCTCGTAGGAGACGGAACCCTGTCCTCGGGCGCTGAGCCCTCGACGCCTCCCGTTTTCCGGGAGGCGTTTTTTGTCCACGGGGAGAAAGCAGCCCTGCGCGTGAGCGCAGTGGCCCGCCTGTTTTCGCGCCCAAATTTTCACCCCACCAAGGGCCTGCTCGAAGTGATCCCAACGTCCTGTGCTTTGGACTTTTGTGTGGCAGGTCAGTTTGGTGGTAACTGTCTCTAAGAGCCGTAGGCAGTCGCCTCGAAGAGGCTCCCTTCCTCCCCGCGCACAAATCAAACTGAGCCACTGCCTGATTTTTCTGTTCCCCGGGCGTTCGCCCGTGCAGGCTCTGGGCGGCCCCTACTCCCATGAAAACTAACTCCCCACAAAAAATCGCCGGACTTGCCCTCCTGCTCTCCCTGTCCGCTGCCACCGCTTTTGCCCAACCGGCTCCAGCTCTTGGTGCCCGAGGTGGCGGTGCTCGCGGTGCCCCCCGGGGAGGTGCGGCCGCCCCGCTGCCAAACCCGCTGACGATCGAGAATCTCACCACCGCGCTGACCCTGACGGAGGCCCAGGTCACCACCATCAAGTCTTTGCTGGATCAGATCAACCAGACCCAAAAGGACATGACCGACAAGCAGACGGTCGCCACCGGCCTGAGGTCCGGTCTCAACAGCAAGCTTTTGGATATCTTCACGCCTGCGCAGAAAAAGAGCGTGGCCGTGGCCGACCTGCTCGGCACCTACGATGACCACCAATACATGATGGACCAGCTCGGGATCACCTCGCCGCTGCGTCCCGGCCCTGCCGGCCAGATCCGTGGAGGGGTTGTGCCGGACAACTATGCCAATTACGACGAGTCGAAGGCCACGGCCAAATCCAAGGTGCCCGACCTCCTCGCCATGGCCGACGGGCGCAAGATCACCACCCCTGCGATGTGGGAGCAGCGCCGCAAGGAACTTTTCGAGATCTTCGACCGTGAGTTTTACGGCCGCCTGCCCGTGGCCGCCAAGACGATCAAGGTGACGTGGGAGGTCACGAGCACCACACCGGGCATGAGCGGAAACATTCCGATCATCACCCGCGCGCTCATCGGCCATGTGGACAACTCGTCCTTCCTGGCCATCACCGTGAACATTGGCGCTTCCGTGACGACCCCCGCCAATGCCGCCGGAAAAGTCCCTGTGATCATTGTGTTTGGCGGCGGCATGGGTGCTTGGCAGGCTCAGGCCGTCTCGCTCGGCTGGGGCTTCGGCAGCATCAATAACGGCAGCATCCAGGCGGACAGCGGCGGCAACAGTCTCCGGCAGGGCATCATTGGCCTCATCAACAAGGGCCAACCCCGCAAGCCCGACGACTGGGGCGCGCTGCGTGCCTGGGCCTGGGGCGCGGGCAAGCTGATTGATTTTTTCGAGACCGACAGTCTGGTGGACGCCAAGCAGGTCGCCTTCGAGGGGCACTCCCGCAACGGCAAGGCCACCCTCGCCACGCTCGTCTATGAGCCGCGCGCCCTCACGGGCTTTGTCAGCTCCTCGGGCGAAGGGGGAGCCCATATCTGGCGGCATTTGGTCGGCGAGCAGGTCGAGAGCCTTGCTGGTACCGGCGAGTATCACTGGATGGCGGGCAATTTTATCAAATACGCCGGCCCCAAGACCGTGGATGATCTGCCGGCCGACGCACACCAATTCGTCGCGTTGGTCGCTCCGCGCCCCATCTTCGTCAGTGGCGGTCAATACGTCGAGTTCAACGGAGCCAAGGATGGCGGCGCGAGCTACAGCAACGAATCGTGGCAGGACACCCCCGGCACCTTTATGGCGACCGCAGGTGCCAGCCCGGTCTGGAAGCTCCTCGGCAAAAAAGCCCTCAGCAACGATGCGCTCAACCTGCACTTCGAGGTGGTTCCCGACCCCATTGCCGTCACGGCCCAGATGCCCCCTCCGCTCACCCCGCTGATTGATGGCGACATCGCCTTCCGCCAGCACGACCAAGGCCATACCGACGGCCCGAACTGGACCACGTTTATCGAGTTTGCCGGCCACTACTTCAAGTCACCCGGCTTCAAGCAGTGAGGGACGGAGCTCCGATGTAACCAGGGTGCCGCTCCCGGTTCCGATTTCTTCAACGCCTCCCGGTTTTCCGGGAGGCGTTTTTTGCGGCGAGTGAGGTCGGGGTGCCCTCACCCCGCTGAGATTGCAGAGTGAGACCCGCTCACATCGGCCAAGACCCGAATCCCGACCTCGCCGAAATTTGGCTCGGCTTGCCCGCCGCTGCTCGTTCACTTCGCGGCATGGATACCCCGCGTAAAATCGCCCTCGTCACTGGCGCTGGCTCGGGCATCGGTCGTGCCACCGCCCATGCGCTGCTCACTGCCGGCTGGGCAGTCGTGCTCGCCGGCCGCCGGCTGGATGCCCTTGAGGTCACCGCCCGTGAGTCCGGGGCGCCGGCCACGCGGACCCTCGCCGTTGCGACCGATGTGACCGACCCGGCTTCCGTGCGCACGCTCTTCGCGCGCACGCAGGAGACGTTTGGCCGGCTGGACCTGCTGTTTAACAACGCCGGGGTGGGCATCCCCGGGGTGCCGTTTGAGGAGCTGCCGCTGGCGGGCTGGCGGGCGGTGGTGGACACCAACCTGACCGGAGTGTTTTTGTGTGCACAGGAAGCCTTTCGCCTGATGAAAACGCAGCGGCCTCAGGGTGGCCGCATCATCAACAACGGCTCGATCTCGGCCCACGTACCACGCCCGAACTCGGCGCCCTACACCGCCACGAAGCACGCCGTCACCGGCCTCACGAAGTCCATTGCGCTCGACGGTCGCGCCTACGACATCGCCTGCGGCCAGATTGACATCGGCAACGCCGACACGGCGATGGCCGGCGCGATGAAAAAAGGCGTCCCGCAGGCGAACGGCGAGCTTGCCATCGAGCCGACGATGGAGGTGCAGCACGTGGCCGACGCCATCCTCTACATGGCCGGACTTCCGCTCCACGCCAACGTGCAAACGATCACCGTCATGGCGACCAAGATGCCGTATGTTGGGCGGGGGTGAGCTGGCTGCGGGGGCGTTGATCGTGGAAGCACGGAAAGGCGGAAGGGCTGAAGAGTTGAAAAAGATGAAAACTGAAAGGCTGAAAGCTGAAGGGCTGAAGTCGGAGGGCGGAGGGCGTGTCACACCTGACCGGGCTGGGCCGGACATGCCGTGGGCAGGTTGCCCGCGCTACGGGCGGAGGACGAAGTCGTGACCTGAGGGCGTTGCTTTGGGTGGGCTGCGTAACGCCACTTTTTGAGGAATCAGGTGCGCAGGTGCGCCAGCAGGTCATGGCTTAGGGTGTGTGCGTCTCACGCCGGGCTGGCGCGGCGTTTGGCGCTGTCACTCAGGCAGCCGACGGAGAGCGCGGTCCAGCCCGTCTGGTGCGTGGCACCGACGCCGCGGCCGCTGTCGCCGTGGAAGTACTCGTAGAAGAGGACGAGCTCCTTGAAGTGCTGGTCCTGCGCATAGAGGTCGCAGTCGCCATGCACGGGGCGGCGGCCGTCCTTTTTGGCGAGGAAGATCGCGCCGAGACGCGTTTGGATTTCGAGGGCGGCCTGCTGGAGCGTCACCATCTTGCCGGAGCCCTTGGGCACCTCCACGAGGAGCGTATCGCGGTAGTATTCGCCGTAGCGCTCGAGCGCCTCCACGATGAGGAAGTTGACGGGGAACCAGATCGGGCCGCGCCAGTTGGAGTTGCCGCCGAAGAGATAGGTGTTGCTCTCGGCGGGCGCATAGTCGAGCCGGAGCTCGGTACCGTCGGCCCGGAAGATGAAGGGATTTTTCTCGTGAAACTTGGAGACGCCGCGGATGCCATAGTCGGAGAGAAACTCCGTCTCGTCCATGAGCTTTTCCATGATCTTCGTGAGCTGCTTGCGCGAGGGAATGGCCAGGATGGTCTTGTGGTGGCCGCGCGTGGGATCGGCGGCGGCGGAGCGGATGTTGCGCGCCAGCTCGGGGCGGTGATGCAGGAACCACTGGTAGCGCTTCTTGAAGCCGGGCAGCTTGTTAATGAGATCCTGATCCAAGAGCTCGACCGCGATCATGGGCAGCAGGCCGACGAGCGAACGGATGCGGAGCGGTTCGGAATGGGTGCCGTAGCTGATCTGGTCGTAGTAGAAGCCGTCTTCCGCGTTCCAGAGGCCGGTGCCGCCGGCGAAGTTGATCGCGTCCACGATTTGCACGAAATGCTCGAAGAACTTCGAGGCCATGTCCTCGTAGGCGACGTTGACGGTGCCGTCCTTTTCGAGCGCAAGCTCGAGCGCCATCGAGAGCATGGAGTTGGCGTAAAACGCCATCCACGCCGTGCCATCGGCCTGGTTCAGGCTGCCGCCGCCCGGGATGGGCTGGCCGCGGTCGAAAACCCCGATGTTGTCGAGACCCAGGAAGCCGCCCGAGAAGAGGTTCTTGCCCTCGGCATCCTTCCGGTTGACCCACCAGGTGAAGTTCATGAGCAGCTTTTGGAAAACGCTCTCAAGGAAACCGCGGTCGCGGTGGCCACGCGCGCCGGAGATCTTGTAAACGCGCCAGGCGGCCCAGGCGTGGACGGGCGGGTTGACGTCGCCGAAGTTAAACTCGTAGGCCGGGATCTGCCCGTTCGGGTGCATGTACCATTCGCGCAGGAAAAGGATGAGCTGCGATTTGGCGAAATCCGGATCAATGCGCGCAAACGGAATCATGTGGAAGGCGAGATCCCACGCGGCGAACCACGGGTATTCCCACTTGTCGGGCATCGAAATGATGTCGCGGCTGTGGAGGTGGCCCCAGTCCTTGTTGCGCCCGCGCTTGCGGCTGGCGGGCGGCTTGGGCGAGGCGGGGTCCCCCTCAAACCACTCCTGCATGACATAATAGTAAAACTGCTTCGACCACAGCAGGCCGGCGTAGCCCTGGCGGATGACATTGCGCTCGTCGGGCGTGGTGGCCGCCGGGATGACGCGCGCGTAAAATTCATCGGCCTCGCGCTGTGCGCGGGCAAATTCGGCCTCAAACGCACCGCCAAACGCGATGGTCGCCGGCTTCTTCGTCACCGCGAGCTGAAGGTCAATCGTGCGCTCGGCCCCGGCGGGGATGGTGAGGACGTAGTGCAGCGCGGCCTTGGTGCCGGTGCGTGCAGGATTTACTGCGCCCTGCTCGCCGTTGACGACATGGCGGTGAAAGGCGTCCTTCACGTACGGTGAGGCGTTGTCCACCCCCCAAAGGCGCTGGATGTTGCTCTCGTTCTCGGTGAAGAGCGGTGTCGGTTCGGTGCCGTCGGAGGCATGCGTGTAGCGGAACTCGCCGGAACCGAGCGTCTCGTGCTGGAGCAGGATGGCGTTGTCGCGCGTGAACATCGTCGGCTTTTCCTTCACGTGGTCGTTCTCCACGCCCCACGACCAGAGGTTGCGATACCACAGCTGGGGCAGCACATGGATCGTCGCCGCCTCGGGTCCGCGGTTGGCGACGCGGATGCGGATGAGAATGTGTTCGGGCGAGGTCTTGGCGTATTCGGCAAACACGTCAAAGTAGCGGCCCTCGTTGAACACGCCCGTGTCGGTGAGCTCAAACTCCGGTCCTCCGATGCCCCGCCGGCGGTTTTCATCGAGCAGCCAGCGATAGGGAAACTCGGCCTGTGGGTATTTGTAGAGGCCGCGCATCCATGAGTGCGTGGGCGTTGAGTCGAGGTAGTAGTAGAGCTCCTTCGGATCTTCGCCGTGGTTGCCCTCGGAACCGGTGAGACCGTAGATGCGTTCCTTGAGGATCGGGTCCTTGCCATTCCACAACGCGAGGCCGAAACACAGCCGGCACTCGCGGTCGGTGATGCCGAGGAGCCCGTCCTCACCCCAGCGGTAGGAGCGGCTGCGCGCGTGGTCGTGGGGAAAATAGTCCCAGCAGGTGCCTCCTTCGGAGTAGTCCTCGCGCACCGTCGCCCACTGGCGCTCGGACAGGTAGGGGCCCCAGCGTTTCCAGTTTTGGGTGCGGGCGGCGTCCTCGGCGAGGCGACGGTGTTCAACGGTAGGGGCGGCAGAAGTCGGGATGACGGTGGTGGGGGCGGGCTTGGTGGGCATGGCTGGATGAAGTGGAGGAAGGAGGCGGTGCAGCCTGCAGGCCGCACCGGGGAAGCAAAAAGTCCTTGGGCGGGACAATGCGAGCACCGATTTCCGTGAAATCGGCCGTCCCCGGCCAGGACGGCGGCCCGCACGAGTCGGATGCGCCACCGGTCAGGGTTCAGGCTGGCTGGTCGCTCCGGAGCGCACCGTGTTCAATCCGCAGCAGTTCCGCCAACGACCAGGCCTGAAACGGGCAGCCACGTGGCGTATGCGGCGCGTTGCCGTCGGCGATTTCGCAGACGTGGCCCAGCCCCGCCTCGCGCAGATGAAGGTGCAGCGGTTCGACAAAACGCGCGCGGGCCTCGGCCTGCGTGGCTCCGGTGTTGCCGTTGACCCGCAGCCAGGCCTCGACAAACGCGCCAATCAGCCACGGCCAGACTGTGCCTTGGTGATACGCGCCGTCACGCGCGAGCACCCCGCCTTCATAGCGCGGGCAATAGCGTGGGTCGTCCGGCGCGAGGCTCCGCAGGCCGAGCGGCGTGAGGAGCTGCCGTTCGACGGTGTGCACGACGGCGGCGGCCTGCTCGCCCCCGAGCAGCGCGAACGGCAGGCCGCCCACGGCGAAAATCTGGTTGGGCCGCACGCTCGCATCGGCCCGCCCCGGCGAAAAGTTTTCGTCCACCACGTCGTAGAGGCAGCCCTGCGCCGCGTTCCAGAACTTTTGGCGAAACGATGCCAGCGCGCGGGCCGCAGGCGCGCGCCACGCCGGTTCGAATGTCGCCCCGAACCGCAGCGCATTGATCCACAGCGCCTGCACCTCGACCGGCTTGCCGAGGCGGGGCGTGACGACCCAGTCGCCGACCTTCGCATCCATCCAGGTGAGCTGGACGCCGGGCTCGCCGGCCAAGAGCAGGTCGTCTGGGTCGGCGCGGATGCCGTAACGGGTGCCGCGGGTGTAGCCGGTGAGAATGGCCTGCACGGCCGCGAACACCGCGTGCCGGTCGGCGGGTTTCACCCGCCTGCCGGCAGCCTTGCACGCGGCGAGCCAGTCGTGCACGGCGATGACAAACCAGAGCGAGGCATCTGCGGAGTTGTATTCGGGCCGGGCGCCGCCGTCGGGAAAGCGGTTCGGCATCATGCCTTCGGAAACCGAACCCGCCCATTCGAGCAGGATCGCGCGCGCCGCGTCGAGCCGCCCGGTGGCGAGGCACAGGCCGCGCAGGCTGATGAACGTGTCGCGCCCCCAGTCCGTGAACCACGGATAGCCCGCGATGATGGTGAGGCCTTGGCCCCGGCGCACGAGAAAGGCGTCGGCCGCGCGGTGCAGCGGGCTGGCAAACGCCGCGCGGCGGGCGCGCTCTTCCTGGCGCCAACGCGCCGCGATCCGGTGCGCGGAGAGATCGGCAAGATCCTTCCATTCCGCATCGCCATCCGGCGATGCGAAAATGAGCACCGCCTCGCCGTCG
>CAIQBC010000063.1 GCA_903869955.1 uncultured Opitutia bacterium
GATCTCCTTGGTCTTCTCCATGACAAGCAGGGCGAGCGTGTTGAACATCCCCAGCCCGGCCACGAGGATGATCGTCGAAACCGTGATCGCTGACGACAGCCGCAGCACGTGGAACACTTCCAGCCACGATTTCTCGCGTTGCTGCCAGGAGGTCACGGTATGCTGGATGACCGCCTCAATCTGGCGGGCGTCTTCTGGCGCGCGGTCGGGATCGAACAGGGCGACCTGCACATAGCTCGCCGCCCCCGGTTGTTGCAACAGCGAGCGCGCCTCGGGGAGGTGCAGATAAACCCGCTCCTTGTCAATGTCACGGATGCCCGTCTCGTAAAGCGCACAGACCCGGTAGCGCCGCGTCTGCCCGCGCGTCTCAATCGTGAAGGTGTCGCCCACCCCGAGATGCAGCCAGGTCGCCAGCGCGGTCCCGAGCAGCGCCCCGTTGGGCGTCCGCCGGTAATCTGCCAGGTCGCCGCGCACGATCTGCCGTGCGAGATCGGTCACCGCGAGGTGGTCGTCGAGGTTGATGCCATAAACCCGCGCCGGCGAGGCGTAGGCGCTGCTGACGAGGCTCACCCCGGCCTGCAAAATCAGCGAGACCCCGGACACGTTGCGAAATTGCCGCACGGCGGCGGCGACCAGTTCCGGATTCTCAATGTTGCCGTCGCTGGAGACCCGCGTCCCAGGGGGCGCGGGCGGCGTGTCGGGCGCGGCCGCCGCGCGGATCTGATTTTCCACCCGTAATGCGCCGTTGGTGCCGAGGATCGTGCGGATGAAAAAATCCTCGAAGCCGCCCGTCTGTGCCTGCGTGACGATGAAAAACCCCACGCCAAACACGATCCCCGCGAGGCTCATCAGCATGGAGCGCTTCCGCGCCGTCAAAAACCGCAGGGCAATGCGCAGGGTGGGCGGCATGGCACGCGCGCTCAGGGCCGCGCCACGCGCACCCGGTCGCCCGGGTGAAACGTGTCGAGGCTGTCCGTGATGACCAGCTCGCCCTCCGCGATGCCGCTGAGGAGCTCGGCTTCCTGCAGGTTGGCAAAGCCGCGCGTCACGCGCCGTTGCTCCACGCGGCCGTCCCGGACCACGAGCACGTAGTCGCCGAGCAGCGCGCGGCGCGGCACCAGGAGCGCGCCCGCGCGCTCACCGAGCACCACGCTCCCCTCGCCGCTTAGGCCGGGCACGAGCCGCTCCGGGGCGATCTTCACGTCGAGTCGCACGGTGTAGCGCTGCGTCGCCGGGTCGGTGGTCGGTAGCACCGCCGCCACCACCGCCTCAAAGGTCTCCCCCCCGTAGCCGAGAAACGTCACTGTCGCGCGGCGGCCGGCCGCGACGCCGGAGAAGTTTTCCTCGCTGATGCTCGCCTCGACCACCCGCGCGTCCGGCAGCAGCGTCGCCAGCGATGCGCCCGGCGCGATGAGGTCGCCCGGCCGCACGTCCACCGTGACCGCCTGCCCGTCCTCCTGCGCGACAATGCGGGTCTTCTCGATCAGCCGCCCTTGTGCCTTGAGCTTGCTCTCCAGGTCGGCCAGCTCCGCGTCGCGGTCAATTTTTTCCAACGCCACCGCATTCTCCAGTTGCTGCACGTTGCGTTTCATTTTTTCCAGGTCCGCTGCTGGAAACGTCCCCGCGTCGGCCTGCCGCGTGGACTTCGCCAGGTCCTCGCGCGCCGTCGCCAGCAGCAGGCCGCTGGCCGGGCCGACGGCCTGGCGTTGCCGCGCCGCGTCGCGCTCATTGGTCAGACGCTGCCATTCAATCTGCAAATCCTCGTCGTCCATCTGCACGACGACTTCACCCGCGCGCACCCGGCCGCC
>CAIQBC010000064.1 GCA_903869955.1 uncultured Opitutia bacterium
TGGCCGCATGGTATGCGGTCGTGGGCATCCTGCTGCTGGCCGGTTTTAGCGCCGCGCTCTATTTCTATGTGTCGGGCACGATGGCGCGCCCGCTCGATCACGAGCTGCGTCAGGATCTGGCCGCCGTGCGCAGCCGTCTGGTCGTGCAGCCGGACGGCGAGCTGCAATGGGAAGGGACCAAGATGTCTGACACTGCGCCGTGGGACGCGGGCAACCCTTGGTTTGAGCTGTGGGACGAACAAGGCCGGCTGGTGCGCCGGTTCTGGCCGTTGGCCGACAGCAGCCTCAAGCAGCTGCCCGTCGCACCGGTCCGTGACCGCGAGACACTTTCGGTGTTTTATGTCGCCGACGAGGTGAGGCTGCGCGTGCTGTCCGTGCCGTTTCCGGTGCCGGGCCGATCGGAGACGTGGATGATCCGCGTGATGCGGATACACCAGCCGGCGGCCGGGGCGCTGGGCGCATTGCGCCTGATCATCCTGATTGCCCTGCCGGTGGTGATCGCGCTGCTCGTGGCGGGCGGCTATGTCCTGACCCGCCGCTGGCTCAAGCCACTGGATGACATGGTGGCCGCGGCCGACCGGATCACCGCCGACGATCTGGGCCGCCGGTTGCCGGTCACCAATCCCCAGGATGAGCTGGGCCGGCTCGCTGCGGTGTTCAACGTCACGCTGGGCCGGCTGGAGGATTCCTTCACGGCGCTCGACCGGTTTGTGGCCGATGCCTCGCATGAGCTGCGCACCCCGCTCACGACGCTGCGCAGCGTGGGCGAGGTCGGCCTGCGCGGCGAGCGCACCCCGGCAGAGTATCGGGAAACGATCGGGAGCATGCTGGAGGAGGCCCACCGGCTGCAACTGCTCGTCCAACGGCTCCTAGAGCTGGCCAGCACCGAAAGCGGCGCTCCCCCGCTCAACCGGGAGCCAATTCGCATTGACGAGTATGTCACCCGCTGCGTCGAGGAACTGGGCATTCTGGCCGAAATGCGCCAGCAGCGGATTGTCTTGGGCCTGGTGCCTTGCAAGACCGCCACCGACCCGGTGATTTTCCGGCAGGCGTTCCAAAACATCCTCGACAATGCCATCAAATTCAGCCCTGACGGCTCGACCATCGCCGTCACTGTCCGCGAGGATGAGGGATCCTGCCAGGTGGCGGTGCGCGACCAAGGGCCGGGCATCAGTCCGGAATATCAGGCGCGCATCACGGAACGGTTCTTTCGGCCGGAAAGCGCGCTTGGCCGGGGTCGGCGCGGATTTGGCCTGGGCTTGGCTATCACGAAAGCCTACATGCATCTGCTGGGCGGGACCCTCAGCCACGAGCCGGTGGCACCGCACGGCAGCATGTTTAAGCTCACGCTGCCGAAGCTCTGAGCGTGGGCGGTCAAACTGCGATCCATCGCGTCCGGTGTAAACAGGGGATTGATCCTCGGTCGTAATTCGTCACGGGATGCCGAAGGGCGCTCATTTTTTATGCCGATGACTGGGAAATATTTTTGGCCGGCCGCAGAGGAGAATGGGCGGAGGATTTGGGGACGGATTTCGGGCGCAGGTCCCGCCGGTGATAGATCAGTATGCCAAGTACGAATAAAAATGCCGCACCGAGGCCGAGGGCATTTTCGAACAGGTGGATAAGGAGGTCTTTGGTTGAGGTATCCATCGTCGGTGGGTCGTTTTGGCTGGAGGAGCCGCAGCCGTCATGCGGGGGCATGAAGCGTTCAATTTTTGAGCTCGTGCGGGCAGGGGTTTTGGCCAGCACGTCGGCTGCGAGTTAGAATTCTTTCCACCCTGGCCTGTTGTCGAAGCGAGGCCCAATTCGCAGCGATGAAGACCCCGATGAGGAGGGCGATGATCACCCCGAACCAGAGCGTGTTTTCCTCGTGCAGGGTTGGCAGAACTTTGATTGCGTTGCTCATTGTTGGCCGATCGATTTGTTTTGATTCGCGCGATTCCACAGCATCGCGTAATATTTTTTCACTTCTCAGGGCTGTGAGTTGGGGGATAATGCCGGGAGAGGCGGTGGCAAAAGGCGCCCGCTGCTTTGATCATCCGTTGGCGGAGATAAACCAAGTTCACGAAAATGATGGCGCCCAGAAGCAACGTGTAGGTCAACCCGAGGATCGGGGTGTTGACCAAGAGGCTAAACAGAATATTTTTGGGCGATGTTTTCATGCTGGTGTGGTTGTTTCGGGTTGCGGATGAGCGGCTTCTTCTACCGTCGGCATTGTCCGCGCGCCGGCGTGCAGGGCCAGCGACTTAGGCTGACATTTTTGTAAGATAACGTGATCGGCGTGATCACCCTGCACGACATCCTGCGCGCGCAGAAAAATTCTGCCGACAGCCAACAGGACTGATCCGGCTTGGCACACCCGAGGCCAGTCAAGCCTATCCGATTTCAAACTGAGGCAGTGCCCACTACCGGCGGTGGAATTTCACCGCCGCACCGGAACGCCTTGGGCGGCGAGGTGGGTTTTGACCTGGGGGATGGTGAGGGTCCCGAAGTGGAAGAGGCTGGCGGCGAGCACCGCACTGGCGTGGCCTTGGTCGAGGACTTCGGCGAAATGCTCCAGCTTCCCGGCCCCGCCGCTGGCAATCACCGGCACGGTCACGGCGTCGCTTACGGCGCGCGTGAGCGCACAGTCGTAGCCAGCCTGGGTGCCGTCGGCGTCCATGCTGGTGAGGAGAATTTCGCCTGCTCCCAGCGCGACGCCCCGCGCGGCCCACGCCACGGCGTCGAGCTCGGTGGGATTGCGGCCGCCGTGGGTGAAGACCCGCCATGATTTCCCGTCGGGCTCGCGTTTGGCGTCAATCGCGAGGACGATGCACTGCGCGCCGAAGCGGTCGGAGGCGTCGGCGATGAGCTGGGGGTTGTTGATCGCGGCGGTGTTGAGCGAGACCTTGTCCGCACCGGACTTGAGCATGGCCTCGATGTCGTCAGCCGAGCGCAAGCCGCCGCCGACCGTGAGAGGCATGAAACATTGCTCGGCCGTGGCCGCGACCA
>CAIQBC010000065.1 GCA_903869955.1 uncultured Opitutia bacterium
CTGGGTCAGGGTGACTTTATATCGGTTGGCCATCCCGGAGCACAGCCCGGAATGCGGTTCAGAGCAATACGAAATAATACGAGTTACGTGATACTAGGTCCGGAACCCGTGGTTCCGGCTTACCTATCTGGTGGCCATTGGCGTGGTGGTAGTTGAATCATGGCTGGGGGTGGTTTGCCCGTTCACCACTTGGGAGATGAGCCTTCGCCAGCGCGCGGGTGCAACCACCTAAGGGGATTTTGTCGCGCACTGGCTGCGAAAATTGCTCTTCTACGAGGCTCCACCGTGGGTGTTTGTCGTGGCTTACACGGTGTTCGGTCTTGCGGTGGCCGGCAGTTGGATCAAATTTAGCCCAAGGCCTTTCCGCGCCCGCAAGGCCGTCACAAAATAGCCGAATCCCGTAAACACTTATGTCGCGGGTCGCTGTGCCGGCTCAGGCCGGCCTCTGGTGCAACGCGTTGCGCTTGCCCTCATAGCAGCACGAGATCGTTGCGGTGAATGACTTCGAATCGCTTTCGACCTGGGTAGAGCGGCTTCAGTTGTTCAGTGCTTTTGCCTAAAATGCTCGAGATTTCTATGTCGGCAAAGGTCGTTTCGCCGCGTGCAAAAGCCTTTCCGTCGGGGCTGGCAATGTCCACGACTTCGCCAGTGGTGAACGAGCCGCGGCTGCCAGTAACGCCCACGGGCAGCAGGCTGCGACCATTGTCGCGCAGCGCAATGACGGCGGCCGCGTTGACGAGCAGTGTGCCTTGGGGGCGTTGGTAATAGGCGAGCCAGTGTTTCTTGGACTCAAGGGGCAGGCCGCTTGGCACGAAGAAGGTGCCGGGGTTGCGTCCGCTGAAAAGCCGTGCAAAGATGTCTGGCTCGGCCCCGCTGGCGATAAACACGCCGCAGCCGGCACGTGTGGCGAGGCGAGCGGCGGAGATTTTGCTCACCATCCCGCCGACGGCGGTCTCGCTCGTGGTGCCGCCGGCCATGGCTTCGATGGCGGGGGTGATTTTTTCGACGACGGGGACGATCTCACCCGTGCCTTTGAGATCAATGAGGCCGGGCGCGGTCGAGAGGATGACGAGGTATTGTGCGCCGACGAGGCAGGCGACGAGGGCGGAGAGCGTATCGTTGTCGCCGAACTTGATTTCGGCGGCGCTCACGGTGTCGTTTTCGTTGATGACCGGGATGGCACCGTAATTTAGGATCATCTGGAGGCTGGCCTTGACGCCGAGGTGGCGGGCGCGCTCGCGCAGATCGTCGTGGGTGAGGAGTACCTGTGCGACGGTGAGACCGTGCGGCTCGAAGCCGCGCTGCCAAGTCTGCATGAGCAACGACTGGCCGACAGCCGCGCAGGCCTGCTTTTGCGCGAGTTCGGCGGGGCGCTTTTTCAAGCCGAGCCGGCCCATGCCGAGACCGACGGCGCCGGAGGAGACGACAATGACCTCCGTGCCAGCGTGGCGCAGTGTGGCAAGCCCGGAGCAGACGGTCGCGATGCGCGCCGTGTTGAGCTGGCCGACACCCGAGGTGAGCACGCCGGTGCCGAGCTTGACGACGACGCGCTTGGGAACGGAAGAAAAAGTCGGACTCATACGGATTGGCCGCAAGATCTGAAAAATTGGCGCGGGCGATGATGGTACGGTCATTGCCCTGGTGGCACGGTGCGGGAATGAGGATGTTAAAAATTTTCTGCCTTCGCATTCACACCGTGGTCAGTTCCTTTTCCTTTGCCGTGAGATGGCGGTTAACTTCTTCGATGGATTTGTCGGTGGCGGTTTGGATGTCTTTTTCGAGGCGCTTGCTTTCGTCTTCGGGCAGCTTGGCGCGCTTGGTCGCGGAGAGGGCGTCGTGGCGGACGTTACGCACTTGGATGCGGCCCTCTTCGGCGAGGCGTTGGGCAACTTTCACGAACTCTTGGCGGCGTTCGCGGCTCATGTCGGGAAGGGGGATGCGGATGACCGCCCCGTCCGCGTTCGGATTGAAGCCAAGATTGGCGGTCTGGATCCCCTTGATGATGGCCTGCATCAGCCCCTTGTCCCATGGTTGGATGACAATCATGCGCGCGTCGGGCGTGCTGATGGCCGCGCAGTCTTTAATGCGCATATGCGAGCCGTAGGCTTCGACCCCGACGGTCTCGACCATCGCAGGGTTGGCCTTGCCGGTGTGGATGCCGCTGAACTCGTGGAGGGTGTGCTCCACAGCTTTTTTCATCTTCGCGGTGGTGTCGGTGAGGATCGGGTGTGGCATGGGAGTTTGAGTAAATCGGTTCAGCGGCCCGGAATCCAACAGTGAACTTCCGGGCTCATGGTTTGTTGAATTTAAAGTTAATTTTTGACGAGGGTGCCGACTTTCTCCCCGAGGACGGCGCGGCGGATGGAGCCGGGGGCATTCAGGTCGAAAACGAGGATGGGGACATTATTTTCCATGCAAAGGGAGAATGCCGTTGCGTCCATCACGCTGAGGCGCTGGCGGAGTGCGTCGGAGAACGTGAGTTCGTCGTAGCGCACGGCGTCGGGATATTTTTTCGGATCCTTGTTGTAGACGCCGTCCACCTTGGTGGCCTTGAGGATGATGTCGGCGTGGAGCTCCGAGGCACGGAGGGCGGCGGCGGTGTCAGTCGAAAAGTAGGGGTTGCCGGTGCCGGCGGCAAAGATCACCACGCGTCCCTTGTCGAGATGGCGCACGGCCCTGCGCAGGATGAACGGCTCGGCGATGCGCTCCATCGGGATGGCGCTCTGCACGCGGGTGGTGACGCCCAGCTTCTCAAGGCAGTCCATGAGCGCTAGGCTGTTAATGACGGTGGCCAGCATTCCCATGTAGTCGCCCGTTGTGCGATCCACACCGCGCTGCGAGCCGGCCAGCCCGCGAAAAATGTTGCCGCCGCCGATGATGATGCCCACTTGCACGCCGAGCGCGTGGACGGCCTGCACGTCGCCACAAATGCGCGCGAGAACGTCGGCGTCAATGGGGTCGCTGGAACGGCCACGCAGGACTTCGCCGCTCAGCTTGAGGACGATGCGTCGGTATTTGGCGGCGGGCCCGGCCGGGGAAGATTTGCTCATCCGGGGAGAAAATGTCCTCACCCGCACGGCGTCAATGCCGGGAAGTGAAGAGGACCGGTTGGTTGGGCGCGGGTGGATGGGAGGTGGGACGTGCGAATGGGTCCAACCGCAGCCATTTTTCACCAAAAAATATCTTTGCTCACTACTGCCGGTACTATATCCTTGTAGGTCTCCAAGTTAAATGCCAGCTTCCGCCAAAATTTTCGCGAAACCGTTTGTGGCCTCGCCCGAGCGTCGGCTGGAGGCCGACGCCGATCAGGCCGTTGTCGGTCGCGTGCAGGCCGGCGACGTGGCGGCGTTTGACGAGCTTATCCATCGCTACCGTGAGCGTGTCTTTGGCATCATCTACCAGATGACCTCCAACCGTGAGGATGCGGCCGACCTCGCGCAGGATGTGTTCATCAAGGCGTTCCAGTCTGTTCATCGTTTCGAGGGGTCGGCGTCGTTTTTTACCTGGCTCTACCGTATTGCGGTCAACACCACGCTCTCGCATCTGCGCCGTCATCGGCAGCGCGCATTTTTCAGCCTCGAAAAATTGCAGGCGGACGGTGCGACTGCCGAGGTGCTTGCAGGGCTGACCGACGCCACCGGCGCGGACCGTGAGACTTTCGTCAAGGAACTTCAGGAAAAATTGAACGAGGCGCTGCAAAAGCTGTCTATCAAGCATCGTACCGTGATCACCCTTTTCGAGATCGAAGGCCTCAGCCACGAGGAAATTGCCCGCGTCATGCGCTGCTCGGTTGGCACGGTCCGCTCGCGCGTCCACTACGCCAAGCAGATTCTGCAGGCCGAGCTTCAGGATTACCTCCGCTAACCAAATTCTAACCATGCCAAACCGCGACCTGCCGAAAGTTACGCTTGAGGATTTGCTGCGACTCAAGCGGTCGGAGCGTCCGTCATCGGATTTCTGGGCGGGTTTCGAGCAGGCGTTGCGGGCGAAGCAGCTTTCGGCGCTCGTGAGCCGGCGGTCGTGGTGGAGCGTATCGTGGCTGGGTGTCCGTGCCGGCCTTGTTCGTTTGGTCGCACCACTTGGCGCCGCCACGGCGCTCGCGTTGGCGGTGTTTTCCTCCACAGCAAACCAATCAACCGCTCCGCTGCCACTGGCGACCAGGCCTGTGATCCGCGTCGCCAGCGCGGCTTCCGCAGTGCCCTTGGTGTCCGTCGAAATGCGACCACAGGTCGGCGCGCCGTCTTCGGCGCCCGCGTCCGCGGTCGTTGCTGCCGACCCCGTGTCTGCGTCGCAACCGCCCATGGCCGTCGTGGTGAAAACTGAAGATCCCGCTGGGGGCAGCCGGCCCGCCGTCGCCGCGCTCACGACCCCTTGGACGGTGAACGCCGTCACCGCCGATCCCACACCGCCGATTGCGGTCACGGCCAATCCGCTGCCTGTTCCCGCTGATTTCTCCGTCGCGGCCTTGTTGCCCGAACTGAACCTGCCGTCTGTTGGGGTGTTCGCGGATAATCCGCCACCGGGGAAAAAAAACGATGCTACCGCGCCGGTCGCTCGCCAAACCATGGCAATGTGGCAGCCGGCCGCTGTGCTTGGCCGGCAAACGGCGGTGACCGAAGCAAAGGTTCGCGAAAGCGTCAGCCGCCGTCTCAGCGACGATTTGCTCTACGCCTCCTCCCGCCGGCTCGTTGGCGTAGCTGGCAGCAGCGTAAGTGTGCGGTTCTGAAAACGCCGTTGCCGCCGCTTCGTGGTATGACCTAGGAATTGTCTACCATGTAAGGCCCAACCTTGGTCGGCGGGGCTTATAAGGCAGGAAAAAATCTGACCTCAGGTTGAGTTTGATTCGGGTGGTCTTTGCCAGCGCGAAAAAATTCGCGGCGCTTTCTGGCCGCCGTAGGTCGAGGCCGACCGAGGGTATCATCTGTTCGAGGCGCGCCCGGCCGGTGTCTGTCGTCAGTAGATTCGGGCAGGCTGCGCGGATGACCTCGAGAACGATATGGACCGAGGTTGAGGCCCCCGGTGAGGCACCGAGCAAGGCGGCCAGGCTGCGGTCAGCGCTGGTGAGCACCTCCGTGCCGTAATGCACGATGCCGGCCTCGCCGTCGGTCTGCTTGATGGCTTGCACGCGGATGCCGGCATTAACGAGTTTCCAGTCTTCCGCCCGGGCCGCAGGATAAAAAAGGTGCAGCACGTCCATGCGGTCCTGCATGCTTTGCGTGCTCTGCTGGATGAGATATTTGACGAGGTCGAGGTTGCTCCAGCCGATCTTGAGCAGCGTGGCGAGATTGTGTGGTTTCACTGAGCGCGGCAGGTCGGTCCAGCTGCCGTGCCGGTGCAGGAATTTTGTCGTCCAGGCGGCGAAGGGACCGAAGAGGAGGGCTTTCTGGCCGTCAATGACGCGGGTATCGAGGTGTGGCACGGCCATGGTCGGTGCGGCACCCAAAGCCTGGCCATAGACCTTGGCCTGGTGCCGGCTGACGATCTCGGGTTTGTCGCACACCAGCCACTGGCCGCCGATGGGAAAACCACCGAGGCCCCGTGCCTCGGGTAGCCCGGCCTTCTGCAGGAGCAACAGGCTGCCGCCGCCGGCACCGACAAAGACAAATCCTGCCCGACAGGTGCGCTCAATGCCGTCGGCGGTGCTGCGCGTCAAAACCTCCCAGTGGTCGCGGCATTTTTGCAGGTTAGTCACTCGCTGGCCGCTGGCGATGGCGCAACCCTCCTGCCGGCTGAGCCAGTCGAGAAGTTTGCGCGCCAGAGTGCCGAAATTTACGTCGGTGCCGCCGGCCATCCGGGTGGCGGCGACGGGCTCCTCGCGCCGGCCCTCCATCAGGAGCGGTGCCCACCTGGCGATGGTGGCGCGGTCTGTGGTGAACTCCATGCCGTGGAAAAAATGATGGGCGGTGAGCCCGGCGTGGCGTGCCCGGAGGTATTCTACCTGTTCCGTCCCGTTGACGAAGCTCAGGTGCGGTACAGGCAGCAGAAAATCCTGCGGCTGCTCGATCATGCCGCTGTCCACCGCGTGCGCCCAGAACTGGAGTGACTGCTCGAACTGGGCATAAATATCGATGGCTTTAATGACGTTGACGCTGCCATCGGCTTCCCGGGTCGGGGTATAGCTCAGCTCACAGAGTCCGGCGTGGCCGGTCCCGGCGTTGTTCCAACCGTGGGAGCTTTCCTGTGCCAGCTCATCAGTGACCTCATAGACTTGAATTCGCATCGCCGGGTCGAGCCGTTTGAGCAGCACGCCCAGCGTGGCCGACATGATGCCGCTGCC
>CAIQBC010000066.1 GCA_903869955.1 uncultured Opitutia bacterium
CGTTTCAGCCCGACGAGGTTCAGGCCGACGATCTCGTTCCGTCCCGCCGCCATCACGAACGGCGGCAGGTCGAGCCCCACGCCCGCCAGGCCGCCGACCATCGCCCCCTCGCCGACGCGTACGAACTGGTGAAACACCGCCCCGCCCCCGACGAACGTGTGGTCGCCGATCCGCACATGGCCGGCCAGCAGCGCGGCGTTGGCGAGGACGACGTGGTGGCCCACCACGCTGTCATGGCCGACATGGCACGCGGCCATCAGGAAACAATTTTCGCCCACGACCGTCTCGCCGCCGGCCTTGGTCGCGCGGTTGATCGTGACGTGCTCGCGCACCGTTGTGCCCGCGCCGACGCGCACCCCCGACACTGTTGCGCGGTCAAAGCGCAGGTCCTGCGGGTCGCCGCCAATCACAGCGTGCGGCCCCACGGTCACGCGGTCGCCGAGCACACAGTGGCGCGTGATGATGGCGCCGGCCATGAGTTCACAGTCCGCGCCGAGGCGCGCGCCGGGCTCAACGATGGCAGTGGGATGGATCATGCGGGCCGGGGAGTTTTCTGCCGGGCCGCCGGCATGAGGTCGAGCTGCGTCGTCTTGAGCAAGTCGTAGTTCTTGAGCAGGCGGATGACCTCGAGCGTGCCGCTGTTGCGGTAGCTGCGGTTGGCCTCGGTCTTGTCTATCAGGTCGAGCAGCATCGCGCGGAAGGAGATGATGGCGTCCACGCCGCGCTCCTTGAGCAGCGTGACACTTTGCGTGCGAAACGGCTCCTGGGTGGGCAGGCCGGGTAGCACGAGAATTTTGGTCAGGCCGCCGGCGGCGTCGCCCTCCTCGGCTGTTGGGAAAAGGCGGGTGGCGCCCCGCAGCACGCCGGCCTCAAGGAAGCGAAAAATCTCCGGCGAGCTTTTCAGGACCGCCGGGCTGAACACGTCGGTGTGCCACGGCTTGACGGCGACGACGGCGCGGCGGACGAAGGCCAGCTCATTGGCGAAAAGAAAAAATTCGGGCGGACGTGCAGCGCGCTTCCACGCAGGATTATAGACGAGCAGGTCCACTTCCTCGTCGCTGGTCTTGTGGCGGGCGGTGACCTGATATTTGCGGACCTGGCGGACGAGAAAGCCGTTTTGCTCGAAGTATTCGCGAACGATGGCTTCGTCTATGGCGGACATTCCTGAAGGATTCAGAAGTCAGGAACCAGAAGCCAGAAGGAAAACGTGCCTTGCGATACGGGCCGCCCGGCCGATGCTGCTCGTATGCCTGAGAACCCCAGAAACGACGGCCCTGCTCCCGGTACAAGCGGGGCTTTCGTTTATCTCGCGGCAATTTGTGGGGCGCCGCTCTTGGTTTCTTTGCTGGTGGCAGTGTTCTCATCGGCGGGCGACGCGGTTCGGTCATCCGAGCCTGCCAAGCCCTCACAAGCCCTCACGCCGGCAAAGAACCCCGCGCCCAACTCGGCCGTGACGGCGGAGTCTTTTTTACCCGACGATCCAAAATGGGGCGCGCTCAAGCTAGCCCTGATTGAGTGGATGGGGGCTCACCCGACAGATCCTGAAAATGATCTGCTGAAGGACGAATCCATAACAGTCCACGCCGATTCAATTCATATCGGACACTGGATCTATGGGCGGCTCGACATCAATGGAAACCCTGTTGGCCCTTACCATTTATATACTGTCTCCAGAGGAGCCGTAGCCACCTCTGGATGGGGATTCCTCAATGTCCGATATGTGGACGGGAAGTGGGTTTTTGAAGAGGAAGGAATGGTATTTGAAGGAATTCGCAGCAGGTCGCGCCGTTAGTCCACGATCAGCTCGGTGTGGCCGCGCAGGTCTGCTCCTCAGGGAGCGGGCTTGGTTGTCGCTGTCGGCCCGGTTGGCGGTGAGGCGAATTTCCGCGCCGCCATTGTGCCAGTCGCCCAGCCTTGGTCGTCTTTGTCCTCGTCCCGGCTTTCAATGCCGTCGTCGTCACGGAAATTCGGGCCGACGCTGTGGACTTCCGCGCCACCCGGCTCGTGCCGGTAGATGAGCGGCTGGCCCGTGAAGAGGTCACTCGGCACCGTCGGCAAAAACTCCGGTATCAGCTCCGCCAACGTCGCCGGGTAATCGCCCTTTGCCAGCCGGAAGCGTTCCAATGCCAGTCCGACTTGAGCCACTCGAACATGGGCCTGCACCTTGCTGATAGACGCATAGATCGAGTCAAATGACGGCACCAAAAGGTGCGAAATAATGTAATATTTAGGAATACCGACAATGCCCATTCTCCGGAGGGCGCTCACTGTAATCGGATAATCTAAGGTCGAATCCGACACAGTCTGCCGCATTTCTCGCAGCCGGTCGAGATAGTCCGCATACTCGAAGCGAAGCAGTGGGGAGGGCAGGTAGAGAAAAATGCGAAGCTCTTTTTCCAAGTCGACACCAGCAGCACTCTTCTCATGTTTGTAGAACTCGGCAAAGCCCTTGGCCGTTTGCAATCGATCAAAGGCGACGCTGCCCGTACAGATTCGATCAGTATCGATGCTTCGAGCAAAGCTCGGCGTGAAATTCAACTGAGCTTGCCGCACGGAAAATCTCTCTCTCCACTCGGACGAGAGCGGACGCATGGCGGATAGTACTTCAAGTTCCTGCATGGCCTTTTCCCAAAGTCTGGTTCGTGACAGCAATGTTTCGAGCATCGGCTCCTGCGCCCGTAATTCCGCCAGCAGGGTGATTTTCCAAAGCGCGGCGCAGCTCTCCTCATCCTGCGCACGGCTGGCCGCCAGCCGCGCGTGCCAGCAGAGCAGATCGGCCGCTGGCTCGAAAGATTTTCGATAATCGGGAATCTCCAGCCAATAGGGAAATCGATCCAGCTTCAGATTGGCATCGTAGCCTTTGCGGGCGACGGCTTCGTCAATGAGCGCCATGACTTCGCGCACTGGTGAAGTTTCCAGCAAGGCCGCCAGCGCCTTCGTCGCCTCCTCGTCGAGCAGATAGGCCGGATGCGCCTTATCAAAATGGTCTAGTTGGATAAACAGCGCGTTCTCCTCAGGCCCGTCCAGCGCCTTTACCAGCGGGCCGAGCTTGGCGATGATAGGTGCGGCGTTGTCAGTATCGGGCACGGGTGGCGGGCGGATCTCGTCAATCGTCGTCGGTAGCCCGGCAGCACGGACGCGTGCCTGCGCCTGAACGAGCGCGCGGTCGGCGGCCTGACCCCATAGCACATACAGACCGGCCAGCGCCAATAGGAGGATGCCGAACGCGAGGAGGAGTTTTCGCCAAATCCGTTTCAGAAATTTCCAAAATCGCATGGGGGTGATTGCAGTCGAAACGCCGTCAATCGGGCCGGCAAGCCAATAGGGGTCAGCGTGTGGGCCAAGGGCTGAGGTCGGCAAGCCTGCCCACCTCACAAGCGGCCGCCGGGTCCACGCATGCGTGAGGGAATACGCCCCGCGCTTGAATCTGCGCCGGAATCCGCAACGCTCCGCCGCCATGGCCCAGCCCGACGTAGCGCCCAAGATCATTTTCTCCATGCTCGGCGTCTCGAAAAAAATCGAGCGCAAGGAGATTCTCCGCGATATCTCGCTGTCGTTTTATTACGGCGCGAAGATCGGCGTGCTCGGCCTCAACGGCTCCGGCAAATCGTCCCTTCTCCGTATCCTCGCCGGGCGTGACACCGAGATTGACGGCCGCGTCCACTTCGAGCCGGGCTATTCCGTCGGCCTCCTGGAGCAGGAACCGCACCTCACGCCCGGCGCGACCGTGCGGGCCTGTGTCGAGGAAGGGGTGAAACACCTCACCGACCTCACCGCCGCCTACGATGCGACCTGGGACGAGCTCGCCGCCGCCGAAAACGATGTGGCCAAGGACGCCGTTGCCAACAAGCAGGCGGCGCTGCAGGAGAAAATTGATGCCCTCGGCGCCTGGGATGTTGCCCCGCAGGTCGAGATGGCGATGGACGCGCTCCGCTGCCCGCCGCCCGACCAGTCCGTGGACAAGCTTTCCGGGGGCGAGCGCCGCCGCGTCGCGCTCGCGCGCCTGCTCCTGCAAAAGCCCGCCATCCTGCTCCTCGACGAGCCGACCAACCACCTCGATGCCGAGAGTGTCCACTGGCTGGAGCAGCACCTCGCGCGCTACGAGGGCACCGTCATCGCCGTCACGCACGACCGCTATTTCCTGGACAACGTCGCCCAATGGATCCTCGAGCTGGCCCACGGCCATGGCACCCCTTGGAAGGGCAACTACTCCGCGTGGCTGGAGCAGAAGCACGCGCTCGCCGCCGTCGGGCAGCGCACCGAGGACCGCCGTCAAAAGGCGATGGCGCGCGAGCTGGCGTGGATTCGCCAGGGGGCGAAAGCCCGGCACGCCAAGTCTCAGGCGCGCATCAGCGCCTACGAGAAAATGCTCACGCAAAATGTCACCGCCCAGGAGCGCGAATTCGAGCTGCTCATCCCGCCCGGCCCGCGCCTTGGCTCACTCGTCGTCGAGGCGAAGGACCTCGCCAAGGGCTACGGTGACAATGTGCTCTTCGCCGACGTGAATTTCTCGCTTCCGCCCGGCGGCATTGTCGGCGTCATCGGCCCCAACGGCGCGGGCAAGACCACGCTGTTTCGCCTCATCACGGGCGCAGAGGCCCCCGACAGCGGCACGCTGCGTGTGGGCGATACGGTGAAGCTCGCGCACGTGGACCAGTCGCGCGACTCGCTGCCCGACGCCGAGACCATCTGGCAGGCGATCAGCGGCGGCGAGGAGATCATGCGGCTGCCCGGCCGCGAGGTGAACAGCCGCGCCTATTGCGCGCAGTTCGGCTTCACCGGCCCCGACCAGTCCAAAAAGGTCGGCATCCTTTCCGGGGGTGAGCGCAATCGCGTCCACCTCGCGCGCCTGCTCAAGCGCGGGGCCAACCTGATCCTGCTCGACGAACCGACCAACGACCTCGACGTGAACTCGGTGCGTGCGCTGGAGGAGGCGCTGGAGAATTTCGCCGGTTGCGCAGTGGTGGTGACGCACGACCGCTGGTTCCTTGACCGCGTGGCGACGCAGATCCTCGCGTTTGAAGGCGACAGCACCGTGGTGTTTTTCAACGGGAACTACTCGAGCTATCTCGACGACTACCGCCGCCGCAAAGGCAAGGCGGCCGACCAGCCCCACCGGATCAAATACCGCAAGCTCACGCGCGGTTAGGGCCGGGCGTCCGCCGCATTTGCTGGAGCTGGTGTCGCCGATTCCCAATTGCGGCGGCTTTAAGGCGCACACTTGCTGCGCCCAAGGAATGGCGATTCCAAACGGGCGCAGCATGCCTGCGCCCCTACACCGACAGATGACGTCTGGACAGGCTTTCAGCGCTTACGGGATCCGCAGGCGCTGGCCGGGGCGGAGGGCGTTCTCGCCCTTGAGCGTATCGCGGTTGGCATCGTAGATTTCCTGATAGCGGTTCGCGGTGCCGTAATATTGGAGGCTGATGCGCGAGAGCGACTCGCCCTCGGCCACGATGTGATAGCGCGGCGCGGACGTGGACACAGGCGGGGCTGATGGGGGCGGGGCGGACGGCTCGACGGGGGCGAGGCCGGTGGCGGAGGGGTTGATGAGGCGGGTGGCCGAGGCGATCTGTTCGAGCGCGCCCTGTGCCTGGCTGAGCCGTGCGGCCAGGGCATTGTTTTCCGCGAGCCGCGTGGCGCGGTCGCGATCGAGCGCCTGTGCCTGGTCGGCCAGGCGGGCGTTGTCGGCGCGGAGCGCGGCGAGCTGCTGCTCGGCCTGTTGGCGGGCGTTGTCGGCGGCGGCGAGGCGCTGGTTGTCGCCCTTGAGGCTCTCCAACTGGGCGGCAAACGTGGCGAGCTGGGTTTGGAGGCTTTTGTTGTCGTCGGAGATTTTGACGTTGAGGCCGGTGAGTTCGGCGACGCTGGCGCTGTGTTGCTCGGCGGCCTTGCTGGACTCGTCGAGTTTCGTCCGGACCATCGCCAGCTCGGCCCGGGTTTTCTCGGCAGCGGCCTGCGCCTCGGCGGCGAGGCGGCGGGCGGCGGCGGCCTCGTCACTCGTCTGCGCGAGGCGGGTGTTGTCGGCGCGGGCGGCGGCCACTTGTTTCTGGAGTTCGGCGAGCTGGGCCTGAAGATTTTTGTTGTCGTCGGAGATCTTGGCGTTGAGGCCGGTGAGCTCGGCGACGCTGGCGCTGTGCTGCTCGACGGCCTTGCCGGACTCGGTGAGCTTGGTGGTGGCGTCGGTGAGCTGGGCCTTGAAGGCGGCGAGGAGGCGGTCGCTGTCGTCGGCGCGGGTGGCGAGCTGGGCGGTCTGGGCGCGCAGGTCGTCGCGCTCCTGTGCGAGCTTGGCGGCGGCGGCTTTTTGCGCGGCGAGCGCTGCATCCGTCGTTGCGGCATTTTGGCGCGACAGGGCGAGATCGGCGGCGAGCTTGTCGGCCTCGGCCTTGGGGACGGAGTCGGCGGTGCCGCTGGTGGAATTGAGCAGGGCGCGGTTGGCGTCGGCGAGGGCCTTGTTGGTGTCGCGGGTGCGGGCCAGTTGGTTGGCGAGGGTGGTGATTTCCTTGGCCGAGGACTGGCGGTCGTCCTCCGCCTGGGCCTCGAGCTTGCTCAGTTCGGCTTGGAGGGTCTGGCGCTCCAGTGTGGCGGCGGCGGTGTCGGGCGTGGCGCGGGCGGCGGCTGCCTGCGCGGCAAGCGCGGCGGCGGCGGTCTGCTTGGAGACGACCAGATCCTTTTCCAGCGAGTCGTTTTTGGCGGCGAGCGCGGCGAGGTCGGCCTTGAGCTGCGCTGCTTCGGCGGAGCCGGCGGCGGACGGTAGCGTGGATGCGGTGGCGAGTTTTTGGTTTTCCGTGGCGAGGCGGTCACGGTCAGCCTGGGCCTGAGTCAGCTGCGCAGTAAGCTCGGAAAGCTTTTGTTCACCGGCGGTGGTGGCGGCGCGCGCGGCGACGCGGGCTTCGGCGGCGGCCTGCTGGGCGGCGGCGAGTTGGCGGGTGAGCTCGTCCTGCGCGGCAGGGTCGGCGCGGTTGGCGGCGAGGCGCTGGTTGTCGGCCTTGAGCTGGTCGAGCTGGGCCAGTTTGGCCGAAGCGTCGGCAGTGAGCGCGGCGAGGCGGGCGGTCAGATCTTGGTTGGCGAGGGCCAGCCGGTCGGACTCGGCCTTTTGGGTGGCGAGCTGGAGGGCGGTTTGCTGGCCCTGACTGCCGGCGGCGGACTGGGCGGTGGCGAGGTCGGCGTTGGTCTTTTCAAGCTGGGCGGCGAAAGCTTTTTGCTCGGCCAGTTGCGCGGTGAGGGCGGTGACTTGCTGGCGGAGTGCAGAGGACTGCGGGTCGCTTGCGGCGAGGGCGGACTTCGCGGCGGCGGCCTCCTGCGTCAGCGTTTCATTTTGATGGGTGGCGGCGTCGAGTTTTTGCCGGATGTCGGCGAGGGCGGCGGATTGCTGGGCGGTGGCGGTGCGGGCGGTGGCCTGCGCCTCCTGCAACGCGGCCTGGAGGCGGGCGGTCTCGGCGGTGGTCGCCGTGTTCTGCTGGGTGGCGAGGCGCTGGTTGTCGGCGGTCAGTTGGGTGACGCGGGCCGTGAGGTCTTGGTTGGACTTGGTGAGCTTGTCCGCGTCGGCCTTTTGCGTGGCCAGTTGGGCGGCGAGGGCAGTGGCCTGCTGGGTTTGGCCGCTGGTGGCGGCAAGGTCGGCCGTGAGCTTGGCGTTGGTGCTGCGCTGCACGGCAAGGTCGGCGGAAAGTTTGTCACTGTTGGCGCGCTGGGTTGCAACGTCGGCCTGGGTCTGCTTGGCGGCTTGCTGCGCGGCGGTCAGATCTTTGCCGGCGTCGGCGAGTTGGGCGGTGAGCGTGGAAATCTGTTTCGACTGCGTGGCGGCACCCTCCTTGGCGAGGGCGTCGGCGGCGAGGGCCGATTTGTTGGCGTCGTCCAGCTTGGCGGTGAGCGTGGCGAGCTGCTGCTTGAGGGTGGCAGTCTGCTTGGTTTGGTCGCCGGCGGCGGCGAGGTCAGCGGTGAGTTTGGCTGCGGTGGTGCGCTGGGTGGCGAGGTCGGCGGCGAGTTTTTCCTTGTCCGCCTGCGCGAGCTTGGCGGCCTCCTTCGCGGCCGTCTCGGCGGTTTGTGCGGCGCGGAGATTCTTGACTGCGGTGTCGAGCTGCCCGGCGAACTGGGCGGCTTGCTCCTTGAGCGCGGTGGCCTGCTTGCCTTGGTCGCCGTTCGCGGCGAGCGCGGCTTTGTTGTCGGCGGCGAGCTTCTCGTTGCTGGCTTGGAGCTGCTTCAGGTTTTGCTGGCTGAGGGCGAGATTTTTGGCGGTCTCATCGAGCTTGGCCGTGAGCGCGGCGGTTTGCTGGCGCAAGGTTTCAATTTGCTTGGTTTGCTCGGCCGTCTGCTTGCCTTGGTTGCTGTCGGCGGTGGCGAGCTTTGCGGTGGTGTCGGCGAGCTGTCGGCGGGCGGTGGCGAGGTCGGAGGTCAGCCGGTCTTTCTCGGTTTGGGTTTGCTTGGCGGTTTGCTGGCTGGTCGTGAGATTTTTGTTGGCGTCGTC
>CAIQBC010000067.1 GCA_903869955.1 uncultured Opitutia bacterium
CCCATCGGAATAACGTCGGCCTGTGGAGGGGCGCAGGCATGCTGCTCCCGTTTGGCGTGCCTCCTTGAGCGCAGCCAGCCTGCGCCCCGACCATGCAGGATTCCGCATTCCTTGCACCCTGATTTTTCGGATCGGCTCCCAGCGGGAGCGCGAGGGTAATTTTTTCTTTGCTCCGGCGGCAGTTGCGCCGATTACTCCCCATCGCATGGACACCTCTGCGTTGCATGAAGCCTTCCGCGCCCACCGGCTCACGCGCGAGGAGCTGCGCGCACTCCCGGCGGAGCGGCTGCTGGCGCGCAACGCCGCCGGCAACACCCTGGTTCACCTCGCGGCCAAATATGGCCGGCTCGCCGAGCTCACCCCCGCAGCCCTCGCGCCCGAGTTCCTGCTCGTCAAAAATGATGCCGGCTACACTCCGCTCCACCACGCCGCGCAGGCCGGCCACCTCACGACAGTGCCGCCCGCTCTCCTGACCCGCGCCCACCTGCTTGCGCGCAGCCACTCCGGCTACACGGTGCTGCACCTCGCCGCCGCCAGCGGCTGCCTCTGGCAATTGCCCGCCGGCCTGCCCGATGAGGAGCTCATCCTCACCCTGACCGACCTCGGCAACAACCTCCTCCACGAGGCCGCCGAGAATGGCACGCTGGACCGCATCCCGCCTGCGTTGTCCAACGCCCCCCTCCTCGCCCTCGCCAACCTCAGCGGCGAGACCGTCTTCCACGTCGCGGCGCTGAACGGCAATCTCGCCCAAATCGCCCCCGCCCTCCTTACCGCCACCGCGCTGCTTGCCCCCACCAACGCCGGCGACACCGTGCTCCACGCCGCCGCCATTTCCGGCCACCTCGGCGACATCCCGGCTGCGTTGCTCACGCATGACCATCTCGTGCGCCGCAGCAAGAGCGGTTTCACCGTCATCCATGCCGCCGCCGAGACCGGCCAGCTCGACAAAATTCCGCCCGGCCAGCTCACGGCCGACCTGCTCACCACCCGCAACGACGACGGCGACACCCCCCTCCATGCCGCGGCCGCCGCCGGCCACTTCGGGCAAATTCCGCCCCACCTGCTCACCCCTGAGATGCTCGCGCTCCGCAACTACACGGGCGTCACCCCTTATGCCGCTGCCGCACACGCCGGCCACGCTGAACAAGTCCCCCCGGCCTTCCGCCCCAAGCCCCCCGGCCCTTTTCAGCAAGTGATGATTAAGCTCGGTCTCTCCAAGCCGCCGTTCTGAGCCGTCCCACGGCAAGCGCGGAAGGTCGGAAGCGCAAAAAATTCGATGGGAATTCTGAAGCCAGGAAACCAAGCATAAAACGCGGGCAGCTCATCGAGCGTTGAAGAGTGCCACGGGGTTTGAGAAGGTGTGCCGAAGGTTTGAGTAAATTGGGCTGGGAGGGGGAAGAACCGAGGCAGTGAAAGGGGCCGGCACTGGCCGTGCAAGGCCCGTGCAGGGGGTATGCAGGGTTTGAGCATGTTGGCTTGAGCTGGCCGGGAGGCCGGGGCACCATGCAGGCATGATCACGAGCCTGTTGCTTTTCGTGCTGATTGGGCTGGTCGTGGGCCTGTTCGTCAAATGGGCCTTCACCGGCCCGTGGTCGCCGCCGTTTGACGGCGATTGAGCGGAGGGGGGATGGACTGTCGGCTGGGAAGGCTTAAGAGGAGCTTAAGCGAGGCTTAAAGGTCTTGGAGGGGCCATGCAGTGCAGTGGCGGGAACACGACCAGGTGATCGTCGCCTCGATCTGGTTGGGCGGGCTCCATGCTTCGTGGGCGATGAAAACGAAGCACCGAAAAAAGGTTCTGCGGCGTTGCGCGCACTGCGAGCAGCCGTTCGTCGTCGATCCCCGCGTCGGCAAACACCACCGGTTTTGCGCTGCGCCGGCGTGTCGCCTGGCAAGCCAGGCCGCAGCGTGGTAAAAGTATCGAAAGAACAATGCGGAGCGTGAGGGGGCG
>CAIQBC010000068.1 GCA_903869955.1 uncultured Opitutia bacterium
AACGCCTCTTCCGCGAATTGAAAACCAACGTCTCGATCTACATCGAAGACTCCGACAAGGCCGGCGTGTTCAACGTCAAGGCCCGCGGCGCGATGCAGGTCGCCGTATTGGTCGAGACGATGCGCCGTGAGGGCTTCGAGCTGCTCGTCTCGCGCCCGACCGTCATCGAGAAGATCGTGGACGGCCATCGGCATGAACCCTTTGAGACCGTCTGGATCGAAGTGCCCGACGAGTGTGTCGGCACCATCATGCAGAATCTCGCCAACCGGAAGGGCAAGCTCACCAACATGGAGAAGCTCGCCCACAGCACGATGATCGAGGCGAGCATCACCACGCGCGGCCTGATCGGCATGGAGATTGATGTGGTCAACGCCACCAGCGGCCGCGGTGTGCTCAGCCATCTGTTTAAGGAATACGGCCCCTACGCGGGCGAAGTGCTCACCCGCATCACCGGCACGATCATCGCCACCGAGGCGGGCGAGACCACCAGCTACGCGCTCGTGATGGTGCAGGAGCGCGGCAAGCTCTTTGTCGGCCCCGGCGAGCAGGTCTATGAGGGCATGATCGTCGGCGAGAATCCCCGCAACGAGGATATCGCCTGCAACGCCGTCCGGGCCAAGGCGCTCACCAATTTCCGCTCGCAAGGCTCGGGGGTCGCCACCGGCCTGACGCCGGCGACCAAGCTTTCGCTCGAGCGTGCCATCGAATACATCGCTTCCGACGAGTTCGTGGAGGTCACGCCGAAAAGCCTGCGCCTCCGCAAACGCATTTTGAAGGAAGTCGAGCGCCGCAAAGTCACCCGCGCGGCGAAGGGCTGAGCCAGTCCTCCCCCGCAACAGAGCACCATCCCGTAGGGTCGCATCTTGCTGCGCCCAAGGATTTTCTAGGCCAAACGGGCGCAGCAAGACTGCGCCCCTACACCGCAGACATTACCCGGCTCGGGAGAGCCGGGACTTGGGTTCAGCTCTCTATGCTCACGTGTTGGGCTGCCTTTTTGGGGTGGATTTCCCCGTGGCCGGTGCGTGAGCGCTGGGATCGGTTGATGAGCACTGGGTCATGGTGCGGGAGGTAGGGGCGCCTCTCCGAGGCGACCGCGGACGGCTCGGAGAGCCGTCACTACCAAATTGCACCACGACCGGTACACCCGCGCTTTGACAGGCAGGCGCCCGCGTCCAAGCTGCTGCGATGCCGCTCCGGGCGCTCACCGTTGACTTCAACTCCTACTTCGCCTCCGTCGAGCAGCAGGAGCGGCCGGAGCTGCGCGGCCAGCCGGTGGGCATCGTGCCGGTCATGGCCGAGACCACGGGTTGCATCGCGGTCAGCATCGAGGCGAAACGGCTGGGCCTTGCCCGCAACACCCGCGTCGCCGAGGCCCGCCGCCTCGTGCCCGGCCTGCACATCATCGAGGCACGGCCCGAGCTCTACATCGCCTACCACCGCCGGCTTGTTGAGATGATTGAGTCGTGCCTGCACATCGAAAAGGTGCAGTCCATTGACGAGGTCACCTGTTTGCTGTCGGGCCGCTGGGCCGAGCGCGCCCGCGCCGTGGCCACCGCGCGCCAGATTCGCGAGAAGATTGCGCGTGAGGCCGGCCCGTGCTTGCGCTGCTCCATCGGCATCGCCCCCAACTGGCTGCTCGCCAAGGTCGCGTCCAACCTGGAAAAGCCTGACGGCCTCGTCGTGCTGGAGGACGCGGACATCCCGGCCAAGCTCCTCCAACTGAAACCCGGCGACATCTCCGGCATCGGCCCCAACCTGCAGCGCCGCCTCGCGGAGCACGGCATCGGCACGGTTGAACAGCTCTATGCCGCGACGCGGGCGGAGCTGCGCGGCATCTGGCGCGGCGTCGTGGGCGAGCGGATGTGGCGGCTGCTCCATGGCGAGGACCAGCCGTTTTTCGAGCAAGAGGAAGGGCAGACCATCGGCCACGGCCAGGTGCTGCCGCCCGCGCAGCGGAACGAGACCGCTGCGCTCGCGGTACTGCACCGCCTCCTGCAAAAGGCCGCACTGCGGCTGCGGGACTCCGGCCACTATGCGGGCGCACTGCACGTCTCCGTGCGCTGCGCCAACGACACCCGCTGGGGCGACCAACTCTCGTTCAACGAAACGCAGGACACGCTCGCCCTCACCCATGCCCTCAACCAGCTCTGGACGCGACGCCCCGCCGGCCTGTCCGCCGGGCGGCCGCTGAAGGTTGGCGTGATGCTGCTGCGCCTGCTTCGCGCCGAGGCGCATACGCCCGACCTCCTGGCGCCGACGCGCGAGCGGACGCGCGACCGGCTGTTTGCCGCGATGGACACCCTCAACCGCACCTTTGGCAAAAACTCCGTCTATCTCGGCGGCGCGCACGGCGCGACCGATTACGCACCCATGCGCATCGCCTTTACGCGCATCCCGCGGCCCGAACTGGAGGAGATTGACGCGAGCCGCCAACGCCGGCTGCGCGGCCCGGCCTGAGACCGGGGGGTGCCTGGCCAAGCCCGCCCGGCGGGACCGGGGCGCACCGTCCACCGCCCGGGCGGGACGGCGGCCTCACTCGAAGCGCAATGCCTCGATGGGATCGAGCTGGGCGGCTTTCCACGCCGGGAAGAAACCGAAGACAATCCCCACCAGCGCGCTGAAGCCGAAGGACACGATGATCCAAAACACCGGCACCAGCACCGGCAGGGCGAAGAAATACGTGACGAGCTTGGAAAAGCCGATGCCCGCGCCGACGCCGACCAGCCCCCCCAGCGAGCTCATGATCACCGCCTCGATGAGAAACTGCCGCAGCACGTCTCTGCCATGCGCGCCGACGGCCAGGCGGATGCCAATCTCGCGCGTGCGCTCGGTCACGCTCACGAGCATGATGTTCATGATGCCGATGCCGCCGACGATGAGCGACACGCAGGCCACGCTGCCGAGCAGAATGGTGAGCGTGCGCGAGGTCTGCGTGGCGGCGTCGGCGATCTCGACCTGGTTTCGCACGGTGAAATCCTGTTCGCGGCCCTTGCGTCGCTGGACGAGGAGGTCCGTGACGCTCTGCTGCACCTCGTCCATGTCTTCGGCGCGCTTGGCGGCGATGAGGATGGAGCTGAAGGTGGTGCGCTTGGTCACGCGGGTCATATGCGAGGTGTAGGGGATGACGACCACGTCGTCCTGGTCCTGGCCGTTGAGGTTGAAACCCTTCGGGGCCAACTGGCCGACAATCTTAAAGGGAATATTACGGATGCGGAGCGTCTGGCCGATGGGATCCTCACTGGGGAAAAGCTGTTCGGCGACGGTCTTGCCGATGACGGCGACCTTGCCGTTGCTGCGCACGTCGGCCTCGCCGAACATCGCGCCGGCCGCGAGCGACCAACTGCGGATGTAGGGATAGTCGGGCGACTCGCCGAGGATGCCCTGCTGGGGCTGCCAGTTGAGGCCGTTGGCGAGCACCTGCGCGTTGCCGCGTACCTCGGGGCTGATGCCGTCAATATGGGCGACCTCGGCGGTGATGGCGACGACGTCCTCCGGCGAAAGTGTCGAGGCCGTGCCGCCGCCGCTGCGCGCGCCAGCCTGGTTGAAACTGCCGGGATAAATGATGATGACGTTTTGCCCGAGGCTGGCGACCTGGGCCTCGACCTGCGCCTTCGCCCCGGTGCCGAGGCTCACCGTCGCGATGACCGCGCCGACGCCGATGATCATGCCCAGCGCCGTGAGCATGGAGCGCAGCTTGTTGCGGCGGAGCGCGCGGAGGGCGACAATGATGGTATTGGAGAAGCGCACGGGGCGGGAAATTGGTTACGGGTTATCGGTTATTGCTTATTGGGCGATTGCCGGAGGCCGGAGTCTGAAATGGCCAGATGAGCGAGAGGAAACAGCCAAGAAGAAATCTCCGCCGCTCTCAGGCGGCGGCCCCCGTGAGCTTGGCGGCGGTCTCGGCCTCCTGGAGTTTTTTCAGCTCGGCGGCGGCCAGCAGCCGGTCGGTGACCTGCTCGTCGCGGACGACGCGGCCGTCGCGCAGGACGAGGTTGCGCCGGCAGTAGTGGGCGATGTCGAGCTCGTGCGTCACCATGACGATGGTGATGCCCTCGTCGTTGAGCTTTTGGAAGACCCCCATGACCTCGACAGAGGTCTTGCTGTCGAGGTTGCCGGTCGGCTCGTCGGCGAGGAGGATCTGCGGCTGGTTCACGAGCGCGCGGGCGATGGCGACGCGCTGCTGCTG
>CAIQBC010000069.1 GCA_903869955.1 uncultured Opitutia bacterium
GACACCGCAACCAGCGCGGCTCTCCTGTCCACTGGCGCTTCACCACTGCGGACGCTCGAATCAAACTGCTCAGGCTTTACCCGAAATTATAGCTGTTACGGGATACTAGCCCCAACCGCGAAAGCCGCCATAGAGCACCAAAAGCAACCCGAACAGAATGAAGGCGACAATGGCGACGTGCGTCAGCAGCACGAGGTCGGCGAGCAGTTGAAAAAATGCGGAGCCGTTCATTTTCTCGCATCGCTCACACCTGCGTCTTGAAATAGGCGATGGTGCGCTTCAGCCCTTCGTCGAGCGGCACCTTAGGCTCCCATTTGAGAATCTTCTTGGCCAGCGTAATATCGGGACGACGCTGCTTCGGGTCGTCGGCGGGGAGGGGTTGGTGGACGAGCTTGGACTTGCTCTTGGTGAGCTTGAGGACGTGTTGGGCGAGCTCAATCATGGTGAACTCACCGGGATTGCCGAGGTTCATGGGACCGATGGTCTGCGTCTGGTTCATCAGGCGCACGAAGCCCTCGATGAGGTCATCCACATAGCAAAACGAGCGGGTCTGCGAACCGTCGCCGTAGATGGTAAGAGGGGTACCCTTGAGCGCCTGCACGATAAAGTTGGAGACCACACGACCATCGTCGGCGAGCATACGCGGACCGTAAGTGTTGAAGATACGGACGACCCGGATATCCACCTTGTGCTCCCGCTGGTAGTCAAAGAAAAGCGTCTCCGCGCAACGTTTGCCCTCATCGTAACAGGAGCGGCGACCGATAGGGTTGACATGGCCCCAATAGCTCTCGGGCTGCGGGTGGACGGCAGGATCGCCATAAACCTCGCTCGTGCTGGCCTGAAACACGCGCGCACGCACGCGCTTGGCCAGGCCGAGACAGTTGATCGCACCAAGCACGGAGGTCTTGACCGTCTTGATCGGGTTGAACTGATAATGCGGCGGTGAGGCGGGACAGGCGAGGTTGTAGATCTGGTCCACCTCGAACTTGAAGTGGTCAATGATATCGTGCCGCACGAGCTCGAAGCGCGGGTTGCCTGCAAGATGGGCGAGGTTGGTCTTCCGGCCCGTAAAAAAATTATCGAGACAGACAACCTCATGGCCATCGGCCAGTAAGCGATCGCAAAGATGGGAGCCGAGGAACCCGGCGCCGCCGGTGACGAGAACGCGCATAGATTTTCGATTTTGAAGGGTGGATTTTCGAGCATCCGATCCGAGCGGGATCAGGCGTGAGGTGGACTCAGGCCGGGAGCCTAGGCGGAGAAAGCGAAAATCCAAATTCCAAATTCCAAAATTATTCCCCCCCCGCCTCATACCGTGCAACCCACGCCCGGTACCATGGCGCGAAGTCGCCCGCCTCGATATGCGCCCGCGCCTGCGCCATCAGGTCGAGATAGAAATGCAAGTTGTGGATCGTGAGCAGGGTGCAGCCGAGAATCTCGCCCGCAATGGTGAGGTGACGCAGGTAGGCGCGCGAAAAATTCGCCGCGTAGTTCGCCAGTCCCTCGACCACGGGACGGGCGTCGGCACGGAAACGGCCGTTGCGCAGGTTGATCGCGCCGTCGGGCGTGAAGGCGAGGCCGTTGCGCGCCACCCGGGTGGGCAGCACGCAGTCAAACATATCCACGCCGAGCGCGATCATCCGGAGGAGCTGCGGCGGCGTGCCGAGGCCCATCGTGTAGCGCGGCTTGTCCGCCGGAAGAAACGGCACCGTCGCTCCGACCTGCTTGAGCATCTCGGGTTCCGGCTCGCCCACGCTCACACCGCCGACCGCGTAGCCGGGAAAATCTACCGCCGCCAGCGCCTCGGCCGCATCGCGCCGGAGATCATCGAAGGTCGAGCCTTGCACGATGGCAAAAACATGATGCCCCGAGGCCAGAAACCCGCTGCCCTCGGCGATATTCTTGCACTCGCGCGCCCAGCGCAGACTGCGCGCGCACGCGGCGGCGCAGGCATCGCGGGCGCAGGGCCACGGCGGGCACTCGTCAATCACCATGGCGATGTCGCTGCCGAGATTCTGCTGGATCGCCATCACCTCGCGCGGCCCAAGAAAAAGTTTTGCCCCGTCGAGATGGGACGAAAACGCCACGCCATCGTCGCGGATGTCGCGCAGCTTCGCCAATGAGAAAACCTGAAACCCGCCGCTGTCCGTGAGGATCGGCCCGTCCCAGCCCATGAATTTATGCAGCCCGCCCAGCTCGCGGATCAGCTCGCTGCCCGGTCGCAAATTCAGGTGATAGGTGTTGCCCAGAATAATTTGGGCACCGAGGTCATGTAGTTGTCCGGGAGTGACCGCCTTCACCGTACCTTGCGTGCCGACGGGCATGAAGACGGGCGTCTCGACCATACCGTGCCGCGTCGTCAGGCGACCACGTCGCGCCGCCGTGGCGGAGTCGGTGGCGAGCAGTTGAAAATGGCCGGGCATGGGCCAGCCTTCCGTCACCGGGGGGCAAACGCAAACGGTTTCTCACCGGGCCGCGCGGTTCAGAGCGAGGCCCCGCCCTCGCCGGCAATCACCACCCGAAAACCCACAAGGAACGAATGGACCTCGGCCTCGTAGCTGTCGCGCCGCGACAGGAAAAGATTATCGGCAGCGGCGTTGAAATACGAAGCGCCGCGCACCACCTTGGGGCCCGACCGGCCGTCGAGAAAATCATCGCACCATTGCCAGACGTTGCCGCCCATGTCGAAAAGGCCGTATTTGTTGGGCGCAAAGCTGCCGACCGGTGAGGTGTTCAGAAACGTGTCCGTGCCGAGGCTGCCGTCGTAGTTGCCCGCGCCCTTGGGCGGCGGCCAGTCGGTGCCCCAAGGATAGACGTTTCTGATCTGCCGGTCCTTGTCCTCCGGCGTTCCATCACGCCGCTCGGCCAGCCCGACCGCCAAACTCCATTCCGCGTCTGTCGGGAGGCGATAAATCTGGTTTTTACTCAGACGGCCGGCTTGCCGCTCCCTTTGCGTAAGCCAGGCGCAAAATTCCTGCGCATCATCCCACGATACATTCACCGCCGGATGCGTCGGCCCTTGCTCAAACTTGGTGGCAATCGTGGTATGGCCGGTCACGGAGGCGAATACGGCGTAGTCCTGTACGCGCACGTCCCAGACGCCGAAAAGCACATTCGTCGTCGGCACCGGGGCGAACTTCATGCCCAGAGAGTTTTCAAACGGCTGGCTGGCCTTGGTCGGGGCCTCTGGCGCGGCCACAACAGGATTGGCGGGGGCGGCCGGGGTCGCCGGCGTATCAGCGGGGGTCGGAGCCGCCGGCGTAGCAGGAGAGGCTACACGCGCCGTAGCGCCGAGCAAGAAGGTGGCAAGCAGGACGGAGGGCAAAGGGGAGTAGCGCACGACAGGATGCGGGCAAAAAATACCTGCCATGGCAATCTGAATTTGTATCTGCGCTGGTGTGGCCGTAAAATGCGGATTTGCCAGCAGGCGCGGGAGCCTTTCTGCTGTCGTTGCATTTCGCCCTCCGCCTACCGCAATCCGCCTTTCACCCACCGTGCTGCTCGTCATCGACAACTTCGACTCCTTCACCTATAACCTCGTCCAATGCTTCGGGCAGTTGGGCGTGGCGCAACGTGTGTACCGCAACAACGAGATCACCCCGGCCGAGGCCCTTGCGCTCAACCCCGACCGCGTCCTCCTCTCGCCCGGCCCCTGTTCTCCTGCCGAAGCCGGTGTGTCGCTCGCAATTATCGGCGCCTTCGCCGGGAAAAAACCTATCCTCGGCGTTTGCCTCGGCCACCAATCCATCGGCCACCATTTCGGCGGCAAAGTCGTCCGAGCCGGCCGGCTCATGCATGGCAAGACCTCGCCCA
>CAIQBC010000070.1 GCA_903869955.1 uncultured Opitutia bacterium
GTAAGTGCCGGGGGGGAGCGTGGCGGTTAGTGCGGAGTCGCCGGGATTCGTCAGCGGAAACGCTCCGACGCTCGCGGAGATTGCCGCGAGCGCGTCCGGGTCGGGCGTGTTGAGCATGCCGCGGTTGGAGGCGACGACGTTGCCGGCGGAATCGTAGACCTCGACGAGAACATCGGCAGCGGGACGAATCACGCCAAAGGCCGCGAGTCCCGGTCCGACGCCCCGCACGAGGACGCTCTTCGGCGCCGTGCCTTCCACCACGATGCTTGCCACCAAGCTACCTGACGACGCGCCGACGAGACCGTAGGTCGAAAGATTGGAAATGGTGCCAGCCGCGTGCAGCGACGTCGCGGCGGCGGCGAAAATCGCAGTGAGAAGATGAACTGACCGTTTCATGATACAGCCTTAGACGCCAGGTTACGCCGTTCATGTGCAGAGATTTTTTGTTAATTTTTCGGTGCCGGTGTAACCGCTCCGCGTAGTCGGCGTGCAGCGAGCCATCTTAGCACGAACCGCGCCGTCTGCGGACATTCGCCAGCAGGGACTTGCGGGAAATCGGCCCATCAACGCGGGCAGAAAAAAGCCCGGGACGTGGCCGCCCGGGCTTTGCAAAAAATTCTAATCTAAGCGTGCCGGTTAGCGCACCACGCGGGCGCCGCCGCCGCCGATCGTCTTTTCGACCTCCTTGCGGGTGGCCATCGAGGTGTCGCCAGGTGTCGTCGACGCGAGCGCGCCGTGGGCGACGCCGTATTCGACCGCCTTCTGGGCGTCGTTGAATTCGAGGAAGCCAAACTGCAAGCCCGAGGCGAACGAGTCGCCGCCGCCGACGCGGTCGAGGATCTCGAGGCGGGGATACTTCTTACTCTCGTGGAACTTGCCATCGTGCCAGAGGATCGCGGACCAGTCGTTGACCGTCGCGGTGTGGACGTGGCGGAGCGTGGTCGCGGCGACCTTGAAGTTTTTGAACTCCTTCACGGCGGTCTCGATCATCGCCTTGAAGGCGTCGGTCTCGATGTGCGTGAGGCCTTCGGCACCCTTGACCTCAAAGCCGAGCGAAGCGGTGAAGTCTTCCTCGTTGCCAATCATCACATCCACATATTTCGCGATCTCACGGTTGACCTCCTGGGCTTTCTTGAGGCCGCCGATGGTTTTCCAAAGGGAGGGACGGTAGTTGAGATCGTAGCTGACGGTCGTGCCATACTTCTTGGCGGCCCTGACGGCCTCGACGGTGAGTTCGGCGGTGGAGGCGGAAAGCGCGGCAAAGATCCCGCCGGTGTGGAACCAGCGGGCGCCCAGTTTCCCAAAAATATGGTCCCAGTCGAAATCGCCGGGCTTGAGCTGGGAGGCGGCGGTATTGCCGCGGTCGGGGTTGCCCACGGCGCCGCGGATGCCGAAGCCACGCTCGGTGAAGTTAAGGCCGTTGCGGACGGTGCGGCCGATGCCGTCGTCCTGCCGCCATTTGATAAAATCGGTGGCAACGCCGCCCTGCATGATGAAGTCCTCGATGAGGTGGCCGACCTCGTTGTCCACCAAGGCGGTGCAGACGGCGGTCTTCAGGCCGAAGGCCTTGCGCAGGCCGCGCGAGGTGTTGTATTCACCCCCGCCTTCCCAGGCGGCGAAAGCCCGGGCGGTGCGGATCCGGCCTTCGCCGGGATCGAGGCGGAGCATGATTTCGCCGAGGGAAATTTGGTCAAAGGAGCAGGAGGTGGCGGGTTTGAGGGGGAGGGACATGGGAAAATTGAGAGAGCAAGGGCGCAGCAAGACTGCGCCCCTACCACGGGATGGCGATCACTGGGCGACTTTGAAGTCGGTGAGTTTCCAGCGGGGCTGGTGGCACTCGGCGGCGATTTCATTGAAGGCGGCGATCTCGGCCTCGGAGAAAAGCAGCCCGCCGTTTTTTGCCGAGCGGATGGCGGCCTGGGCCTCAAGCTGGCCGGGTAGCATGCAGGCTTCGTTGCCGTGACCGAGGATGTCGGCGATGACGGCCTTCACATTTTCCTGCTGGTTGCGGCCGTGGGCAAAAGCCCCGGCGTTCATGGCGTCGGGGTGCCAGACTTGGAAGAAGAAGGTACAGGTACCCTTGTCGTCGCCGACCTGGTCCCAGCGGTTGCGGATCGTCGGCAACGAGCCGCCGATGAACGCACCGATGATCTCGTTCATCAGCGAAAGGCCGTAGCCCTTGTGCGCGCCGAACGGCAGCAGGGAGACGGCCTGCTTCGGATCAATGGTCGGTGCGCCGTTTTCGTCCACGGCCGCGCCGGGCGGGAGCAGTTTGCCCTCGCGCTCAAGCTGCTGGACGCGGCCTTTGGCGATGACGCTGGTGGCCCAGTCAATCACGATGGGGTAGCCGACCGCGTCGGTCGTCGGGAAACCCCACGAGTGCGGGTTGGTGCCGAGGGTGGGGAACTTGCCGCCGAAGGGGACCACCTCGGCGAGTGCGGCGGTGCAGTTGGTGTAGGCGATGTAGCCGCGTTTGGCTGCGTCCATCACGTAGCCGCCGCCCCAGAGGTAGTGAAAGGCGTTGTCCACGGAGACCATGCCGACCCCGTATTTGTCGGCGAGTTTGATGGCGGCCTCGATGGCGGCGTAGCCGGTGGCCTGACCGAGCTTGCGGTTGGCGTTCCAGACGGCGGCACCCCGGAAACGGGTCTTGATTTTTTCGATCTTCGCCTTGGGCACACAACCCTGGGCCCCGCTGCCAAAGAGGTGGTCGAGGTGCAGCGCCTTGAGGCCGTTGTGGGTGCGGATGCCATGTCGCGTGGCCTCGGCGCAGCAGCGCGCGCCGGCCTCGGCCTCGGCGGAGGAGTAGCCGCGCTTTTTGTAGGCGGCGGCGACCAGCGAGTTGTGCTGGGCCTCGGGGACGATGTAGAAGGTTTCGGGCATGGGGGAAATTGGTTATGGGTTATTGGTTGGCGCTCATTTTGGCCATGGCGCTAGGAAACAGGCAGGTTTTAATTTGGAAATCAGGAACTCGGGGGAAGGCCATTTCAGAGGATGATCCGTTCAGGATATCCTGGGTCCCAGTTTTAATCGGTTCGTGCATCACACGAATTTTTTGACCGCGACCTCGGGGTTGATCTGGGCGAGCGGTTTTTCGCCTCTCAGGGCGAGGCTGAGGTTGGTCACGGCCGCCGAGGCCTGGCGGACGACGCTCTCGTAGGTGCGCGAGCCGATGTGCGGCGTGACGACGACATTGGGCCGCCGGAGCAGCGGGTGGTCGGCGGGAGGCGGCTCCTGGTCGAGCACATCGGTGCCGTAGCCGGCGACATGGCCGGACTGGAGCGCGGCGACTAGATCGGCCGTGTGGACGATCTCGCCGCGCGCGCAGTTGACGATCACCACCCCTTTTTTCATCCGGGCGAGGGCGGCCGCGTTGATGAGGCCGTGGGTGGCGGACGTGAGCTTCGTGTGGAGTGAAACATAGTCGGCGACAGCCCACAGTTCGTCCAAGGTGGCCGCGCGGCGCACGCCGTGTTGGCGCGCAAACGCCTCGTCGAAATGGTGACCGAACGCCACCACCTTCATGCCGAAGGCACGCGCGCGGATGGCGACCTCCTGGCCGATGCGGCCGAGCCCGACGATCCCGATGGTCTTGTCCAGCAGCTCGTGGCCGGTCTGACGCTTCCAGCCACCGGCGCGGGTCGAGTCGGTGTGAAAAAGGAGATTTTTCTCCAGAGCGAGGAGCAGGAGGAACGCGTGCTCGGCGACGGTGGTATGGTTGACGCCCGGGGTGAACAGCACCGGGATGCCGAATTCGGTGGCGGATTTTACCTCAATCTTGTCCAGGCCGATGCCGTATTTGCTGAGCACCTTGAGCCGGGGGCGGGCCTTTTCGAGCACGCGGTGCGTGATGGCGTCGTCGCCGCAAATGTAGCCGTCAATCTCACCGACGAGCGCGAGGGTGTCGGCCTCGTTGAGCGGGCCGCGGGCGCGGATGATCTCCCAGCCGGTGCGGGCGAGCAGGTCGTGGTGGGCGCCGGGTGTGTCTTGGAACGAGGTGGTCGTGAGCAGTACGCGGGTCATGGCAAAGGGCGAGGTTCGCATGGCCGTGAGTGGAAAGTGAAGCGAAAGTTTTGTTCGAGGGACGGGGCCCGGAGGAAACGCGGATACACGAAGGGCGAAAACACAGAGACAATTCCGAAGCCATGAAATCAAAATCTGATTCGTGGCTTCTTGGCTTCTGAATTAATGTTCTACCCTTCCGTGCTTCCGCCCTTTCGCGCTTCCACGATTTGCCTCACCGCTTCGTCCACAGCCGGAGCGAGGCGAGCAGGAAATCCTCCAGCGCGGCGGACTCGTTGAGGTTCAGGCGCAGGAGGCCGATGTTGTGCTCCAGTTTTTCAATGGCTGCGGTAAACGCGCGGGTTGTCACTCGGCGTTGCCCGGGGTCATCCGTCGCGGCGGTCTGGTCGAGGGCGAAGCTGCGCGTGGCTTGCTCAATCTCGATGAAGAGCCGCGCACGGAGACCGTTGGTGATGCCGGTCTGGATCGCCTCCTCCTCGGCGTCGTCGAGATCCTCAGGGAGCTTTTCCTTCTGCTGTTTCCATTCCTCGGCCGTGGCGAAATCGAGCACGGCGGCGAAACGGGCCACGAGGCCGTAGAGCGTGAAAACATGGTCGGCGACAGCGCGTTTGTCGGGTGTGCTGGCTGCGGCGAGGCGGCCGAGCCACGCACGGTAGTCGTCGCGCCACGCGGGCCAGCCGTCGGTTGCCACGGGCGCGGCGGCCGAGGGGAAGCGGAAGTGCAGCGTGCGGCTGAGGATCGTCGGCAGCAGCGCGTAGGGGCGCGTGGTGAGCAGCAGGAGCGTGGTGTGGGCGGGCGGCTCCTCCAGAGTTTTGAGGAAGGCGTTGGCCGACTCGGTATTCATGCGGTCGGCCTCGTAGATGATGCCGACCTTGCGCGGCGCGACGGACGGCGTGACGTAGAGCTGGGGCAGGAACGCGCGCATCGTGCCCGGCTCGGGTGCGCCGGCCTTGCCAATGGGAATGATGCGGGTTTTGCCCTTGGGCCGGAGTGCGAAGTAGTCCGGGTGATCCTTGACCGGGAACCGTGCCTTGGCGTTGGACGGGTTGAGCAGGCGGTCGGCAATCGCATGGGCGACGCCAACGAGCGTGCCGAGGTCACCCCCATGGAGGAGCAGGCTGTGCGAGAGGCGCTGGCGCTCGATGGCGCGCTCAATCACCGCGACGGCGGGCGTGCCGGCAAGGGCCGCGGGCCAAGGTTGGGCGAGGGCGGGCATGGAAACGTGGTCAATGTGCAGAGGTATAAACCGCCCGCGTCACAGCGTCAAATACTGCAAAGACCCACAGTCCGTTGGCGATAAGCAACAGAAAAAACAGTCCTATTAAAATCTGTAAATCAGCTTTCCTCGTTATTTTGGACCAAGCCCAAATTACCACGACCAGCGCACAAAACGTCAAAATTATAAAACCGTAACGAACACGGATAATAAATTGGATGAATGACGTGTCACCGGGGATGTTTTTTAGCAGACTCTCAAGCCTGGGCAACAGAACCAGCAAAAAAAGAAACAGTATGCCGGCCTCCAGCAAGACTGCCACGGGCAGCAGCACACGCAACCAAGACCGCCCGCCGGCTAATTTTGGCGTGAGCGCGTTTGGCAAGATGGCGGCGGTCGGATGGATCATGGCGATCGGGCAAATTGGACTGATGCCATTGGCAAAGACGCCAGACAGCACCCTCAGGTTTTCAAAACCTTCTGCGCGTCGGCCCAGATTTTTTTGGCGACGGCTTCCTCGCTCTGCGTGCCGTCAATCACGACGACGCGCGAGGGGAGGCTTTTGGCGAGGAGCAGGTAGCCGGCGCGGACTTTTTCGTAGAACTCGATGTTCTCGCGCTCCATCCGGTCGGGAAGGTCGGAGGCGCGCTGCTTGATGCGGGCGAGGCTCACCTTCGTCGGCACGTCGAGGATGAAGGTGAGGTCGGGCATGGCGTTGCCCACGGCGAAGCGGTTGATCTGGCTGACGGGGTCGGCGGCGAGGTTGCGGGCGACGCCCTGATAGACGGTGCTGGAGTCGAGGTAGCGGTCGCAGAGGACGATGACGCCCTTGGTGAGGTTGGGCGCGATGAGCTCGCGGACGTGCTGGGCGCGCGATGCGGCAAAGAGCAGCAGCTCGGTCTCGGGCGTCATCTCGTCGCCCTTGAGATTATGGACGATGATGTTGCGGATCTGCTCGCCGATCTCGGTGCCGCCGGGCTCACGGGTGGTGAGCACGCTGCGGCCGGCGGCCTGCAGATCCTTGGCAAGGCGGGCCATCTGGGTGGACTTGCCGCTGCCTTCGGAGCCTTCGAAGGAGATGAGTTTGCCGGTGGATTTTTGTTTGAGAGGCATGGCGGGGAGGGTGGGGGAGTCAGCGCCAGTTGGCGAGAAAGGTTTCGAGGTCGGCGAGGGTCGGGCTTTGGGCGGTGCGGACGTAGTGGCCGCTGGTGCAGACGCCGAGCGCGAGGCACGACTCGGGCGCGAGGCCGAGGAGCTGGCCGGTGGCGAAGCCGGCGTTGAAATGGTCGCCCGCGCCGGTGGAGATGAGCGGCTGCTCGACGAACGGCCCGGGCACGCGCCACGCGCCGGCGGGTGTGGCGCACGCGGCGCACTCGCGAGGATGGACGACGACGGTGTCCACGGCGAGTTTTTCGCGGATGCCGGCGGCGAGGGCGCGCAGGCCGGCGTCGTTGTCTGCGCCGGCGGGCGCGAGGCCGAGCGCGGCGGCGACCTGCCGGGCCTCCTTGAGGTTGAGGCCGAGCGTGACTCGGCCGAATTTCTCGAAGTGTGCGATGACGCCGAGCGCGGCGCGAAGATCGGCGGGCGAACGCTTTTCCGGGTCGGCGAGGTCGAAGAAGAAACGGCGCGCGGTGGCGGACACCGGTAGGCGCGGGAGAACGTGGTCCACGAGGTCGGCGAGGACGGCGGTCATATTGGGGATCATCGTCCAATTGACGAGGGCGACGAGGTCGGCGGCGGCGAGTGTGTCACGATAGGCGTCGGCCCCGCCGAGCGCGGCGGCGATGGCGGCGGGAGTGATGCCGTCGAGGGAACGCATAAGGCCGAGGAGAAGCTTCCCGTCCTCGCATTCGACCGCGATGGTATGGGCGGCGTCGGCGAACGACACTACGCGCGCGCGCCGCGCGAACTCGGCGAACACCGGATGCACCTGCGGGCTGCCAAGCGCGCCGACGTACGTAACGGCTGCGCCCTGGGCGAGGAGAGCGTTGGCGAGGATGGGGCCGTTGCCGCCGAGCTTGTCGAGGCGCGGGTAAAGCTCGATGTTGGTGCTGTGGCCGGCGGCGCCGACGATGCGTCGGCCGAAGTCGGCGAGATTGGCAAACGGCGTGAAATTTTCCCCCTGGCCGGTGCGCTGGGCGACGGGGGCGACGATGGTGTCCACAAAACCATCCAAGCCGACGAAGGCGCGGCGGGCGGTGGGTGCGCGGGCGGTGGCGGAGCGGAGTTCCTGGATGGCGCGGGCGCGAAACATGATGGGCTGGAGCACGAGAAAGAAATCCAGCGCGGGGCGTGGCAAACAGATTTGCGCGGCCCCACGTCGCGTTTTCCATTGAACGCGCGCCTGAAACCGGCCAACGCTCTCCCTCCAGCCGCCCGTACCGACCAACCATGCCGCACCTTCTCGCCGTCAACGTCGTCAAGCTCTACCTCCAGACCGACATCGTCGGCCAGATCATCGTCGCCGGCCTTGGCGTCTTCAGCCTCGTGGCGTGGACGATCATGTTTGGAAAACACTTTGAGCTGCAAAAATTGCGAGCACTCAACCACAGCTATGAGCGGCGGCTCCGCGAGGAGCGGTCGTTGCTCGACGGGCCGGCGGCGCTCCGCCAGTCGCGCAGCATCCCGTATGCGGACCTGTTCGCCGACGCGGTCGAAGCCTACGCGCGGGCCGCCGCCATCGGGCAGGAGCGCGGCACGGACACGGCCCGCTTTCGGCTCGAGCACACCGAGAACGCGCTCCAGCGTGCGCTTGCGCGGCAGACGCTGCGCTACGAGTCGAGCATGATTTTCCTCGCGAGCATCGTGTCGGGCGCGCCGTTTCTTGGGTTGCTCGGCACCGTGTGGGGCGTGATGGAGGCCTTCGGCGCAGCGGCGGAGCCGGGCGGAGGGTCGAGCATCCAGGCGCTCGCACCCGGCGTCTCGGCGGCGCTGATGACGACCATCGCCGGCCTGGTGGTCGCGATCCCTTCGCTCTTTGGCTACAACATCCTGCTCGCGAGCACTAAGCGGCTGGTGACGGAGCTGGAAAATTATGCCAGCTCGCTGGCGGATCGCATCGAGCTGGAGAGCAAGTAATGTCTTATTGGCTATTGTCTAACGCTCATTGGCCATGTCGAACGAAGCCACGTCCAAACTCACCCCCGAGGCACTGGAGGAACGATTGATTGAGTTTGCCGTGCGGATCATCGCGAAGGCCGGGCTGCTGAAACCCGCCCTGCTCACCGGCCTGCTGGACGAGTGCGCAGAGTTGAAACGCATTTTCGGTGCCTCGCTCCGCACCGCCCGCCTGCGCTCAGTCAAATGACCAGTCAAGCGCAGGCGCACTCCGAAATAGCCCAATAAGCAACAACCAATATCCCCTAACCAATTTCGCCCATGGCCAGAACCTTCCGCCGCACGCGTCAGATGCACCCCATCGCAGAGCTGAACGTCACCAACCTCATTGACCTCGGTTTTACGCTGCTGATCATCTTCATGATCGCCACCCCGCTCATCAACCAGGAGCAGACCATCCGGGTCAACCTGCCGGTCGTGGACAAAAGCGCGCAACA
>CAIQBC010000071.1 GCA_903869955.1 uncultured Opitutia bacterium
ACCGAGATCACCACCCGCGCGCTGCCGGAGAAGAAGAAGGCGTGAGGCGGACTCAAGCCGTCGTGAAGCAGGAAGCCAGGAAACCCGGAATCAGTTTCCTGGCCTCATGGCTTCCTGCTTAAAATTTTCTGGCGGCGTCACGCTGACGGAAACACCGTTGTGATTGGTCGCTTTTCTGCTGGAATGCGCTGACAGGCATGGGGCGTTGCAGTCGTTTTATCTCTGGCGATGCCGGTGGCCTTCACATCCGTTGCAGCGTGCGGAGGCCGAGGAGTTGCAGGCCGGTTTCGAGGATGAGCAACGTGCGGGCGCAGAGCAGCAGGCGGCGGGCGCGGATGGGCAGGTCGTCCACAGCGACTTTGTCGGCGGCATAGAACGCGCTGAATTCGCCGGCCAGCTCGTAAAGATAGAGGCAAAGGAAATGCGGGCGGAGCGAGGTGGTGGCGGTTTGGAGCGCGTCGGGAAATTTCACGAGCTTGCGGGCGAGCGCGAGCTCGGCAGGCGTTTCGAGGGCGGACGCGCCGGCCTCGGCGGCGGCATCGCCGGGCGCGGCGCCAAGTTTGCGGAAAATCGAGTGGATCCGCGCGACGGCGTAGAGCAGGTAGGCGGCGGTGTTGCCGTCGAGCGAGATCATCTTGTCCCACGCGAAGACGTAGTCGCTGGAGCGGTTCTGCGCGAGGTCGGCGTATTGCACGGAGCCGACACTGACCACGGCGGCGATAGCCCGGCGCTCGGGCTCGGGCAGATCGGCGCTCTTATCGCCGACGAGCGCGAAGGCGCGCTCCTCGGCCTCGGCGAGCAATTCCTTCAGCCGGATGTTTTCGCCGCTCTTGGTCTTGAGCGGCTTGCCGCCCTCACCGAGCACGGTGCCGAAGGAAACGTGCTCCAGCCGCGGGGCGCGGCGGCCGGTCTGGGCGAACCATTTTTGCACGGTGAGAAACAACTGTTCGCAGTGGTCGCCTTGGCGCGAATCAATCACGTAGGCGATGGCGTCGGACTGGAAGTGCCCGCACCGGTAGAGCACGGTGGCGAGATCGGTCGAGGCGTAGTTGGCCGCACCGTCGGACTTGCGGATGATGAAAGGCTGGGTGGCGAAGCGCGGATGCTCGGGATGAAACACCACGAGCGCCCCCTGGCTCTCGGTGGCGAGGCCGGCGGCGGTCAGCTCGCGATAGACCTGCTCCACCTTGTCGTTGTAAAAGCTCTCGCCGAGCGTGTGGTCGAAACGAATGCCGAGCCGGTCGTAGATTTGCTGGAACGCGCCCAGCGAGGCGTCGCCGATTTTTTTCCAGATGGCGAGGTTGTCGGCGTCGCCGGACTGGAGCTTTACCAGTTCCTGCTGCGCCTCTTTGAGCGCGGCGGGATAGGCCTCGGCGGCGGCGTGGCCGGCCTTGTAGAGCCGTTCGAACTCCTCCAACGGGTCGCGCGCGAGCGCGGCAGCGTCGAGGTGGCGGCGGTACGCCCAGATAATTTTGCCGAACTGGGTGCCCCAGTCACCAAGGTGGTTGTCGCGGATGACGTGCGCGCCGCCAAACGCAAGCAGGCGCGCCACGGCCTCGCCGATGACTGCCGAGCGCAAATGGCCGACGTGCATCTGCTTCGCGGTGTTGGGTGAACTGTAGTCCACGACCCACGTCTGGCCGGAGAGGGGCGAGTTTTCCGCCGCGCCCATGGCCAGGGCGGCGCGGCTGGCCCACCGCTGCAGCCATCCGTGCAGCGCAGCCGGGCGCAGGGTGAAATTGATGAAGCCGGGGCCGGCGATAGCGATGTCGCACATCTCGCGCACGCTGGGCCCGAGGGCGGCGGCGAGTTTTTCAGCGACCGCACGGGGGTTGAGCTTGCGGGCCTTCGCGTAGCCGAGCACGCCGTTGGCTTGGAAGTCGCCGTGGCGAGCGTCGGCCACGCGCACCTCCGGCGCGAAGGCGGCGGCGTCCGCGAGGTCGGCGTTGCGGGCGGCGGCCTGCAGGTCGGCGTCGAGCCGGGCGGCGAGATTGAACGAAAGCTCCATCGGCCCACGACACGCGGCGCGGTGCGGGCGAGCAAGGGTGTTTTTACCGGGCGGCGACAGCGATGCGCGCGACCGACGTAAAACGCCCGCGATTTTATACCGCCCAGACTTATTACGTTGCGACCGCATGGCCATGGAATACCCTGACCTCACCCTTTGCGAGGATCACCCCAATGAACATGAAATCTGGCATCATCTGTTTTCTGGCCTTTGCTCTCGGCCTGCCTTCCGCCGGATTTGCGCAGGCGACCGGCCAGTCCGGCGCGGCCACGCCGCAAAAATCTTCCGGCGCCTACGTGGGCTACACGCTCATCGCCCCGACGTCTTCACCGACCGTGTCCTTGGTCAACATGGACGGCCAGGTCGTTCACACTTGGCAGATCGGTAGCACTGCCGGTTCGAGCACCTACCTGCTGGAAAACGGCCATCTCCTGCGGGCCGGCGTGCTAAATGCACCCGGTACGGGCGGCCGACGCGGAGCGGCCGGCGCACCGGGGGCTCCCGTCGCACCCCGGGGAGGCCGGGGTGCGCTCGGTGGCGCGGGGGCGGGCGGGCGCATCTTGGAGATCGCCTGGGACGGCACCGTCGTCTGGGACTACCAATATTCCAACGCGACCCAGCGCCAGCACCACGACCTCACCCGTCTGCCCAACGGCAACATCCTGTTTCTTTCTTGGGACGCCAAAACCGCCGAACAATCCATCGCGGCCGGCCGCAAACCCGAGTATCAGGCCAGCGGTGGCGAGCTGCCGCCCGACTGTATCCTTGAGGTCAAGCCCACCGGTAAAACCACCGGCCAGATCGTCTGGGAATGGCACGGGTGGGATCATCTCGTGCAGGATGCGGACAAGGAGAAACCCAACTTTGCCGACGTGGCCGCGCACCCGGAGCTCATTGACATCAACTATTCGGAAAGCTGGATGGATCCGCCGGCTCCCGCACCCAATGGCCGGGCTGGTGGTGGCGCGCCGGGCGGTGCCTTTGGCGGGCAGGGTAGAGGGGGCCTGGGCGGCGGCGGCAGGATCGCCACCACCGACTGGACCCACTTCAACGCCATCGCCTACAACGCCGAACTAGACCAAGTCATCATCAGCAGCTACACGTTCAGCGAGTTTTGGATCATTGACCACAGCACGACGACCGCGCAGGCCGCCAGCCATGCCGGTGGCAAAAGCGGCCACGGTGGCGACCTGCTTTATCGCTGGGGAAACCCCGAGGCCAGCCGGGCCGGCACCGGTGCGGACCAGACGCTCTTCTGCCCGCACAACGCCCAGTGGATCGGCCCCGGCCTCAACGGGCAGGGCCACGTGCTTATTTTCAACAACGGTCCCAACCGGCCCAGCGGCGAGCGCTTCTCCTCCGTGGACGAGTTCGAGCTGCCCGTGGACAAGGCAGGGCATTACGCCCGCCAGCCAACCGGTAACTTTGCCGCCCCCAAGCTGGTTTGGAGTTACACCGCGCCCAACAAGACCGATTTTTATTCGGTCAACATCGGCGGTGCCCAACGCCTGCCCAACGGCAATACGCTCATCAATTCGGGAGCCAACGGCAAATTGTTTGAGGTCACCGCGACGAAGGAAATCGTCTGGAATTATCTCGTGCCCGCCGCCAACGGACGTGGCGGCGGCCCCGGTGGGGCAGCTGGCCGGGGCGGCCCCGGTGGCGGTGGAACCCAAATTTTCCGCGCCTATCGTTTCGGACCGGATTTCCCCGGTCTTGCCGGCCAAGACTTAGCCGCAGACAAACCCGCCATCACCGCGCCGGCGCCAATCCCGGCACCAGCACAACCTTGAGCGGGGACGAGCCGGATGGCGGACGGCAGGCCGGCACCGAACTGGAACAGCTTGGACAAATGCATCGCACCCAAGGAGCGGCCCGGAGCCAGGGCGTTTTGGCGCGATGCGGGGCGGGTGTAACAATTGGCTCGACATTTGCCCGGGCATCGGCTCCGCTGGCCCTTCGCGCCAATCACTTCACGATGTCCTACCGCCC
>CAIQBC010000072.1 GCA_903869955.1 uncultured Opitutia bacterium
GGTCGGAGACCTTCATCATGGTGGCCTTGAGGTGGAGCGAGAAGAGGGTGCCGTCCTTTTTCGCCTTCATGATCTGCTGGGCGAAGAAGGCGCCGAGGGCCTTCCGGTTCATGAACGTGGCGTCGATGATTTCGCCGGCCTTGAGCGGGGTCTTTTCCTTGAGGACGACCGTGGGCTCCTGCTTGCCGTCGGCCGCCGGGGCCGGGACAAACTCGATGCGCACGGTGGTGGCCGCAGGGACGGTGACGGACTGCTCGTTGGCGAAAAAGTCGTCCCGGCCCATCGTGGCGACTGCCGTTTTCGAGGCGGGTGACCACGCGCCCATGGAGTGCGGGTGCTTGCGCGCGTAGTCCTTGACGGCCTTGGGCGCGCGGCGGTCGGAGTTGCCCTCGCGGAGGACCGGGTTGACGGCGCTGCCCATGACTTTGGCATAACGTGCCTTAGCCTCCTTCTCGGTGTCGGTCGTAGGATTCTCCGGGAAATTGGGGAGCGCGTAGCCCTTGGCTTGGAGCTCCGCGATGGCGGCTTTCAACTGCGGGACGGAGGCGGAGATGTTGGGCAGCTTGATGATGTTGGCCTCGGGCTTGAGCGTGAGCGCGCCCAGCTCGGCGAGGGCGTCGGGCACGCGCTGGGCCGGCGGGAGCTGGTCCGAGAACGCGGCGAGGATGCGGGCGGCGAGGGAAATGTCGCGCGGCTCCACGGTGATGCCCGCATGCTTCGTGAACGCCTGTACAATCGGCAGGAAGGAATAGGTCGCGAGCGCCGGGGCCTCGTCGGTCTTGGTGTAAAAAATGGTGGGCTGGTCGGACATAGTGTGGGAAGCGGGCGGACGATCAGCCTGCCACCGCCCACGCCATGCGGTCAAAAGCTATTTGAGGCTGCGCAGGGTAAATCGGATTTGAACCACAAAGGAATGGAGGGGAATGCGGAGTGCGGAGTGATTGAACCACAGAGGCACAGAGAGCACGGAGGACCAATCCGAGAATTCGGAGTTTCTGAATTTTTTACCGCGGATAAAACGGATGAATATGGATAAACTCGCGTGATTTGAACCACGGAGACACGGAGGGCACAGAGATATGATCGAGCTTGCAGAATTTTTCTCAAAACCCAGCTGTTGCCTGAGTACCCATTCCGCAACTCTGTGTCCTCTGTGCCTCTGTGGTTATAGCAAAACTCCGAATCTACTTTGCTGCTAGCGCGGCCTCGATGGCCTTGGTGACCTCAGGTGACTCGGGCGTGACGGCGGAATCGAACCGCTGGAGGATTTTGCCATCCCGACCGATGAGAAATTTGGTAAAATTCCAGCCGATGTCGCCGGGGAATGGCGAGCTCTTGCCCGCCAGCAACGCGTAGAGCGGGTGGCGTTGATCCCCGTTCACCTCGATCTTGTCATAGAGGGGAAAGGTGACCTTGAAGGTGTCGGTGCAAAATTTCTTGATCTCGGCATTGGTGCCGGGCTCCTGCCCGCCAAACTGGTTGCACGGAAAGCCCAGCACGGTGAGGCCCCGGTCCCGGTATTTGTCAAAGGCGGCTTGGAGACCCTGGTATTGCGGCGTGTAACCGCATTCGGAAGCGACGTTGACGATCAACAGCACGCGGCCCTTGAAGGGCGCGAGGGTGGCGGCCTTGCCGTCAATGTCCTTCACGGCGACAGCGTAAATGGCCTGCTCTCCGGCCGACCGGATGGAGATGATTCCCAGCGCGGCGAAAAGCAGAATGACGGCAACGAGACCGGATGGTTTTATCATGGAAGCAGGATGAACGGCCACCCTCGGCTGTCAATCATACCCACCCGAGCTTAAAAACTCATCATCTCCTCCCGCGAACTCGGCTTGTCCTCCGGGTTTTGGTCTGATTTTTCTCCCATTTGCAACGGTCACGAAACTGCCGTACTGCAAGCCTCCCGTCTCATCTATGCGTCACACCTCCCTCTCCTCCTGGCTCCTGCTGGCGACCGCATTCGCCCTCGGGGCGCCCCGCGGATATGCCGGAGGCGCGGGTTCGCCCGCCTTGATCCAGAGTTTCGCCGCACAGAACCTGGCGGTGGCCGGACCGAAGGTGACGATCAGCCTGGGCAGCTTCATCAACAACCCGACGGTGCCGGGTACCGCCGTGCGGATCAGCGTCACGCTCGGCACCCAAGGCAGCGGGCATATTGACGTGGCGCTCACGGACCAGCAAACGCCCCTCACCGTGGCCAACTTTCTCGCGTATGTGAACTCCGGGGCCTACACGAACAACTTCGTGCACCGGTCCGTGCCGGGCTTTATCATCCAGGATGGTGGCTTCTTTTTTCTCAACAGCACCACCATCAACGCGGTGCCGGCCTTTGCCCCGGTCCAGAATGAATTTGGCATCTCGAACACGCGGGGGACGATTGCGATGGCCAAGCTGGGCAGCGACCCCAACAGCGCCACGAGCCAGTGGTTCATCAACCTGGCGGACAACTCCGCCAACCTCAACAACCAGAACGGCGGGTTCACGGTCTTCGGCAATGTAATCGGCAACACGATGACCATGGCCGATGCCATCGCCGCCGTTCCGACTTTTGATGTCAGCGCTCAGCTCGGCAGTTCCGCCTTCACCAACCTGCCGCTGACCCCCGCGGTGCTCTCCCAGCCCAGTTTCATTCAAACCTCCGTCGCTATCATTCCCGGGCTGACCTTCACGGCCAGCGCTGCCAACGGATCCTTGGTGACCGTCAGCCTCAGCGGAAACTCGCTGCGGCTGACACCTTCGGCGGCTAGCAGCGGCAACACGACCGTCACCGTGACGGCCAGCGCACTCGACGGCGGCCAGCTCACCGCGACGTTTTCGGTGGCGGTCGGTGCGCCCAATTTCACGGGCAACCCGGCCTCCGCCGCCGCGGTCGCCGGGCAGACGGCGACTTTTTCGGTCGCGGCCACCGGTGTACCGCAGCCCACGCTGCAATGGCAAAGCGCGCCCGCCGGCTCGGGCACCTTTAGCAATTTGGCCAACAGCGGAACCTTCGGCGGGGTCACGACGGCCACCTTGAGCGTGACCAATCCGACGGTCGCGATGAGCGGCACGCAGTTCCGCTGCGTGGCGGGCAACAGCGTGAGCTCCGGGGTCACAAGCAGCACCGCGACCCTGACCGTCACCCCCGCCCCGGCGACCGTGACGCTCTCCAGCCTGGCGCAGACCTTCACCGGCACGGCCCTCCCGGTGACGGTGACCACCAGCCCGGTCGAACTCGCTGTGACTGTGACCTACGGTGGCATCACGACCACCGCGCCGACCAATGCTGGTTCCTATCCGGTCCTGGCGGTCGTGACCGACGGCAACCACACAGGCTCCGCCTCCGGCACCCTCGTCATCAATCCGGCGGCAGCGACCGTGTCCCTCAGCGGCCTGGCCCAGACCTTTGACGGCTCACCGCATGCCGTCACGGTAACCACCAGCCCGGCTGCGCTGGCTGTGACCAAGCTCTACAACGGCGGTGCCACCGTACCTTCCAACGCCGGCAGTTATGCCGTGACGGTGACGATCAGCGACGGCAACCATACGGGATCCGCCTCGGGCACCCTCGTCATCAATCCGGCCGCAGCGACTGTGACCCTCAGTGGCCTGGCCCAGACTTTTGACGGCTCGCCGCATGCCGTCACGGTAACCACCAGCCCGGCTGCGCTGGCTGTGACCAAGCTCTACAACGGCGGTGCCACCGTACCTTCCAAC
>CAIQBC010000073.1 GCA_903869955.1 uncultured Opitutia bacterium
GCGATGACGTGGGCCGATGTGCTGCGGGCGCATGCGTTTTTCACGAGGCTGGAGCAGACACCGGCGGATGAGGCGGATGCGGCGTGATCGGGGCGAGGGGCGCGGTGTTGGCCTCGGTGGGTGGGGCGGCGGGGGAAATGGGCGTGCAGGGGCCTTGCAGCGGGCGTGTGCGGGGCTTGCACGGGGGTATGCACGGCCGGGTGGCGTTTAGGAGGCACGAAGGGCGAGCGTGGGGCGGCTTAAGCCGCGATTCATCTCAAACCTTTGGCACAAAGCCCGGTTTTTGGCGGATTTTACTCAAACCAAGATGGCGTTGATTTCGCCCACGTAAGTCTTTGCTTGTCGGGGTTATTCGGGCTAATTCGGGGTTTTTCGGGGTTTCTCAAACCTCGTGGCAATCTTCAGAATGTGGTCTCCTGAATTTTCCTGGGTTCCTGGCTTCCGGCTTCAACTCTATTTTAGTGCCGTGCGCCCTTGCGCTTAAGGATTGGGTCCCTCAGAAAAACTTCTTCGCCTTCTCGAAGAAGCCCTTCGACGTGGGCTCGGCGGCGTCGCCGCTCACGCGGGCAAAGTCCTCCAGGATTTTCCGCTGCTCGGCGCTCAGGCTTGACGGCACCTCGACGTGGACCCGCACGAGCTGATCGCCCTGCCGGCCGCCACGCAGACTCGCCATCCCTTTTTCGCGCAGGCGGAAGGTCGTGCCGCTCTGCGTGCCGGCGGGAACCTTGAGCGACGCCTTGCCGAACAGCGTCGGCACCTCGAGGCTGCCGCCGAGGGTCGCGAGCGTAAACTTTACCGGGATCTCGCAGAACAGGTCGTCGCCCTGCCGCTCGAACAGCTCATGATTTTTCACCGTGAGCACGATGTAGAGGTCGCCAGCCGCGCCGCCGGCCAGCCCGGCCTCCCCGTTGCCCGACGAGCGCAGCCGCGAGCCGGTGTCCACGCCGGGCGGGATTTTCACCGTGAGCTTCGTCGTCTGCGGCACACGGCCCTCGCCGCGGCACGCCGTGCAGACCTTCTCGATGCGCTGCCCGGCGCCCCCGCACGACGGACACGTCTGTGTGAACGTGATGATGCCGCCGCTGCGCCGCACCTGGCCCGCGCCCTTGCAGGTCGGGCAGTTCGTGCGTTTCGAGCCGGGCTCGGCCCCGCTGCCGTGGCAGCGCTCGCAGCCCATGTTTTTGCGAAACGAGATCTCCCGCTCGAAGCCGCGCGCCGCCTCTTCCAGCGTGATTTCAAGGTCGTAGCGAAGGTCGGCCCCGTCGCGGCTGCCGTCGTCGCCGCCCCCGCCGCCGAACATCTGGTCGAAAATTCCGCCGCCTCCACCGCCGCCGCGTCCGAAGACCTCGCGGAAAATGTCCGCCGGGTCGTGGAAACCGCCCCCGCCGGCAAAGCCGCCCGGCCCGCGCGGGCCCGCGCCGCCGCCCTCGAACGCCGCCGCGCCGTAGCGGTCGTAGGCCGCGCGTTTCTCCGCGTCGCTCAGCACCTCGTAGGCGTGCGAGACTTTCTTGAACATCTCCTCGGCCTCCTTGTTGCCGGGATTTTTGTCCGGGTGAAATTGCACCGCCTTCTTGCGGTAGGCTTTTTTCAGCTCCTCCGCCGTGACGGTTTTCTCGACGCCGAGCAGCGCATAGTAGTCTTCTTGGGCCATGATAGTTTTATGAAATCAGTTTTTAGACCAAGGTCGCAAAAGAACGCGAAGGTTTGGCCGGCTCAAAATCTTTTCCGATCTTCGCGGCCATTGCGACCTTGGTGTAAAAATCCTTGGATTGAAATTTATGCGCGCGCGAGGCCAGTTAAATCACTTTCTCCCCCTGTTTCGCCTTGCCGCTGGAAACCACCACGCTGGCCGGGCGCAACAGGCGGCCGTTGAGCGAGTAGCCGGTGCGCACGACCGTGAGGACGTGCTCCGCCTTCACGTCGGCGCTGGGCGCGTGCGAAATGGCCTCGTGCTGATGAGGGTCAAACGTTTGTCCCGCAGGGCAGATCTCCTTGAGGCCGTGGTTGGCCAGCGCGGATTTAAGCTGGGCGAGCACCAGCTCGACGCCGCCCGCGAGGGTCTTGAGGTCGGCGTTGGGTGCCTTGGTGGCGGCGAGGCCGAGGGCAAGGTTGTCGAGCGCGGGCAACAGGTCCTCCAGCACGCGCGACGCGGCGAACTGCCTCAGCTCGTCTTTCTCCCGCACGGTGCGACGGCGGAAATTCTCGAGGTCGGCCGCGAGGCGCAGGTAACGGTCGTGGTTGTCGGCCGCTTCCTTTTTCGCAACGGTGAGCGCGTCGGCTGCCGGCTCGGCGGCGGGGGCGGACGCAGCTTCAGGCATGGGCGCGTTCGAGTCGGAAGCAGGCTGGTTTTCGGCGGAGAGGTCGGCAGGTTCAGGCATGAGAGGCGCGAACCATGCAAGGCTGGCGGGATTCTTCAAGCTCCGCGATACGGAGGTGGTGGGATTCGGCCTGCGAGACGATAAACACCCGCACGACAGTTGGGCGCATTATGCGAAGCGATCCGTCACCAGCACAAGGGCCTCTCCCGTCGCCGTGAGGACAAAATCGCCCGCGTAAGGCAGCACGGCATTTTCGCCGCTCGCCAGTTCTCCGCACTCCGACGCAAGCCGGCCTTCGACCACGCTCAGGATGCGCGGCTGTTCGGCCGCCACGAAGCGTAGCGTTTCACCCGCCGCCAGCGGCACGCGGCGGATTTGGAACTCGGATGCCTCGGCAAGCACGGCGGCGGCGCGCGCGGCCTTCACCACTGGCGGCGGCGGGGCGTCCCAGAGGATGGACTGCAGCGACTCGGCGACGTGGAGCTGACGCGGTTTGCCGTCGAGGCCCATGCGGCCCCAGTCGTCCACGCGGTAGGTCGTGTCGGAGTTCTGCTGGATCTCGAGGATGAGGTTGCCGCCGTCAATCGCGTGGACCAGCCCGCTGCGCACGAGCACCGAGTCGCCCGCCGCGACCGGGAAACGGTTCACGCACGCCTCCGCCGTGCCGGCGGCGACGGCCGCCTCGAATTTTGCCCGCGTCATCCCTGGCTTCAGCCCAACGATGAGGTGGGCGCCCGGCACGGCGGCGGCGACATACCAGTTCTCCGTCTTCGGCTCACCACCGAGGCTCGCGGCGACGGCGGCGGGCGGGTGAACCTGCAAGGACAGGCGCTCGCGGCAGTCGAGCCACTTCACGAGGATGGGAAACGGTTTTTCCTTGGGCCAGCGCGGGCCCATCACGGCGGCGGAATGCTGCCCGATCACCTGCCGCAACGTCAGCCCGGCAAATGAGCCGCCCACGACCACGGACTGCGCTTCAGGGCGGTCCACGATCTCCCAGCTTTCGCCGACGGGCCCGCCCGGCGGCAGCGCGCGGCCGAGTGCGGTCTCGAGGGCACGGCCCCCCCAGACGCGGGATTGCAGGAGCGGGGCAAAGCGGAGAAATTCATTCATGCGGGTGGAAATGATGGGTGAAAAATCCGCCGCGCGCGCGGCGAGGACATATTGCGTTGACCGGAAAAAGCGTTGCCGTGGAATAGGCGGCAGGCCGAGTGGCCGCCGCACCATCCATGCCCAAGCCCGTGAGTTCAAACCCAATTGACGAGCCGTTCGGCCACGCGCCGCGTTTCCGGCCCAACTGGCTGGCGGCGCTGACCGGCCTGCTGGCAGGCGTCTGGCTGCTGGTGGCGATGGCCGACTTCGACCCGCGGCAGACGGGCTGGCTGCTGCCGAACTCCACGACGCTGAAGGTGGCGGACAACTTCATGGGCCGCCTCGGGACGGATTTTGCGCGGCTCGGCCTCATCTGGCTCGGCGCGGCGGCGTGGCTGCTGCCGGCCTTCTGCCTCTGGTCGGTGTGGCTCGCGGTGTGCCACGCCCGCCGGCTCGTCGCCACGCGGTTCACGGCGATGGTGCTCGCCGTCATCGCCGGCAGCGGGCTGGCGGCGATGACGGGCCTCAAGCCGAGCGACTATTTCCCCTCCGGGCTGGGCGGCGGGCTAGGCGGGTGGCTCTACGGCACGGCGCTGGAAAAGACCATCGGGGTATTCGGCGCGGCCTCGCTGCTGCTGTGCGTGTATGGCGCGGCGCTGGTGTTCATTTTCACGCGCGACATCGGCAAGGCGTTTGAGGCGCTGCTGCAACGCCTGCGCAACTGGCGCGCGGCACGCGCGCTGGCTCGCACCACCGACGGACGGACGACGGCAGTCGGGCCGAAGGCATCGTCGCCGCCCCCCGTCGTGCCAGCGCCGGCGAAGGCCGCCCCGCCACCGGCGGCCAACACGGGGACAACGCTCGTGCCGGCGTCAGGCGTGTTTCCCGCAACGACCGTTTCCGCCGCACGCCCGCCCGAAGCAAAAGCACCGCCCACGCTCAAGCTCGTGCGCCACCCCACGCCGACCGCCGAGACCGGGCCGCCGCCTGAAAAGGAAAAAATCCCGCCCGCGACGGCCGCCACGAAGGACGGCCTCGCCATCGTCAAGCCGGCTGAGCCGAAGAAGGCCGCCAAGATCATCCTGCCGCAAAGTGACGACGCGAACTACAAGTTCCCCCCGCTCACCCTGCTCAAGGAGCAGGCCCGCGCCGCCGCCGACAGCGACGAGGAATACAAGCGCAACATGGCCGACCTCGTCCGGATCCTCGGCGAGTTCGACGTGGCCGTGACGCCGGGCGAAATTCACGTCGGGCCCGTCATCACGCGCTACGAGCTCGCGCCGGCTGCGGGCGTGCGCGTCGAGAAAATCGCCGGACTCGACAAGAACATCGCGCTCGGCATGAAGGCGCAGTCGGTGCGCATCCTCGCGCCCATCCCCGGCAAGGCCGCCGTGGGCGTCGAGGTGCCGAACCTGCATCCCACGCCCGTGGGCCTGCGGGAAATCCTGGAGAGCGAGGACTGGGCGGGGGCGAAGGCCGACCTGCCGATCGCGCTCGGCAAGGATGTGTCGGGCAAGCCGCTTGTCTCCGACCTCGCGAAGATGCCCCACCTCCTCATCGCCGGCGCGACCGGATCGGGAAAATCCGTCTGCATCAACGCCATCATCGCCTCGCTGCTCTACTCGAAAAGCCCGAAGGACGTGCGCCTCATCATGGTGGACCCCAAGGTGGTGGAGCTGAAAATTTTCAACACGCTCCCGCACATGCTGATTCCCGTGGTGACGGAGCCGAAGAAGGTGCCCGCCGCGCTCAAGTGGCTGCTCAACGAGATGGAGCAGCGCTACCAGATGTTTGCCCGCGAAAACGTCCGCAATATCACCGGCTTCAACGCCCGCAAAAAATCCGCCGGCCCCGCCGCCCCCGACCCGCAGGCCGCGTTTGCCGGCGTGGACCCGCTCGACGGCCTCGAGATTCCCGCGCGGCTCCCCTACATCGTCGCGATCATTGACGAGCTCGCCGACCTGATGATGGTCGCGCCCGCCGAGATTGAGACCAGCATCGCGCGCCTCGCGCAGATCGCACGCGCCGCCGGCATCCATCTCATCATCGCCACCCAACGCCCGTCGGTCAACGTCATCACCGGCGTCATCAAGGCCAACCTCCCCTCACGCATCGCGTTCCAGGTCGCCTCGCAGGTGGACTCGCGCACCATTCTCGACGGCAAGGGCGCCGACACGCTCATCGGGCGCGGCGACATGCTGTTCTCGCCGCCCGGCACGTCGCGGCTCGTGCGGGCACAAGGGGCGTTTGTCGCCGACGAGGAGGTGCAGGCGATGGTGGAGTTTCTCCAGCAAAACGGACCGCCCCAATACGCCCACGCCGTGCAGGAGCAGATTGACCGCGCCGCCGCCGAGGACAACTCCGACCTCGATGACGAGGCGCTCCTCAAGAAGGCGCTCGACGTGCTCCGCTCGACCAAACGCGCCTCGACCTCGATGATCCAGCGCCGCCTCCGCATCGGTTACAACCGCGCCGCCCGCCTCGTGGACCTGATGGAGGAGCGCGGCATTGTCGGCCCCGAGAACGGCTCCAGCCCGAGGGAAATTTTGAAAGATTTGGACAGCCTCTGAAGCTGAAATCTGGCACTCAGGAAATCAGGATTTCCTAACCGGTCTGCTTCCTGATGCCTTGAGCTCCAGATTCGCCCATAAAAGACTTCTTTCCCTTCCCCTCAAATTTCCCCAACTTCCCACCCCATGCAGACCATCGGCGAACGCCTTGAAGAAGCCCGCAAGCGCAAGGGCGTCTCCCTCCGCGAGGCGGCGGAGGCGACCAAGATCCGCAGCGACTATCTCCAGAAACTCGAGGCCAACAAATTCGACCTCGGCCTCTCCCCCATCTATCTGCGCGGCTTCCTGCGCGGCTATGCCCTCTACCTCAAGCTGCCCGCCGACAAGCTCGTCAACGACTTCGACGACCTCGATCCCGACAGCCCGCGCGCCGGCCGCCCTGTCAACCGCGAGGTCTATGGCCGCATGGAATTTGGCGCGGCCGAGGCCGCCCCGTCGCGGACCGAACCGCCCGCGCTCCCCACCGCCACCGAGGCCGGCCACAAGCCGCCCGCACCCCGCGGCCCGCGCCTGCCGCCGAAAAATTTCAACCCGCGACTCGCCGGCGACTCCGCATCGAACCGCGACTCGCCGGTCCAGCTTCTGGCGCTCGTCGGCGGCGGCCTGCTGGTCATCGCGCTCGCGGTCTGGGCCCTGAGCGGATTTTTCGGCGGAAAGCCAAAGGTCCCCGCCCCGGCGCCCGTCGCCGAACGCACCATCCCGCCCGACGCGCCCGCCGTGCAGCCCCCCGTCCCCGCCAACCTGGCGGTCATCACCGCGCTCGATGCCGTGCATGTGCAGGTCTGGGTGAAAAATCCCGACGGCAAATACGGTGCCGTGCTGCTTCCCGACACGCTCCTCGCGCGCAACGAAACCGCCACCGTGCCGAAAACCGGACCCATCTACATTCAGGCGACGGCGGCTGAAAAAATCCAGATTGACGTCACCGGCGAGCGCATCCTGCCCGGCACCGGCAAAAACGCCATCAAGGGCAACCAAGCGTTCGAGCTGCACTGAGCCCCCGGCTCCGCGCGATGGGCCGGGCCCGGGCAACCGGATCCGGACTGATGCCAGGCCTCGGCCGCGAGAGGTGAACCGGGGCCGGACGCAGCCGCACTCAACGCAGCGCCGCCGGCGGGCCGAGCACCTCGCGGAGCACCATCGCCCGCCGCAAATTGCCCGCACCCCGCAGATCTTTCCGCCACGCCGGCGGGCCGGACGCAGGCGGAACCGCCTCCGCCCAATTCGACCCGGTCACGCGGGCCACCGCCATCGTCCCGGCCTTCGCCGGTGCTTCCGCCAGCGCCGCGAACCGGGCGGCGAGTCCGGCCTGACGCGCCAGCTCCGCTTGCAGTTCCGACTCACGCTGCGCGGCCTCACGTTCCTGCCACGACTCCGGCTCCGGACGGTCAAACGGCCGGACCACCGGCTCAAGCGGCCGGGGGAAATTCTCGGCGTCGCCCAGCTCAGCCTCCGTCATCGGGGCCGCCAGTTCCTCCTCCGGTGGTGCCATCGGGTCGCGCCGCCCGGCGATTTTCCGGCGAATCTCCTCCTGGATGCGCCGCGTGCGCGCGGCCTGTTCCGGGTCGTCCGGCGGCACAGCGCGCGTCCGCTTCGCCTCATCGGCCTCCTTCGCCTTCGACAGCAGGTTGCTGACGACGGCGACGATGATAAAAATTATGAAGGCAGGGAGACCGTTCATCGGGAAAATGGGCGGCGGGCGTCCTGCGGGATGCGGTTATTTCTTCTCGTCGGGCTGCGCGATGGATTTTCTCATGCCGGTGTCGGCCTGGATGTTTTCCATCTTGTAATAGTCCATCACGCCGAGCCGGCCGCTGCGGAATGCCTCGGCCATCGCCAGCGGCACCTGCGCCTGCGCCTCGACCACCTTGGCCTGCATTTCCTGCACGCGCGCCCGCATCTCCTGCTCGACCGCCACGGCGGCGGCGCGCCGGATCTCGGCCTGCGCCTGCGCAATGCTCTTATTGGCCTCGGCCTGGTCCTGTTGGAGCTTCGCGCCGATGTTTGCGCCGGGATCCACGTCGGCGATGTCAATGGAGAGGATTTCAAACGCCGTGCCCACGTCGAGGCCGCGGGCGAGCACGGTCTTGGAGATGCTGTCCGGTGCCTCGAGCACATGCTTGTAGGTCTCGGCCATGCCGATGGTCGCCACAATGCCCTCGCCCACCCGCGCGATGATGGTGTCCTCCTTGGCGCCGCCAACAAAGCGCTCCAAATGCGTGCGCACGGTCACGCGCGCCTTCACCTTCACCTGGATGCCGTCCTTCGCCACGCCGTCAATGGTGGTGCGGCCGCTCGCGGGGTTGGGGCAGTCAATGACCTTCGGGTCCACGGAGGTCCGCACCGCCTCGACGACGGATTTGCCGGAGCCTTTGGTCGCGAGGTCAATCGCACACGCCTGCTTCCAGTCGAGCGTGAGGTTGGCCTTCTGCGCGGCGATGAGCGCCTGGATCGTCAGCACGACATTGCCGCCCGCGAGGTAATGCGCCTCAATGTCGTCCACGGGAATGGGGATGCCCGCCTTGCGCGCGGTGACGCGCGCGTCCACGATCAGGCTGTAGGGCACCTGCCGCAGCTTCATCGCGAGCAGGTTCAGCATTCCAACGGGCGCGCCGGCCAGCGAGGCCCGGAGCCAGACACTAAAGAACGAGAAAATGATCGCGGCAACGACCAGGACAAAGACGCCGATGATAAGATAGACGATGGTGGACTTATCCAACTCGGCGAAGAGGACAGGGAAGGGAGCATTCATGGGAGTTTGGTGACGGTGAGGGAAAAATTTTGCGCGCCCACCACCCTGAGCCGGGCACCCTTCTCGGCATGACCGTCGAGCGAGCGCGCCTCGTGGCGCTCCCCGTCAACCTCCACCTGCCCCGTCGGCATGAGCGGCGTGAGCGCGACGCATTCCTTGCCGGTGAGCGCGGCGGCGGCGGTCACGGCCTGGCTCGCGCCGTGCTCGGGCGTGTGCAGGAAAAATCGCCGGCCAAAACGCGTCTTCGGCAGCAGGCCGTATTCAACGTAGAGCGCGATGGTCAGCAGCGCCGCCCCGGCCGCGAACGCCAGCAGCCCGCCGCCCACGCCAAACTCGTCAAACGCCTGCTTCGTGGCCCCGAGAAACGCGAGCACCCCGCCGACCGCGAGGATGATGCCCGGCGTGAACAGGTCGAGCACGAGGAGCACGATGCCGAGCACGAAAAGAAGGAGGATGGTCTGCATGGCGGAGGGGGGACGGCGGGACGGTCGCAGCCCGAGGCCCCTGCCACAAGCACGAACGCACTGGAAAGCAGGGCGGCGTTTCCAACGCACGCTGTGGCGATGAAAAAACTTTGCCCACCCCGGGTTGGAATCAGCCCTTGAAGCCAAGGCTCAAATCTCCCGGGGGCCGCGCGATTTCGCGCATTGCGCCACCCGATGGTTTCTCCTTCGCTGCGGTTATACCATGATCGGACGCCACCCGCCGCCCGCCCGGCCTGCCCCATGAGCCTCAGCCTTCTCCTGCTGGCCTACGCGCTTGGCCTGGTCGCACCCGGCTGGCTGGTCGCGCGGCTGCTCGGCGCAAAGCAGCCCTGGGCCATGGCCGGGCCGCTCTCGATGCTGGTTTTGTTGTTCGGCGTGGAGCTGTTCGACGCGGCCGGCATCCCGCTGCGCGCCGGGCCGATGTTCGCTTGGGAGCTCGCCGTCTGCGCCGCCCTGGCCGTCGCGCTCAGGAAATGGCCGCCGCGCGCCGGGCCGCCGGCAGTGGAAGCCTCCGGTGCCGCCATTCCGCCGGCGGCGGACGAACGCTGGCAAAATCGATTGCTGCTCGGCGGAATCGCGCTGCTCGGGCTGCTGGCGATCGCGCGCGGGTTCATGGCGCCACTGACCGGCTTCGACACGCTGTTCCGCTGGGACTTTCTCGCGCGCCAGGTGCTGAAGGAGCACTCGCTCGCGTTTTACCCGCCGCTGAGTGCGGCGGATTTTCACGTTTATTTTCACCCCGACGGCTTCGCGCCGCTCGTGGCGATGAGCCACTGGTGGATTTACGCGGTGTCCGGCCAGACTGCGCCCGAGGCCGTGATGCCGCTGGCGATGGCCCAATACGTTGGCGCGCTCGCGCTGGCCTATCAGCTCGCGGCGCACCTGGCGGGCAGCCGGCGCGCGGGCGTGCTGGCGGCGGCGGTGCTCGCGGGCACGCCGCTGTTTTTCCGCTCCGTGATGATCGGGCAGGAGACGGGGCTGACCGCCGTCGGCGTGGCCGGTATGGCGCTCGCCTTGTACACGGCGGCCGGGGCGAAGGACACCCGCGCCCTCGTGCTCGCCGGCCTGCTCGGCGGCGGCGTCGCCGGACTGGCGCGCGAATACGGCCCGGCCTTCGTGGCGGTCGGCATGCTCGTGCTGCTGTGGCGGCGGCTGGGCTGGCGGGCGGCCTTGGTTTTTGGCGGTGTGGCGGCACTGTCGCTCCTGCCCTGGCACCTGCGAAACTGGCTGCGCGGCGGCAACCCGCTCTACGGCCACGCGCCCGGCCTGTTTCCCGTCAATCCTGTCGCCGAGGCGCTGATGCGAAAATATCAGGCCCTGTTTGGCCTGCAAACCTACGACGCGGCGAAGTGGCGCGCGCTGGGCGGGCATCTGTTGCTTGAGGCGGGCGTGGTGGTGCTCGCCGGCCTCCCGGCCGCCGTCTGGCTGACGCGACGCGCGGGCTGGCTGCTGGCTGGCGCGGCGGGCGCGGGCGCGCTCTGGCTCGCGTCGGTCGGCTACACATCGGGCGGCCCGGACTACGCGGCGCGGGTGCTCAGCCCTGCGCTCGTGCTGCTCGCGGTCGCGGCGGCGGCGGGGCTGGAGCGGGTGTCACGCGGGCCGGTACGACGGTGGGCTGTCACGGGGCTGGTGCTCGCGGCAGCACTTTATGGCGCGGCCTGCGCGGAGGCGTTTCCCGGAGTGCCGTCCCTCGCCGGCGGCTGGGAGCAGGCGTGGGCGATGGCGAAAAACCGCTGGCCGTCCGGCGGCGCCGAGCAGGTGCTGCTCAGCCCCGACCTGCCAAAGGCGCTGCCGCCCGGCACACGCATCCTCACCGAGAACGCCTACGCCCACGCCGTGGTCGCGAATGCCGGCGCGGGCTACGACCTCGTGCCGGTCTGGAGCCCGGAGGTGGCGTTTCTCTTCGACAAGTCCCTCGGCGCGACGGAGCAGCGGCGCCGGCTGCGAGTGCTCAATATCACCGCGCTGCTGCTGTATCAGAACAGCCCCAACACCAGGTTTCTCATGGAGAGCTCGCCTTTTTACACGGACGGGGTGCGCGAGCCCGAGCCGGGAAAACTCGCCGTCGCGTGGCCGATCCTCTGGCAAGGCCCCGTCTTCGCCATCTGCCTGATTCCAGCAGCGGACTGAACCGTGCGCGCGCCCCATTTCCCGCTTTGCGCCGCCGGGCAATTTCCCCTTGCCTGAGCGCATCCATGACCGGACGCATCCAGAAACACGCGCGCTCGCGCCTCGACTTCACCGGCGAGGTGCCCGTCGCCAGACGCCTCGCCGCCTGCAAGACCTTTCTCCGCCTGGAAAGCGCCATGATCCGCATGCGCCACGACGCGGGCGAACCGGGCCTCGCCGTCACCAAGGCACGGGCCGACATGGTGGACGCGCTGCTCGCGCACCTCTTTGACTACGCACTTGCGGACTACGCGCGGAAGCGCGGCGTGCCGCCGTCGCCGGTGGCGCTGCTCGCGCTCGGCGGCTATGGGCGGGCCGAGCTGTCGCCGCTCAGCGATGTGGACATCATGTTTTTGTTCCCCTCGAAAGCGAAACCGGCCGCGATCAAGCCGCTGCAGGAGCATCTGGTGAACGAGATCCTTTACCCGCTCTGGGACTGCGGTCTGAAGGTCGGCCACTCGACGCGCACAGTCGAGGAGGCCTTCGCCGAAGCGCGCAAGGACATCCAGACCAAGACCGCGCTGCTGGAGGCGCGGCTCGTCGCCGGCACCGCGTCGCTGTTCGAAGGCTTTGCGACGGCTTTCCGGACTTTTTACACCACGGACAAACCGCTCGAATACATCGCCGCACGTCTGGCCGACCAAGCTGACCGGCGGATGAAGCACGGCGGCACGGTCTTCTTGCAGGAACCCGACATCAAAAACGGCGTCGGCGGCCTGCGCGACTTCCAAAACGCCCTCTGGATGGCGCGGGTGAAGTTCGGTGTCGCCGGTCTCGACGAGCTGGCGGCACAAAATTATCTGCGCAAAAATGAGCTGCGCGATTTCCAGCGCGCCTACGACTTTCTTCTGCGCGCGCGCAACGAGCTGCATTTCCTCAGCAAGCGCGCCACCGATCTGCTCGACCTCGAGGCCCAGCCGCGCGTCGCCGCCGGCCTCGGCTACACGCACCGCAGCGTGCTGGGGCGCGTCGAGCAGTTCATGCACGATTACTACCGGGCGGCGCAGACCATTCACCGCATCGCCAAGATCGCCGAGCACCGGCTCGCCCTGGCGGCCGCCCCGGCAGCGGGCGAGGGCAAATTTTCCTTCCGCGCGCTCGTGCGCTCCACGCGGTTTCAAAAGACCAAGCGGGTGGACGGCTTCCTCCTGCGCGGCAGCGAGCTCAGCGCGGAGACGGAGGACGTATTTCACACCGATCCGGTGCGGCTTATCCGCGTGTTTCGCCACTGCCAGCAGCTCCAGGCCCAGCCTGATTTCGCGCTCCAGACACTTATCCATGACTCGCTGCCGCTCATCACGCGCAGGGTCGGCCAGTCACCCGACGCGTGCATCAGCTTCCGCGCCATCCTCGACGAGGTCGGCGCGGTGTTTCCCACGCTCAACCTCATGCATGAGCTCGGCGTGCTCGGGCGCTTCATCCCCGAGTTTCGCGCGCTCACCTGTCTCGTGCAGCACGAGTTCTACCACCGCTACACGGCTGACATCCACACGCTGAACACCATCCGCGAGCTCGACCTGGTTTTCACCGAACCCGGCCCGCCACAGCTCAAATACCGCGCCGCGCTGCACGAGACGGCCCGCCCCGCACTGCTCTACGTCACCCTCCTGCTGCACGACATCGGCAAGGCCCGCGGCATCCAGGGCCACGCCGAGAGCGGCGTCGAGATCGCCCGCCCGCTCCTCGCCCGGCTCAACGTGAATCCCGACGAGGTCGAGACAGTGATTTTTCTCATCAAAAATCATCTCCTGATGGCACGCTTCTGGCAGAAGCGGGACGTGGATGATCCCAACACCGCCGCGGCCTTCGCGGCGCTCGTGCCCGACGCCGAGCGCCTCCGCTTCCTCTACGTCCATACGTTTTGCGACGCACGGGGCACCGCTGCGGGCCTGTGGAACGACTACAAGGATACGCTCCACACCACCCTCTGCCGCGCCACGCTCGAACACCTGACGCACGGGGCGGCCATCGCCGCCCGCCATACCCAGCGCCTCCACATGCTCCAACAGGACCTCCTCACCCAAAAAATCCCCGGCATCAGCGCGGAGGAAATTGACGCGCACTTCCACCTCCTGCCTGAGCGTTACTTTATCCAGACCGAACCCACCGAGATCGCGCTGCACCTCCGCATGGTCCACCGCCTGCTTGCCGCCATCGCCACCGCCGACTCCGTCGGCTCGCTCAAGCCCGTCATCGAGTGGCACGACGACCTCAACCGCTCACTGACTGTCGTCCACGTCGTCACCTGGGACCGCGCCGGCCTCTTCTACCGGCTCGCCGGCGCGTTCGGTGTCGCCGGGCTTTCCATCCTCGGCGCCAAGGTCGTCTCGCGCAGCGACCACATCGCCATTGACACCTTTCACGTCGTGGATCCCGCCCGGGGCGGCCCCGTCCAAAACGCCAAGGCACAGGAAACCTTTGCCCGCACCGTCGAAGAAGCCCTCGTCCACCAGCGCGACCTGCTCCCCGACATCGTCGCGCAGGCCAGGAAACATGCCGCGAGCCGCCTCCTCGCCACGCCCGGTGGGGACAGCCTTCACGGCTCCTTCCCGCCCACGGCGGACGTGTATCATGAGCTCTCGATGCAACGCACCATCGTCGAGATCCAAGCTCGCGACGAGATCGGCCTGCTCTTCCGCCTGGCGAAGACCATTTCCGACCACCACTTCGACATCACCTTCGCCCGCATCGGCACCGAGCGGGGCGTAGCCATAGACACCTTTTACATCGAGGACGAAAACAACGCCCCCGTGTCCGACGCCACCCGCCTCCCCGCCCTCCGCGCTGCGCTCCAGCAAATCATCGCCCCCGCGCCAGTCGAGGCCGTGCCCACTGCGCTCGCCCTCGCCGAACGTGGGTGAAACATTTCGTCGGGGCGGGCGCATCCATCGGAATACCCGCCGCCCCCGCACCCTTCGGGTGGTGACGCGAGTTTTCCCGTCGTTTCCCGTTTACCCCCGACCGTAATGGCAGCGCGACCGGGCCGGCCGGCATTTATTTTTTTGCCAAAGGCGGTTTCCTGCGAACACCCTTCGCGCCCACCCCTCCCCATGCCCTCCACCGTCAACGGAATCGGAACCCATTATTACGGCCAGAAAAACCTCCAGCGTCGCCCCGGCCCCTGCCCGCATTGCGGCCGCGCGGTCGAGCTGACCTCCTACGACACCCGCCTCTGGTTCGTCGTGGTGTTCATCCCCGTGATTCCGCTGGGGCGCAAACGCATCATTGATAAATGCCCCTCCTGCACGCGCCATTTTGCGGTGGATGCGGACAAATGGGAGACTTCCAAGCAGCTCGAGGTCTCCGGTGCCGAGGAAAAATTCCGCACCAACCCCACGCCGGAGAATGCCGCCACCGTCCATCAGCAGTTGGTCAATTTTCACCAGTTCGACGAGGCCGCCGCCTTCCGCCAAAAGACCGGCGAACAGTTTCCCGACAGCGCGATGCTGCAGGCGTATTTTGGCGACGCGCTCACGCACTTTGGCAAGCTGGACGAAGCCGCGCCCTACTACGCCCGCGCTCTCGCGCTGCGCCCCGACCTGCCGGCGGCGCGCGCCGGCGTGGCCGACGGGCACATTCGCGCCGGCCGGCTCGATGAGGCCGGCCCGTTGCTCGAATTTCTTGCGAAACCGGGCGCGGCACAGCTTTACCCGCTCGCGCCGCTGGAGCGGCTCGGCCTCGCCTACCAAAAGGCCGGCCGTCACGCCGACGCGCTGGCCGTGTTCACCAAGCTGCTGGAGGCGTTGCCCAAGCTTTCCGACCACAAGGGCTTCCGCGCCATGGTGCAAAAGTCGGAAAAGGCGCTCGGCCGGAAGGACACCATGCTGCCCAAGAAAAAATTCAGCTGGCGCGGCCTGTTCTCCCGCTCCGCCACGCCGGCCCGGTCCGGCACCGTGTCGGGCGCGCGCGCCCTGTTCATCCTGGGCGTGCTGCTCGCCCTGCTCGCACTCGGCTTTACCATCGGCAACGAATACATCCGCCGCCACCGCACGCTGCACTTCGTCAACGCCTACGCCCAGCCCGCCACGGTAGAGATCGTCGGCACCGGCGTGAGCCAAAAAGTCGGCCGGCACGAGTCGGTCGTCCTGCCCGAGGGCAAATACCACGCGCTCATCTCCGGGCCCGTGAAACAGGAGCTGGATTTCGAGGTGAGCGCCCCCTACTTCAGCCGCTGGTCCGACGACCCCGCGTGGGTACTGAACATCGGGGGCGACGCCGTCCTTTTGCGCCGCGCGGTAACTTACCGCCACGACCCGCCGCCCGCGTCGCTCGAATTCCACTTCGGCCAGCCGTTCGAGCTGATTGCGAACGTCACCCATCCGTTCACCGGCCTGCCCGAAACGGTACAAATGAAGGAGGGGGAATCGCGCATCCTCGTGGACCTGCAGCTCTATGAGGGCGACGGGGCCAGCCTCCTTGGCTATTTCCTTGACCAGAAGGACCCGGGTCGCGCGCTGGATGTGGCCGAGCACTGGCTGCGCCCGCACCTGGAGGACGAGACCGTGCTGCGCCTCTATGTCGCGACCGCCCAGCGCGAGAAAGCCGCCGCGCGCGCCGACGCCTACCTGGGCGACGGCCTCGCCGCACGGCCCGTCCGCACCGCGTGGCACCGCGTGTACCAAGGCCTGCATGACACGACCGCCGGACATGCGGCGCTCCTCGCCAAATACGACGCGCTCCTCGCCGCCGCCCCCGCTGACTCCGCGCTGCTCTACCTGCGCGGACGCATTGACGGCAACCGCGCCGCCACCCGCGATTTCTTCGAGCGCGCCGCGCGCGCCGACGCGCGCAACCCCTACCCGGTGTTCGGCCTGGCCTTCGACCGCATGGCCGCCGGCGACTGGGCCGGCGCCCGGCCCCTGTTCGCCCAAGTCCTCGCGCTCCAGCCCAAGGACCTGGGTTACGAAAATTCGCTCGTGCTCGCGCGGCTCGCCTTGGGTGAGGCCGCCGCCGTCGAGCAGGAGACCCGGGAGCGTCTGCGGCACGACGCCACCAGCATCCTGCTTGTCGTCCGGCTCGTGGACGCGCTCGCGGCCCAGGACCACCGCGCCGAGGCGCTGCAGGCGTGCGACGCCTTCGCGCAGGTTGCGGCCAAGCACGGCGCCAGCGGCCAGACGGCCGCCGCCGCCGTGCGCCGTCACGCGCTGTATGCACTCGGGGATTTTGCCGCACTGGAAAAAGCCGCCGGCGGCGGCTCGGCCCCGGAAAAAACCGACCGCACGCTGGCACTCATCGAGCAAGGCCGCCTCGCCGAGGCCGTGAAGGCGCTGCCCGCTTCCGCCAACGACGACGAACCGCTCGTCCTTGCGCTCGCGCTCGCCGCCGCGTGGCGGCAGACGGGCGACACGACCGAGGCCGACCGCTGGCTCGCCCAGGCGAGGAATATATTGGCGGCCGGCAACCCCGACTATGTCCAGGCCGCCGCCTGGCTTGGCGCCGCCGCACCGCCCACCGCCGCAGCGGCGCAGGACGTGGCCGTTTCCCCCAACCTCAAGGCCCTCCTGCTCGTCGCCGTCATCGCGTGGCACCCCGAGGCCCGCGCCGAGCTTGCCCCGCTGGCCCGCCGGCTAAACGTAGAGCGCGCGTTCCCGTTTCATTTCGTCCAGCGCGCCACCACCCCCGCGCCCTGACCGCATGATGAACCGCGAGGAGTTCGACCGGCTGGTCCGCCAAGTCGAGGCGGGGGTCGGCCGCAATCACGCGGCGCTGCGCCGGCGCGCGGCGGGGCTGGCGTTCCTCGGCTATGCCGGGCTGCTCACCTGGCTGCTGCTGGTGCTGCTGATCGCCGCCGGCTTTTTCTCCGGCCTGGTCTGGGCCGACGCGGAGGGGAAAATTTTCTGCGGGCTCGCCGGCCTGCTCGTGCTCGGGCTCGGCGGCTGGGCGTCGTTGCGCATCCTGCTGGTGCGGCTGACGCCACCCAAGGGCCGGGCCATCACACGCGCAGAGGCACCCGCGCTGTTCGCCGAGCTCGACGACCTGCGGGCGCGGCTCCGGGCCGCGCCGTTTCACGAGGTGCTGCTCTCGGCGGAGTTCAACGCCGGCGTGGTCCAGATGCCGCGCCTCGGCGTGCTCGGCTGGCCACGCAACTGTCTCATCCTCGGCCTGCCGCTGCTCGACGCGCTCTCGCCCGCCGAGATGCGCGCCGTGCTCGCCCACGAATTCGCCCACCTCTCGCGCGCGCATGGCCGCCTTTCACACTGGCTCTACCGGCTGCGCCGCTCATGGGAGGAAACGTTCCGGCAATTCGCCCGCCCCCAGGTCCGTGGCACCCTCTCGCTGCGCCCGCTGACCGCAAAGTTCGTGGACTGGTTCTGGCCGCGCTTCAACGCCCACGCCTTTGTGCTCTCACGCGCCAACGAATATGAGGCCGATGCCCATGCCGCCCGCCTCGCCGGCGCGCCGCATCTCGCCGCCGCGCTCGTGCGCCTGCAAACCCTCACCCGCCTGCTCGACCAGCGGCTCTGGCCCGGCCTGTGGCAGCTCACTCACACGCTCCCCGCCCCGCCGGACGACCTGCTCGCGCGTCTGCGCGACGGCTTGCGCGCCGGCGCGACGCCGGAGGATCGCGCCCGCTGGACCGAGGAGGCGTTTCGCACCGCCTCGACCAACAGTGACACCCACCCGTGCCTGAGCGAACGGCTGAGCGCGCTACAGGTGCCGCCCGTGCCGCCTGCCGACACCGCTGCCGCCGCCTCCCCCTCGGCGGCGGAGACCCTGCTCGGCCCTGCGCTCGACGGCCTCCGGCGCGACGTGCAGGAATTTTGGCGCAAGGAGGCCGGGCCGCAGTGGCGTGAGCAGCACGCGCGCGCCGCCGCGTTTTCGGACCGCCTCGCCTCGCTCGACCGCGCCGTGCCGGCCGCCGCCGTCAACCTCGAAAGCCTCTGGGACAAGGCCCACGCGCTCCTCAGCCTGCGCGACCACGCCGCCGCCGCACCGCTCCTCCGCGAGATTCTCGCGCGACGCGCCGACCACGCCCCGGCGAATTTCCAGCTTGGCCGCCTGCTGCTCGACGCCGGCGACGCCGAAGGTGTGGCGCACCTTGAGCGCGCGATGGCCGCCAACGAGGAGCTCGTGCCGGAGGCCTGTGGGCTGCTGCACCACCACCACCGCCAGCTTGGCCACACCGACCGGCTCCACGCGCTCGCCGTGCGCCTCGACCGCCACGAAAAGGAACTGGCTGCGTCGCGCGCCGAGCGCACGGCGGTCACGGCGGCGGACACGTTTCTCCCCCACGGCCTCGCCGCGCCCGAGCTGGAGGCGCTACGGCGCACGTTCGCTGCCGAGCCGGAACTGGCCCGGGCCGAGCTGGCGCAGAAGGAGCTGAAACACTTCACCCACCAGCGGCTGTTCGTGCTCTGCGTCCGCCGCCAGCCGGCGTGGCACCGGCTCCAGGATGCGGAGCAGGACCGCGCGCTCACCCGTCGCCTAACGCAAGGCGTGCGGCTGCCCGGCCGCGTGCTGGTGTTCCCCCCGACGGGCGGATTCCGCGCGCTCGCCCGCAAGCTGCGCCACGTCGCGGGCTCCGCCGTGTGGCCGTGAACCTGGCAGACTGTCGCTAATACGGGAACGACGAAGCGATGGTTACGCGCGGGGGCAGCAGCGGCGGATGAGCACATCCTTGGAAGGGAGGGACGCATGCCGCTTACCTTCTTCAAACCCCGGCTCTGCTTCCGCAAAAAATTCTCACCCGATCGCAGCCCCGGCACCCGGGCTGAGTTTTTGAGAAACTCCTTCCGCTAGTAGCTGCGCGGCGAGATTGGGGCGGCCCGTTCAGCCTGCCCCGCCGCCGCCGGCAGACGTGGGCCGGAAGGCGGCGCGGACGGTGGCCGTGAGATAGTCGCGGTTCAGGCGGGCGATAAAGTCTTGCGAGATGAGCTTGGGGCAGACGGCGCTGCATTCATATTGGTTGGTGCAGTTGCCGAAGCCGGCGGCGTCCATCGTCTGCACCATCGCGAGCACACGCCGGTCGCGCTCGGGCTGGCCCTGCGGCAGGAGGCCGAGATGCGAGACCTTGGCGGCGACAAAGAGCATGGCGCTGGCATTCTTGCATGCGGCCACGCACGCGCCGCAGCCGATGCAAGCGGCGGCATCCATCGCAAGGTCGGCGTCGGCCTTCGGCACGGGCAGCGTGTTGGCGTCGGGGGCCGCGCCGGTGCGGACCGAGATGAAGCCGCCGGCCTGCTGGATTTGGTCGAAGGCCGCGCGATCCGTGACGAGATCCTTCACCAGCGGGAAAGCGCGCGCGCGGAACGGCTCGACCACGATGGTGTCGCCATCGGCGAAGCTGCGCAGGTAGAGCTGGCAGGTGGCGATGCCCTTGCCGGGACCGTGAGGCTTCCCGTTGATCGTGCAGGAGCAGGTGCCGCAGATGCCCTCGCGGCAGTCGTGCGCAAACGCGATCGGCTCGCCGCCGGTTTTGGTCAGCCCGTCGTTCACCATGTCGAGCAGCTCGAGGAACGACATATCGGGGCTCACCCCGGCCGCCGGATAATCAACAAACCGGCCGGGTTCCTGCGGGCCGGCCTGACGCCAGACCCGCAGGGTGACGGAGAGGAGCTGCTTGGACGGAGTGGATGCGGCCATGATGGATTCCTCGCGGCTTATTTGTACGAGCGGACGCTCATCTTGGTGAACTCGTAGTTGAGCGGCTCGGTGTTGCGGAGCGGGGTCCGGCCCTCGCCCTGGTATTCCCAGGCGGCGACGTGCGCGAAGTTCGCATCGTCGCGCCGGCACTCGCCGTCCGGATGCTGGTGCTCCTCGCGGAAATGGCCGCCGCAGCTTTCCTCGCGCATCAGCGCATCGCGGCAAAGCAGCTCGCCCAGCTCGATGAAATCGGCGACGCGGCCCGCCTGCTCCAGCGACTGGTTGAGCGTGTCGGCGGAGCCGGGAACCCGGACGCTGGCCCAGAATTCCTCGCGCAGGGCGGGGATTTTCTGGAGCGCGGTCTCCAGGCCCTGCCTGGTGCGCGCCATGCCGCAGTATTCCCACATCAGCTTGCCGAGGCGCTTGTGAAAATGGCTGACCGGCTCCTTGCCGGGGCTGGCCAGGAAACGCCGGGTCATCGCGGTGACGTTTTCCTCGGCCTGCCTGAACTCCGCGCTGTCGGGGCCCGGGCGCGAGCTGGGCGGCTGCTGCGCGAGATAGTCGCCGATGGTGTAGGGGATGACGAAATAGCCGTCGGCGAGGCCCTGCATGAGCGCGCTCGCGCCGAGACGGTTTGCCCCGTGGTCGGAGAAGTTCGCCTCGCCGAGCACGAAGAGGCCGGGGAGATTCGACATCAGGTTATAGTCCACCCAAAGGCCGCCCATGGTGTAATGGACGGCGGGATAGATGCGCATTGGCGTCCGGTAGGCGCTCTCGGCGGTGATCTCGTGGTAGATATCGAATAGATTGCCGTAGCGCTCGCGCACGCCGGACTCGCCGAGCCGCCGGATCGCGTCGGAAAAATCGAGGTAGACGCCGAGGCCGGACTCGCCGGCCCCGCGGCCCTCGTCGCACATGCGCTTGGCGGCGCGGGAGGCGACGTCGCGCGGGCAGAGGTTGCCGAAGCTCGGGTAGATGCGCTCAAGGAAATAATCGCGGTCGGCTTCGGGGATGTCGTTCGGGCTTTTCTTCGCGTCCTCTTTCTTCTTCGGCACCCAGATGCGGCCGTCGTTGCGCAGCGACTCGGACATGAGCGTGAGCTTCGACTGATGCTCACCCGAAACCGGGATGCAGGTCGGATGGATCTGCGTGTAACAAGGGTTGGCAAGGCACGCCCCGCGCTTGTAGGCGCGCCAGATGGCGGTAGCATTGGACTGGCGGGCGTAGGTCGAGAGATTGAAGACGTTTCCGTAGCCCCCGGTGGCGAGGATGACGGCGTCGGCACTGTGGCGGGTGATCTCGCCGGTGATAAGATGGCGGATGATGACGCCCTTCGCGTGGCCGCCCACGACGACCAGGTCGAGCATCTCGGAATGGGTATGCAGCTCGACGAGGCCCGCCCCGACGGTGCGCGAGAGCGCCGAATAGGCGCCCAGAAGGAGCTGCTGGCCGGTCTGGCCACGCGCGTAAAACGTGCGCGAAACCTGCGCGCCACCGAAGGAACGGTTGGCAAGCAGCCCGCCGTATTCGCGGGCGAAGGGCACGCCCTGCGCGACGCACTGGTCAATGATGTTGACCGAGACCTCGGCCAGGCGGTGGACGTTGGCCTCACGGGCGCGATAATCGCCACCCTTGAGCGTGTCGTAGAACAGGCGGTGGACCGAGTCGCCGTCGTTCTGGTAATTCTTCGCGGCGTTGATGCCACCCTGAGCGGCGATGGAGTGGGCGCGGCGCGGGCTGTCGTGAAAGACGAAGCACTTCACGCGGTAGCCAAGCTCGGCGAGCGTGGCGGCGGCCGAGGAACCGGCAAGACCGGCGCCAACGACAATGACCTCGTATTTCCGCTTGTTGGCGGGGTTGACGAGTCTGATGTCCGCCTTGTGCCGGCGCCACTTGTCGGCGAGCGGGCCGGAGGGAATCTTGGAGTCGAGTTTGGCCATGGCGCGCGGGAAAGCTACTTGGTCACGCCCGCCGGGACGACGGCCGCGGGGTTGGCAGGGGAGCGGGGGGAGAGCACGCCCGTGAGCACCGCGCCGGGAATGGCGAGGTTGCCGAGGAAATAAAGCGCGCACGCAAGCGCGACGGCGGCGCGCAACGGGCGCGACCAGCGGGCGTTGCGCCACCCAAACGTCTGAAACAGGCTCTCTGCACCGTGGAGCAAGTGCAGCGAGAGCAGCCCGACCGCGATGATGTAGAACGCCGCGACGAGGCGGTTTTGAAAACCCAGCACCACCATGCTATGCACGTCGAGCACCTCGGCCCCCGCCCGCACAACGGTGAAGCCGAGAATGCGATAGTCGCCCTGCATGGTGTAGGGCCGGAGATTTTCCTTGAACGTCTCCGACTGCGCCGCACCAAGCGTGAAGTGCGCGAGGTGATAACAAATAAACGCGAGCACGATGTAGCCCGTCCAGCGCATGGCGCGCGAAGCGAGGGTGGCCTGGATGGTGTGCCTGAAGCCATGGTCGCGGCCGCGCGCCTGATTGTTTTCCAGCGTCAGCACGGTCGCCGCCCAGACGTGGATGGCCACGCACGCGAGCAGCCCGAGACGCACGGCCCAGAGCGCCGGGCCGAGCGACTGGAGAAAATGGGCGTAGCCGTTGAGCTTGTCCGGGTGCTCAAAGACCTGCAGGTTGCCGGCGAGGTGGCCGACGACGAAGCCGATCAAAACCAAACCGGTCGCCGCCATCAGGAATTTTCGACCGATGGACGAGGTGAAAAGAGAAACGACGGGTTTCATCGCGGACGGGGGGAGGAAATGGCCGCCAACTGAAACAGCAGCAGGGGCCGCGCGCAACAGACCAGAGCGCGGGTGCAAAGTAAAGACAGGCGGGCGCAACGCGGCGCAGCCGGCGGGCTTATTAGCGAGCCTAACCCGGCGGAGAAGTCCGGCACGGCGCGCGGCTCAGGGGCGGGTGGCCGGCGGTGGCGCCGCCGCCGGCCCGCGACCGGCATTGGGGCCGGTCCCCGCGCGGGCCCGATCGAGCAGGGCGCGTTCCTTGGGCAGCAGCTTCACCGCGGCGGCCAGGTCCAGCCAGCGGGCGGCCTCGCCCGGCGGACCGGCGACCGCGAGCACGTAGCCATAGGCGAGTGCGGCGCGCGGCGAAGTGGCCAAGGCGGCCTCGTGCGGCTTCAACGCGGCGAGCGCGCCAGCGGGGTTGCCGGCACCGAGGAGCAGGAGCGCACCGGCGGCGAGGGACTCGGGCGGGGCGGCGGGTTGCGCCAGCGCGGCGAGCGCAGCGGCTTGCAGCTCCGCGTCAACCTTGCCGCCGAGCACCACGCCGAGCCATTGCGCATGGGCCTGTGCCGCCGGCTCGGCGGGGCGCGCGCGCGCCCAGGACTGCGCGACTTCCCACGCCTCGGCACTGTCGCCCTCCGCCTCGGCCCCGGCGGCGAGCGCGCGCCAGGCGGAGGCCTCGGCGGGAAAATTTCGGGCGACGCGCCAGAGCGCGGCCTTCGTGGCGTCGGACCAGGTCCACGCCTCGGCCAGCCGGACGAGGACGTGCAACGCGGACAACTGCGCCGTGGCGAGGTCCAGCGCATCGTCCCAGGTGGCGCGGGCATGAACCGAGCCGGGGCCCTCGTGCTGCGCGCGCGCGGCAAAGGCGAGTGTGACGACATCCGCAGTGACATGGCCCCATGCGCTGTCCTGCACGAGCGGTTGCAGCCGCCGCCAATCATGCGCGCGGGCGGCGAGATCGGCGTGCGCGGTCATCACGGCGGGCGCGGTGCGCACGGCGGGGTCGAGGCCGTCGAGCCAGGCGAGCACCTCACGCGCCAGCCCGAGCTCACCGAGCCAGGCGACCAGCACGGCCGCATCACCCGCCACGGGTGCGGGCTGCGCCTGGGCATGGCGCGCAAGCGCCAGACGGCCGACGTGGCTGTCGGCCAGCTCTGGCGCGACCTCGTGCGCGAGGCGGTCCCACTCGGGCTCCGCCGACGGGGCACGGCGGCCGGCCCGCATCAGCTCCACCGTGGCGCGAATCGTCAGCGGGCCGCTGCGCGCCAGCTCGACGAGCACGGCCCGGCCGGCGGCGGCGACGGGGGCGGCGGCCGAGGTGAACTGCAAGGCGGCCAGGTTGAAACGCGCGCGAACGTCGCCCGGATCGAGCTGCGCGACGCGCGCCAGCGCATGCTCCAGGCCCGCGCGGTCGTCGGTCAGCAGGGCGAGGCCGGCGGCCAGCCGTTGGTACTCGATCAGCTCGCGTCCCGGCGCGGACACGCCGGCGAGCGCCTCGCGCGCGGCCGCCTGCTCGCCCAGCCGCAGGGCGCAGCCCGCCAGCCCAAAGCGGGCCTCGTCGCGCTCCGGCTCGAGCACCACGGCCTCGCGCCAGCGCGCCAGCGCGAGGGTCGGGTCGGCGCGCTCGTAAAATTCGGCGAGCTGGCGGCGCGCGTCGAGGTCGCGGGGGTTGACCTGCACGGCCTGCTCAAGCAACAGCCGCGTGCGCTGGAAATCGTGTTCCAGAAACGCCGCCTCGGCCTGTTGTTCGTTGTGGTGCTTGCTCCAAGCCTCCCACCGCACCACCCCGGCATAAGCCGCGACCAACAGCCCCAGCACCGCAGCCCCGCCGAACAACCACCGGCGGCGGCGCTGGCTCGGCTCCGGCGCGCGGGCCATGCTGGGAAAGCGCGACCAAGGAAATTGGGATAGGCCCATGGGGAGGATGAAAATATTATTGACTGAAGCCAAACTTATCCTAGGGTTATCACCCTAGATGAAGCGAGCTTCAAAAGTCAAAGCAGATTTACGTCTAGCCCTCGGGCTAGCCGCCGGACTGCTCTGCTTTTCTCCGGGACGGGCGCAGACCGCGATCACGGCCGTCACCACCACGACCGCCACCGAGTCCCACACCACTGACGCCAACATTTTGACCGGCAGCCTTTCGTCCGGCACCGCCGCTGCCAGCGCCACGTTTGCGGCTACCAGCAACGACCTGCAGGTTTCCACTTTCACCGCCGGCACCGGCACCCAAAGCGCCCAATACCTCTATTCGGCGACCAGCAGCGCCAACGCCACGGCCTCCATTGTGCGTCGCAACACCACCGGCATCACCGGCGGCGGCGCCCTTGCGAATGAAAATGGCTTCTCCACCTGGTATGCAAACACCTCGACCTTCAGCCTGAAGTCCGGCTACGACACCAGCGCCAACGATGTGCTGCTCGGCAACAACCTTTACCGCGGCTCCGACAATCTTTTTGTCAACAACAACGGCCAGACCACGACCCCGAACCAGAGCAACATCGAACGGATTGACTTTCTTTTCGGCTCCCTGAGCACCCTCGGGGGCAATACCATCAGCGCCGGCATCACGGCCAACGCCGCCCTCGCGCTGGCCGTGTTTGACCGCGGGGTCGTCAATGCCCACGACCCCTTCCATATCGCCCTCATCACCGGCTACGACGGCAGCGGCAACCCCATTTATACCAGCGCCAACATCCCAGCGCTCACGGCGCTCGCGACCACCTCCGCCAGCTATGGCACGGTCAATCCGGTCAGCACTTTCAGCTACACCCTGTTCCGCGACGACAACAACGAGGGCAACAACCTCGCCACGTGGGATGCCAACACCGAGACCTCCTCCCAAGGCATCGGCGGCGTCGTGTTCACGCTGGCGGATTTTGGCATCACCGGCGCCGAGATCAACGCCGGCCTGACCATCTATGGCTACTCCGTCATGGGTGCCGACGTGACCACCACCCTCTCCAACCTCGGCGGGACGAACTACACCAACCCCACCTTTTATCCGACGGCCTCCACCGACGCGAGCGGCAGCAACGTGGGCGGCATTGATTTGGTCGCCGTCAACGGCATCGGTTTTACCAAAAACCCCGCCCCCGAGCCCGCCACCTACGGCGCCTGGCTGATGGGCGGTGGCTTGGGGCTGACGGGCTGGCGAAACTGGCGCCGCCGCCGCTCCGTGGCGGTCACTTCGCCAGCGGCTTGAGCAGGGCAAATTTCCCGCTCGCAGCCGGCGCGACGGTCTTGCGGCGGAAGGCCGCCACGCGTGCGGACCCGCCGAGCAGCCGGGCCAGTGTGGCCTCGATCCCGGCCTGCGCCGCCGTCTCGTCGGCGACATAGTGGAAATCCCACCGGGTCTCACCGGTCTGCACGAGCGACCAGTGCCAGCAGGCGAAATTTTCCGGCAGCGCAGCGTCCACCTCCGTCGGCGAGACGAGCGTGCCGTCGGGGCGAAAAAACAGGCCGCTCTCGCGGCCGAGCAGCCGGAAGCCATTCGGAAATTTTTGCACGATGTCGCCTGTGCGGTAGCGCAGCAAAGGCATCGCTGCGCGGTCGCGTGTGGTGAGGTGGATTTGGAAAACGTTGTCCGGTCGCGCCGCAGCCCCAAGGCCGGTCGCAGGGTGCCAGGGCACGAGCTCGACAAAGGCGTTGCCATCAATCACCCGCGAGTCGTCCGCAAACGCGTCGCCGACGAAAATGTAACCCGCCTCGGTCGAGCCGTAGAGATCCACCTGCATCGCACCCGGGAACGCCTCCGCGATGCGCCGCCCGTGCTGCGCGCTGGCCTTGCCATAGGTCAGGATCACGGCGCGGACGCTGGGCACGGCGACGTGGCGCTGGCGGAGGGCGCGCGCGAGCAGCGAGAGATAGACCGGCTCGCCCTCCAGCACCTCCGGCTGCACGGCCTGCAACTCGACCACGATGCGATCCCACTCGGCCTCGGGAAATGCAAAAGGGTCGCTGGAGAGATTGAGATAGACCGTGCCGTCGAACCAGCGGTGCGGAAAGGGATGATCCTCGTAGGGACAAAGGTTGCTTGAGCACCCGACCGGCGCGAGCACGCACTTGCGGTGGGCGCGGTCGGCGTAGGGGGCAAGCACGGGGTGGGCGCGGTAGGCACGGCGGGTCTGGGCGTTCCACCATCCGTCCTCCATGATGACGGTCATCGGCCCGCCCGTGGTGCCGGAGGTGTGCTCGTATTCAAACCGCTTCGCGGCAAACCCGCGCTCAATCTCGGCGTAGTCCGCAAAGAATGCCTGATGGCCGCGCGCGATGATCTCGGGCTTGGTCAGCGCGGGAATCTCACGGTAACACGACCAACGCAGAGGATCGGCGTGGAGCGGAAAGCGTTGGGCGTAAAGCGGACTACGCGCATAGATGGCACGGACTTCCGACTCCAGCGATCCCGGTAAAAAATCGGCCACGGCAGGGCCGAGGGCTTCGGGGGCGTTGGCAAAAATCGGCGCGGACATGCGATGTAAGCACGGAGCGAAACGCAGCCGCAGGCGATGTCAAACGGCACCGAAAGGCGTCCTCTTATATCGATCCCCCGACGGCGGGGAAACGGGTGCAATCAACAATTTATTCATAAGCTACTTATGAAACATAGGGTAAACACCCTAATTTCTGTTGACCCGCCTCGAAAAAAGCCGATAGTGAGGGGAGAAACCGCGCTGCCTCCCATGAACCTCGCCCACCCACTTGCTCTGCTGAAAACTGCCTTGCGGCAGGTTTTTGCGCTGGCATTGCTGGCCATGGCTCTCAGCCCTGAGGTGCACGGCCAGATGGCGATCACCTCTTGGACTACAACCACCGTCTCAGACAGTGCGAACCAAACCGTCAACGGCATCACCTATGAGAACCAGTATACGACGGTGAACACCTTCACGACGGCGAACGGCAGCACTTATTACGCGTTGTCTTCAGCCGTTCAGGCCGACCAGGCCTATGTGCGTCGGAACACCACTGCGGAGCCAAATGGGATCGGCTGGATGTCCGTCCGCAACGGGGCCGACGACAGCGTGGCCGGCACCTACTATCCGACCGAGCGAGCCATGCTGCTCTCGGGCAACCTCTACAACTCGACTTTCGACACCTTTACCAACAACACCGGCACGCTGTCGGGTCAGCAGACCAATGTCGAGCGCATCGACTTCGTGTGGTCGGCGGGCTACAAGGTTCTCTCGGGCGATGTGCTTTCGGTCTTCAACATTGATCCCGCCACCTCGCAGGACTCCTTCCGCATTGCCGTGTTCACCGGCTGGGACTCCGTTCATAACAAGCCCACCAGCTACGCCACCACCGGGGTCGTCATCGGCCAAGGCGCCTATGGTGGTCTGCTGCCGCTGAGTTACCCGGCCGGCACTTCCACCACGAGCACCTGGAACGCCGATACCTTCAGCAATGGCAACAGCCTGTCGGGCACCGGCTCGTTTGTTTTCACCCAATCCCCCCAAGGTATCGGCGGGGCCGCCATCAACCTCACCGACCTCGGGATCGCCAACGGCCAGACGATCTACGGCTACTCCATCATGGGGCCCGACGTGAACCCGGCCACCGCGTCGGACTTGGTGGACTGGACGAACAGCACGGTGTATCCCACCGACACGAGCCAAGTGGACGGCACCGCTGATTTCTCCTCGTTCGGCGGCCGCTTCATCCGCCCGGTGCCCGAGCCTGCGGCCTACGGCGCGCTCCTGCTGGGCGCGGGCCTCGGTCTCCTCGGGCTGCGGCGGCTCAACCGCCGGGCGGACGCCGCAAACGGCGCCGCTCCGCCCACACCGGCTCGAAGAGAAACAGCGCGTTGAGCACCAACGCGTGCGTGATGCGCCCGCTGCGCGCCGCCGCCAGCACCTCGTCCACCGGCACGGTCGTCACCTCGATCTCCTCGTCTGCGTCCCACTCCTGGGCCGCCGTGCTCGCCGCGTCCTCGACAAGCACGAGATGGCAGCGGTTTGACTGGATTGCAGGATTGGGATGAACCGTGCCGAGCAGGCGCGCGTGCGCGCCGGTGAAGCCCGTCTCCTCGCGCAGCTCTCGCACGGCGGCGGCCACGGGATCTTCGCCGGGATCCATCACGCCGCCGGGAATCTCCAGCGAAAAATCGCCGAGGCCGAAGCGAAACTGCCGCACGAGCACGAGCTCGCCCGCTGGCGTGACGGCCAGGACGTTGCACCAGCTTGGCGCGTCCATCACCACAAACTCTTTCTCCGTGCCGCGGGCCGGATGGCGGTAGCGCGCCGCCCGCAGCTCAAGGACGCGCGTGCTCGCGAGCGAACGCTCGCCAAGTTTTTCCCAGCGCGCAGGCGGGCCGTGGTGCGGGGTGCACATGTGGGCGAAAATAAAACGCCTCCCGACCATGGCGGCGGGGAGGCGGAGAATCAAAATCGAACTGGCGGGCGAAAAGTTATTTCTTCGCGGGGAGCTTGAGCTTCTGGCCGATCTTGAGCTTGGTCCAGTCAACCGAGGGGTTGACCGCCATGAGGTCGGCCAGCTTCACCCCGTTGGCATCCGCGATCTTCTTGCCGCTGGTATCGCCCGCTTTGACGATGTATTCGTCCTTGCCGGCCACAACGTTCTCGCTCGGCTTGCTGTTGTTGACGACCGGCTTTTTGGCCGCTTCCTGCAGGGTCTTGATGTCTCCCGCCAGCGTGGTGATGTAGTCTTGGATGGCCTTGAAATTTCCGTTGTTGGTGGCCTGGTCGCGCTGCAGCGACTTCACGGCGGTGCCCGCCTCGGTGGCGGCGCGCGAGGCGGCGGTGGCGTTGTCGTTGGCCGTGGCAATTTCGGTGTTCAGATCCGTTTTGGCCGTGCTGATTTTGGCCAGCGCGACGGCAGAGAGGATGAGGGCGAGCACGCCCACAATCACACCCGCCATGGGCAGCATGCTGCCGTTGTTGTTTTCACGAGAAAGATTATCCATGTAAGTTTAAGGTTAGGCCGGCGATGCTGAGAGGAAAAAGGCGCGATGCAAGCAGAGATTGACACGAGTTCTTCACAATCGCCCGGGCGTGCCGGGGCGACGGCAAGGAGGGATTGACAGCCGGTCGGCAGCCGTGAGGCTGCGGGCGGTCGGCGGGGTGTAGCTTAGCCTGGTAGAGCGCCTGGTTTGGGACCAGGAGGTCGCGAGTTCGAATCTCGCCGCCCCGACCATCTTCCCGCGCCGCAACGCGGACCAGCTCACTTGGCCGGCGCGGCGGGCGGCACGGGAAACACCAGCGTGGGGGCCGCGTCGGTCTTCGGCGGCGTGGCTGCCGGGGCGGACACGACCGGGGCCGCACTCGCGGCCGGGCGGGACTGCAACGACCGCAGGCGCTCCACCCAGGGTCCGTTCGGATTCGGGTCCATCGTCATGATTTGCCGCGTGAGGATCGTGACCTCGTCCGTCCGGCCGGCGTCGGCGGCCTGCACGGCGAGATCGTAGGCGGCCTCGGCGCGGACTGCCCGGGGCAGGCTGGCATCTGCGGCGATTTTTTTCAGCGCGTCGGCGGCCTCGGCCGTCTGGCCGGCGAGCAGGCTGGCCACGGCCGAGCCGAGCCTGGCGCGGGCGGCAAATGGCGCGCCGACGGGCTGCGCCGCGAGACGGACCACGGCCTGCTCATACGCGGTATGCGCGGCGGCATAGTTGCCCGCGTTGTAGGCGTCGTCGGCCAGCCGGAGCTGGGCCAGGCCGGCCTGCGGCTCGTCGGGATGGGCGGCGAGGAAATTGGTCAGCGCGGCGGGGGTGGTCGCGGTGCCATAGGCAGCGGCGACCTCCTCGTCGTGCTGGGCGGCGAGGTATTTGCGGCCTTCGTTGACCAGCAGCACGAGCACGACCGCCGCGACGGCGGCGATCACGAGCCGGGAGTTTTTCTCCCAGAACAGGCGCAACTGGTCCTCCAAGCCGGGGGCAAGGTAGTTCTCATCCACGGTGACGAGGTTGCGGTCGTCGCCGGCGGCTTTCGGTTTGTTGGGGAGGGCGGGCATGGTCGGAGGCGGAGGGTGTTGGACTTGGAAAACGACCACGAGAGCAAAAGCGGGCGGCTCTGTCCATGCCGGAAATTGGGAACGGCCGCGCCGGCAAAACCGGCACTTGACCACGGATCCTGCCGCCGGACCCGGGGCAGGAAAATTTTCTCCAGGCACCCGCCCGTGCGATCCGCCGCCCGGCCGTTTCTGGCTCAGTCGAAGACCACGGTCTTGTTGCCATAGACCAGCACCCGGTTTTCGAGGTGCCAGCGCACGGCCTGCGCGAGCACGGTTTTCTCCAGGTCGCGGCCTTTGCGGATGAGATCCTCCACGCCGTGCCGGTGTGTCACGCGCGCCACATCCTGCTGGATGATCGGGCCGTCGTCGAGCACCGCCGTGGCGTAGTGCGCCGTCGCGCCGATGAGTTTCACCCCGCGCGTGGCGGCCTGGTGATAGGGCTTGCCGCCGGCGAACGCGGGCAGGAACGAGTGGTGGATGTTGATCACAGGCCGGCCGATTTTTTCCAAAAAATCCGCCGAAAGCACCTGCATGTAGCGGGCGAGCACCACCAGCCCGATGTCGAGCTGGCGCAGGAGCGCGAGCTGCCGCGCCTCGTCGGCCGGTTTCGTGGCGGCGGTCACGGGGATGAGGTGAAACGGCAACCCGTAGCCGCGCGCGGCGGCCTCCAGGTCGGGATGGTTGGAGACGATGGCCGCAATGTCGCCGGCCAGCTCGCCTGCCTTCCCCCGCAGCACGAGGTCGTGGAAGCAGTGGTCGAATTTCGATACAAACACCGCCACGCGCGGCCGCTGGGCGGAGATCGCGACGCGGGCCTGCATGCCCAGCGACTCCGCAAACGGGCGGAAGGCCGCCGCCTCGGCGGCGGCGTCACCTTGGGCGGGCGCCCATTCGACCCGCTGGAAAAAAATCCCCGCGTCGGTGTCGCTGTGCTGGTCAGCATGGAGGATGTTGCCGCGGCGCTCGAAAATCCACCCGGCCACGCGCGCGACGAGGCCGGGCCGGTCGGGGCCGTGCAGGAGTGCGACAAGGGAAGCTTGTGTTGAAGCCATGGCCCGCCACGTCTGTCGCACCCGATGACAGCCGACAACAGAAAACATTGGTCCCCTTGCGCGGCTCCCCTCCGGTTTTCAACGCGAGTCAGCCATAATCCGGCCAAACCGGTTAGCGCCCGGTCTCGTCGCCTTCCATTTGCGCCGGTCTCCCTGGCACGCGTACGCCTGCCACCAAAAAAACGCGCCCGGCGTTTCGGCCGGGCGCGGAGAGTAGCGTGGTTTGTGCGGGGCTGCGTCGGACGCGGTCACTCCTTCTTCGCGGCCTCGTCGAGGATGTCGCCGAGGTTCATCATGTCGTTGCCGGCGCTGCGGTTCATCTGCTCATACGCCGAGGTCTCGGCGGCGAGCTGGTCGGCGCTGTAGTTGGCGGCCTTGATCGAGAGGCCGAGGCGGCGCTCCTCGCGGTCAATCTTGATGACGCGCGCGCTGACGGCCTGGCCGGGCTTGAGCACGTCCTTGATCTTCTCGATGCGCTCCTCGCTGATCTGCGAGATGTGGACGAGCCCATCAATCCCGTCCTTGAGGTCGAGGAACGCGCCAAACGACGTGATCTTCGTGACGGTGCCCTGCACGACGTCGCCGATCTTGAAGTGGGCGTCAATGTCGGCCCACGGGTCGGTGGCGAGCTGTTTCATGCCGAGGCTGATGCGCTGCTGGCTGGGATCCACGTCGAGCACGAGCGCGTCCACTTCGTCGCCCTTCTTGAGGACTTCGGAGGGGTGGTTGACCTTGCGGGTCCAGCTCATGTCGGAGACATGCACCATGCCGTCTATGCCTTCCTCCAGTTCGATAAACGCGCCGTAGGTGGTCATGTTGCGCACCTTGCCGCGCACGCGGGCGCCGGTCGGGTAGTTGTGGCGGACCATGTCCCACGGGTTGGGCTCGAGCTGGCGCAGGCCGAGGGAGATTTTCTGGTCGTCCTTCTGGATGCCGAGGACCACCGCGTCCACTTCCTGGCCGACCTTGAGCAGCTCGGAAGGCTTGGTGATGCGCTTGGTCCAGGACATCTCGGTGATATGGACGAGCCCCTCGACGCCGGGCTCGAGTTCGACGAACGCGCCGTAGGGCACGAGATTGACGACTTTGCCGCGGACCTTGGCGCCGACCGGGTACTTGCGGTCGATTTCGTCCCAGGGGTTGCGGGTGGTCTGCTTGAGGCCGAGGGAAACGCGCTCTTTCTCGCGGTTCAC
>CAIQBC010000074.1 GCA_903869955.1 uncultured Opitutia bacterium
GAGGCAGGGGCGCCTCTCCGAGGCGACCGCGGACGGCTCGGAGAGCCGTCCCGACCAAACTGAGCCATTACCGAAACGTCCGTTTCTCCCTCACCTCACAGCAGCGGGGCGAGCAGGCGGCTGACCTCCTCGGCGAGGTTGCGGAGCGGGGCGAAGCCGCGTGGACGCCCCGGGTGGTAGGGGTGCGAGTGACGGTGAAGATCGTCGGCCCACGCCTTCATCGCGAGCACCTCGGGGGCCGAATGGACGAACACGCCGATCTCGAAATTCAAGAACAGGCTGCGCGGGTCAATGTTGGCGGAGCCGAAGAGCGCGACGCGGTCGTCGGCGATGACACCCTTGCTGTGCATCATGGGACGGCCGACGAGGCGCACCTCGACGCCGGCGGCGTGGAGCTCGCGCAGCGCGTGGCGGCGGGCGAGGTCGGCGATGACGTGGTTGGGCTTGGCCGGCACGAGCAGCGTCACAGTCCGACCGGCGCGGGCCTTTACCATGAGCGAGCGCATCAGCACCTCGTCGGGGATGAAGTAGGGTGTGACGATGACCAGGCTGTGCTGGGCCTCCTGCACCATGGTGAGGAGGCCCTCGTAGAGCGGGTCGCCCGGTACGTCGGGGCCGCTGGCGACGATCTGCAGCTCGGCATGGCCGTGCGCGGCGCAGGCGGTGGCGGCATCGAAACCGGCACGCAAGGTTTCCGCGTGCTGGCCGGTGGTGAAGACCCAGTCGGCGACGAACACCTCGTGGAGCTGCACGGCGGCGGGGCCGGTGATGACGGCGCTGAAGTCGCGCCAGCGCTTGCGCCACGGGAGCGGGCCGAGGTATTCGCGGGCGAGGTTGTGGCCGCCGACGATGGCGGTGGAGAAATCGAACACGGCGATCTTGCGGTGATTTCGCAGGTTGGCCGAGCCGCGCGGTGAGAGGTGGAGCACGGGCATGAACCACGCGAGCTCGCCGCCGGCGCGTTGGAAGCGGCGGAGAAAATCACGGCTGAGAAACATGCAGCCGACGGAGTCGAGCAGCAGGCGGACTTTCACGCCCTCGCTCGCACGCGCGGCGAGCAGGCCGACGAGCCGGCGGCCGGTGTCGTCGCGGCCGAGAATGAACGTCATCAGATGGATCGTATGCCGCGCGGCGCGGATATGTTTCTCCAGCGCGGCGTAGGTGTCCTCGCCGGTCGCGAGCAGGCGCACGGTGTTGCCGCCGATGGGCGGCGGAGCGCCGGCAGATTCCACGGCCTGGGCGACGGGCGAACCGGCGCACGCGGCCGGGCCGGCCGGGGTGGGGAGCACCGGAAAGACGCGCGACTTGCGCCCGACGAGCCGGCGGAGCTTGCGCCCGCCAAAGAAGAGAAACAGCGGGGCGCCGACATAAGGCACGAGCACGACGAGCAGCAGCCACGCGAAGGTGTTGGCCGGGGCGCGTTTTTGGCCGAGCAGGCGCGCCAGCACCAGCACCGCGAGCAAAAACCCGCCCACGGTGAGCAGATGGGACCGCAGGCCGGCGCCCAGCGAGTTGATGATCAGGTCGGGCAGGTGCATGCGCCCATGCTGGCGGACGCGGGCCGGGAGGCAAGCTGCGCCACGGGCGCGACCGCCCAAGAAAAATCCTTGAACTCCGCCCGCCTGCCCACGAACGTCCGCCTCCCGCAAATCGGTAGGATACTCAAGTGGCCAACGAGGGCAGACTGTAAATCTGCTGGCTTACGCCTTCCCTGGTTCGAATCCAGGTCCTACCACCATTTTCTTTCCGCCTCGGAAAGAGGCCGGCGGCGCCGAGGCTTTGGCGGTGACGGGCTGCGTCCGGGGGCATCGGGTCCGGCACGAGGCGTGTTTGCGTTTCAGGCCAGGCCATGCAGCGTCTGCGCCTTTCCTCTCCAACCTGCATGACACCCATCGCCGACACCCAGCTTCTCTCCGCCCTCAACTGGCGTTACGCCACCAAGAAATTCGACCCCGTGCGAAAAATTCCCGCCGGCACGTGGACCACGCTCGAGCAGACGCTCGTGCTCGCGCCGTCGTCGTTTGGCCTCCAGCCGTGGAAGTTCGTCGTGGTGGGCAACCCCGCCATCCGGAAAAAGCTCGTCGCTGCCTCGTGGGGGCAGACGCAGCCGGCGGAGGCGTCGCATCTCGTCGTGTTTGCCTTTCATCAGAATCTCGGTGCGGCCGATGTGGCGCATTTTGTCGCACGCATCGCCGCCGTGCGCGGCGTGACCGCCGAATCGCTCGCGCCCTACCATAACATCATGGTGCAAAGTCTCGCCGGCGCAAAGGCGGGCGGGACGCTCAATGCGTGGCAGGCGCGTCAGGTCTACATCGCACTCGGGCAGTTCATGGCGGCGGCGGCGTTGCTCGGCGTGGACACCTGTCCGATGGAGGGCATCGTGCCCGCGCAATATGACGAAATCCTGGGGCTGACCGGAACGCCGTTCACCACGCTCTGCGCCTGCGCCGCCGGCTACCGTGCCGCCGATGACAAATACGCTGCCGAGCCCAAGGTGCGCTTCCCGGCCGCCGAGGTGATCCAGCATGTCTGAGTTGCCCGTTGGCCATCTGTCTCTGAGGTGGATGGGAGGTAGTGGGTCAGGATGATGCGTGCGTCGGGAGGTAGGGGGGCCTCTCCGAGGCTACCGCGGACGGCTCTGAAAGACGTCCCTGCCAAACTGTGCCACGGTCCGACGGGGGTAATGGCACTCCCTTCCCACATCAGGGCCCAAACACCGCTGCGCGCTCCACCTCCGTGAGCTCGCGCCACTGGCCCGGCGCGAGCGCGAGTGCTGCCAGCGTGAGCGTGCCAATGCGCGCGCGGACGAGCCGCAAGGTGGGGTGCCCCATGGCGGCGGTCATGCGCCGTACCTGGCGGTTTTTGCCTTCGGTCAGCTCCAAGGTGAGCCAGCAGTCAGGCACATTTTTGCGAAAACGCACCGGCGGTTCGCGTGGCGGAACGGCGGGCGCGGGCTCCAGCCGGCGCACGGCGCACGGCAACGTCGTGTGCGTGCCGAGGCGCACGCCGCGCGCGAGCCTTGCGAGGGCGCTGGCATCGGGGATGCGCTCGACCTGGACCCAGTATTCGCGCGCATGGGCTTGGCGCGGCTCGAGCAGGCGCGAGTTGAGGCCGGCCTCGTCGCTCAGCAGCAGCAGCCCTTCCGAGTCGGCATCGAGCCGGCCGAGCGGGTAAATCGCTTTCGGCAATGCGAACTCCGCCAGCGTCCGCCAGCGTGAGCCGGGCTCGGGGGTAAATTGCGAGAGCACGCCGTAGGGTTTGTTGAGCGCGAGGAGCACGGGAGAAGAAAGGCGGAAATACCGAAGGGCGGAAAGGTTGAAGCGATGTGGTTCTCGCCCGCCGGCCATCCTGGCTCGACTTGGAATTGTTCGCGGGTCAGCTTTCCGCCTCTCCTCCCATAAACTTCCCCGCCTTTTCCCCCTCATGCGCGCCGTCCAGCTCTCCGCCGTCAACCAGCTCGCCCTCGCCGAAGTTCCCGCGCCGTCCCCCGCGCCCGGCGAGGCGGTCGTCGGCCTGCGCGCCGCCGCCCTCAACCACCGCGACGTGTGGATCAAGCTCGGCCAGTATGCCGGCCTCAAGTTTCCCTGCATCCCCGGCTCCGATGGCGCGGGGGTCGTGACGGCGGTCGGTGCGGGGGTGGACGCGGCGTGGGTCGGGCGCGAGGTCATCATCAACGCGAGCTTCGGCTGGGGTACGGATGAACGCGCGCAGGGCGCGGATTTTTCCATCCTCGGCCTGCCGCGTGACGGCACGCTGGCAGAACAGATTGCCGTGCCGGTGGTCCAGCTCGCGACGAAGCCCGCACATCTTTCGTGGCCCGGGGCGGCGGCGCTGCCGCTCGCGGGGCTGACGGCGCATCGCGCGCTCTTCCGCCGGGCGCAGCTCCAGCCGGGCGAGCGCGTGCTCCTCAGCGGCATCGGCGGTGGTGTGGCGCTGTTCGCGCTGCAATTTGCGGTCGCGCACGGCGCGGAGGTGTGGGTCACGTCGGGCAGTGACGACAAAATCGCCCGTGCGGTCGCGCTCGGGGCCAAGGGCGGCTTCAACTATGCGACGTCCGGGTGGGCCAAGGAGGCTGTGAAAAAATCCGCCCTGTTCGATGTGATCGTGGACAGCGCGGGCGGCGAGGGTTTTGAGTCGCTGCTCGACTTGGCGGCGCCGGGCGGCCGGGTGGTGTTTTTTGGTGCGACCCGGGGCAATCCGCCGGTGCTGCCGATGCGGAAAGTTTTCTGGCGGCAGCTTTCGCTGCTCGGCACGACGATGGGCAGCCCGGCGGACTGGACGGCGATGACGGCGTTCGTCGCCCGCCATCGGCTCGCCCCGGTCGTCAGCGACGTTTTCCCGCTGGCCCGCGCCGCCGAGGCTTTCGCGCTGATGGAGCGTGGCGGCCAGTTCGGTAAGATCGCGGTAGAGATTGCGCCATAACCCTCTTGTTTCCAGCGGTATCCGAAGGTAGACTCTGGTTCTTGATCTTGATCCCAAGATTGAAAGCCAGACGTTGGCCAGTTGATTCCCTGATTAACACAGCGACGAACCTCTGAAAGACACCCTCAAGCGCATTATCCGCGTTCCTCTTCCTCCAAAAAATCATAACCCCAAAATCATCCCATGAAATCCTTACTGATCTTCATACTGCTTCTCTCCCCCGCTTGTTTTCTCAATGCTGCCGCTAAGCTGGCTGAAGCATTGTCAGCGGCGGAACTTAAGCGCGGATGCGAAGTCGCAATCTTGATGGACGAGGGGAAGGCGGTCACAGCCGCCCAAAGGGAAGACTACATGAAGGCCATGTCTTACATCGACGGATTCATGGAGGCACTGACAATGGCCCAAAGCAAAAATAAAAATATTCGCTTCATAAGCATACCAGAAAACGCAAGACTTCGCATGACTTACGTTCGGAACGTTTTAACCCTATTAAAGGAAGCGCCATCATTTGAATCTGGAACAGCCAGTGTAGTTATGTGGACGATGGCCGATGTGATTTATAGCCCTTAGGGTACGCTAGGTATATAATCGCCTTCAGGAATATGCGGAGGGCGACAATGTCGTGATGCTTGTCCGGGAGGGGCGGCACGGGTTCGCGGAGATTTTGAATTGGCGCAGGCTTTTCCTGGCTTTGGGGATCATCGTCGTGGTAGCCGCGCTCACATTCACCGCATATTATTTCGTGGTCTTAAAAAAGCGCGTCTGAAAGGGCGTCCAAGCAAAGCGCAGCCGCCACGTGCTTTCCCGCTTCCTATCCTTAGCTTTTTTGCGCTTCCTTGTGGTCATGCTCCGACTCACCGCATGAAAGTCACCGGCCTCGCCCTCGTCCCTCCGCCTTCCGCCGCCGGTCTTCCGCAGGTTACTCCCGAGCTGCTGGCGTCCGTGCTCGCCCGTTACTCGCGCAGCAACCAGGGGATTGCCGCCATCCTCGAGAAGGTGGATCTCGCCAACCCCGACTCGTCCATTGACCGCATCCTCAACTTCGTGGACTACGGCCATGCCTCCATCGGCGGCCTCACTGGCGGCCTCGCAGTCGCGCTCGATGATGTCTCGATGTGGCTGGCCTATAAAATATTTGAAATCGCCACGATGGCCGACGGCCAGGAGTCGAGCACGCGCTACATCACGATGGACGCGGCCAATCTCCCGGCCGCCGACGAGCTGGGCCTCCCCGCCGACCTCGCCCCGCGCTGGCGCGACGTGATGGCCCGCGCCTTCGCCGCCTACCACGCCGAATACGCGCGCCTCGACGCGCTCGCCGTCGCCAATCCCGCGCTAGTCCGCCTCCCGCCGGGCGCGAAGCCTGCCGTCGTCACGCGCCTCCGCAAAAACTACGCCCTCGACCGCGCGCGCTATTTCATCCCGTTCGCCACGCGCACCAACCTCGGCCTCGTGCAGACCTCGCGCATGTGGGCGGCGACGGTGAAGCACCTCGACTCTCTCCCCCACCCCGAGGCCCGCGCCGCCGCCCGGCTCATCCGCGACGAGCTGCTGAAAATGTCTCCGCGCCTCATGCGCCACAGCTTCGCCGAACCATCCTACGCGGCGCAGGCCGCGCAGGAACTCGCCACATCGCTCACGCTCGGCCGCACGCGCCTCTCCGCCGCGCCGCTGGCCGATGAGGTGTGGGTTCGGGTGGACCGCGCCACGCCGCCGTTTCTCCCCGAGAACCAGCCCATCGCCGAGGCGCTCCGCCACCGCGCCAATCGCTACGGCCACCAAGGTGCCGCCACGCGCCGGATGAGAGTTTCGTTCGCTTGGAATAATATGGCGCTCGCCGAGCTGCGTGACCTCAACCGCCATCGGACCGGCCACCGTTTCACGCCGCTCATTCAGGCGGGCTTTTATCTGCCGCCGGAAATTTCCCCTGCCGCGCACGCCGAGCTTCTCGCCGACCAGCTTGAACTCACGCGCGAGCTGATGGCGCGCGGCTCGCCGGCCTATGTTTATTCGCTGCTGCTCGGCGCGCAGACCCCCTTCGAGCACAGCACGCACGCCGACAAATTCATCTACGAGGCCGAGCTGCGGACGGGCATGGGCGCGCACTTTCGCTACGCCGAACACCTGAGCGCCGCGCTGCGGGAATTTTTGAAACAGGTTCCCGAGGCCCGCGACCACATTACCGAAGGCACCGCCGAACCAGAGTGAGCACGGCAGGATGGGCGCGCAAAAAAACGCCGGCCTTGCGGGCCGGCGTCGAGTTGAAGCTGTAACGCAAAGGTTACTTCTTGCCCTTCTTGGCAGGTTTCTTCGCCGTTTTCTTGGCGGGTTTTTTGGAGGCCATGTCGGAGCGTCGCAGCGGCCTGATCGAATTGCACGATAATTTATCGGGCTTCCGTCTTTGCCGGAAACAGATTTGACCGTCCGCTGCCCGGCAAAAATCGCTTGCAGCCTCCGCGAATCCCGGCAAGGCTTCGGAGGTCATGCGGATTTCCCCGGCCCTGTTCTTAGCTGTTGTCGCCGCGTGCGTCGTCCTGTGCCGCGCGCGCGCCGAAGACGTGACGAAAATTGACCCTGCCGCCCGCGTGGACAAGCTCGCACCCGGTCCCGACACCACCAAGGCCGTCGAGAAAATTGACCTTAAGCGCGACGACCGGGTGCAGGACAACCGCGCTACCCTCGCGGGCCTCATTGAAGAACCGACGGCTCCCCTGGCCTCCCGCCGTGCAGCCATTGACGTGGCTGAAACCCGCGAGAAAAATATCATCGCGCGCAAAGATGCGCCGGTGTCCACCGACGTGCTTCCTCGGAAGGACAGCGCGCTGGCCGGCCAGGTCGCGCGGGACAGTTTCCAACCTACCGGCAACGCCTCCCGTAACAATGGCCGCGTGGCCGAAAAATACCAGCAGGGCATTCGCGCCGCCAATGCTGCCAGCGTGCAACTCCAGCCCGACCTCGACCGCCAGTCTACCTTCGACCAGCTCAACCGGTTCGTTTTTCGCCGCAACGGCCCCGGCACCGAGGGAGGTTCCGCGCTCGTCACGGCCGCCGGCGGGGGTGCCGCCACCGTGCTCCCGACTGCGGCCGACACGACCACGGCTGCCGCCGGCAATTCAAGTGGCAGCGGCGGCGACAACATCGCGCCGATGGGGATCATCGCTCCGCCCAATCGCCCGCCTTCGGCCAAGGCGGTCGAGTGGTGGGGCAGGCAGTCCAATGGAGCGCAGATGGTCCCGCCTGCGTCCGCCCCATAGCGCCGCCGTTTTTCGAGGGGCGGCTGTCCCAAGATGTGGGCTTGGCCTCACCGCTCGCGCCGGGCCTTGTCCTTCTCCGCTTCGCGTTCCTCTTCCAGCCGGGTACGCTCGCCTGCCATCTGGCCGCGAATTTTTTCGGCCTCGTCCGCCTTGCCGTCGGCCAGCGCCTCGCCGAGCTTTTGCCGCAGGAAAATTTCCCGCTCGGCCACCTTGCCCTTGTAGATCGCGTCCAGCTCGGCGAGCCGGGCCTTCTGCGCGGGCGTAAGCGCGCGGCCTTTATCGGGGTCGGATTTGGCGAGACGCTCCATGGCGAGTTCGTAGGCGCTTTTCATCAGTGGGACAACCGTAGCAGCTTTTGCTGGTCTGGAAATCAGGAATTCACGAAATTAAATTGCTACAGCTCAGATCGTTTCTCACCCGAATTTCACCCCAAAAACCAGCGTCAGCGCCACCACCGCGCCGGGCGGCCAGAACCAGCCGCGCTCCTTCCGCCAGCCTCCCGCATAACCCGCCAGGCAGGCCGCAATCACAGCTGCCATGGCGGCCGGTCCGACCCACTCCGCGCGGAAATGCGCCGTCCAAAAGACGCCCGGCACGCGCGTTCCCTGCCGGATGAGCACATCAATCACCCCCAGCAGTACGCCCGCGATTTCATTGCACAGCCGTCCGGCCCAGCCTACGCCCGCGAGGCCGAGCACCAGCGAGGCGAACCCCGCCATGATCACGAACGATGCCAGCGGCACGAGCACGAGGTTCGCCACCAGTGCGCCCGTCGCCAGCACGCCGAAAAACTCCACGCCCGACACCGTGCTCACGAGCGTGGCCGCGCCGCCGATGCCCAGCGCGTCGAACGCCCGCCGCCGCAGCCATGCCCGTGCGCGGTGGTGCCACGCCCACGTCGCCTCCGGCAGGTCCTTGAACGCCGGCCACCGGGCCTGCATCCGCTCCGCCAACGGCAGCCCGAACAGGAGGATCGCCGCCACCACGGCGTACGACATCTCGAAGCTCGCACTGAAAAAATCCAAGGGATCAAGCACGAGGTTGAGCGCCGCCGCCGCAGCAAGTACTGCCAGCGGGTTGACCGGCCGCCGCAGCACCCACGCCGCCTCCAGCATTGCCGTCATCATAAATGCGCGCACCGCCGACGGGCTGGCACCGGTCGTGTCCACGTCGAGCCACAGCACCGCGAGCACCACCGCGCATGCCAACGGGCGCGGGCAGCGCAGCAGGGCCAGCAGGAAATGCAGCGACAGAGCCACCACGCCGATATGCAGCCCGTTGATTGCGAAGAGATGCATCGTGCCGCTGTGCATGAACAGCTCGCGCTCCTCCCCGCTCAGTTCGCCTTTCTGCCCGAGCATCATTGCGCGATAGACCGCCACGTGGTCGGGCTGCGCCTCGAGGCCCGCGCCGAGGAGCGCGTCCATCCGCACCAGCAGCCGCGCGCAAAACCGTTCATACGCCGAGGCCGTCTTCACCGTTGCGGTCACCCGTCCGCGCGTGAGCTGGAAGTTCATCCCTGCGCTCACGAGATAGTCGTCGAACGAGCCTGCCACGGGCTGCCCCGGCAATACTTGCAGCACCCCGGTCGTCGCGACCTCGCTCCCGCGCAGCGGCACCGGCTCGCCCTTCGCCAGTGAGAGCGAGAAATAGACACGTTGTCCACGCAGGTCCGCGAGATGCGAATCGGTGCCGGTGATTTCCGCCAGCCCGCTCGCCTGCCGTTCCTCTTTTGGTGCAAACGTCCGGATGACGCGCAGCGTGAGCCGGGCCTCGCGCGCCGGCAGCGGGTCCCACTCCGCCAGATGGGCACGGTTCTGCGTGTAGCTTGCGCCGCCGAGGAGAACCATGGCCGCGCCCAACGGCAGCGCCCACCATCGCGGCGCGCGTTCCGCCGCGACGACCGCGACCACCGCCAGCACCGCCGCCACCCCGGCGAGTTGCGCCGGTGGCACGGGCAGCCAGCCCATGCGCCCCGCCGCCAGCCCGGCCATCAGCGGAAGCACGAGCCACAGCAATGGCGCGCGATGACGAAGGCTGCGGCTGGTCATGCGGGAAGTTTGAAACCGCTAATCCCCGCTAATCCACGCCAATCTAAAGCAAGGCTGCCGGAATTTAACCACCAAGCGGCCAGCTTTTGCTGCCGGACTCCGAGATAAAAAATGCCTTCTCATTCGCGCAGATTAGCGAAGATTAGCGGTCCAAAATGCCTGCTTCCGACCAACCCGGCCTTTTCGGCGAAGAGGATTCTCCCGCCGTGCAGCCGCCCGGCTTCGCTCGGGACCCTGGGCCGGCCGGGAGGCCCCTCGCTGCGCGCATGCGGCCGCGTTCGCTTGCCGAGGTCGTCGGACAGGAACACATCCTCGCGCCGGGTGGCCTGCTCCCACGCCTGGTCGCGCAAAATCGTTTCGGTTCGCTCATTTTTTACGGCCCGCCCGGAACTGGCAAGACCAGCCTCGCCGAGGCCATCGCCCGCGAGACGAAGAGCCGTTTTGTGCGCGTCAATGCCGTCATGTCCGGCGTGGCCGAGCTGCGCGATGTGCTCGCCACCGCCCGCCGCCGGCCCGAGGCCGCGACCATCCTCTTCATTGACGAGCTGCACCGTTTCAACAAGTCGCAGCAGGATCTCCTCCTCCCCGACGTGGAGGAGGGCAGTGTGCGGCTCATCGGCGCGACCACGCACAATCCCGGCTTTTACATCAACCCACCCCTACTCTCGCGCAGCCACCTCTTTCGCCTCGAGCCGCTGGCGCCCGCCGCCGTCGCCACTGTGCTCCGTCTCGCGCTCCACGACGTCGAACGTGGCCTTGGCGTGCGCCGTCACGCAGCCGAGGACCAGATCCTCGCCGCCCTCGCCGTGCTCTGTGACGGCGACCTGCGCCGGGCGCTCAACGCCCTTGAGGTTATTGCGCTCAGCCTGCCCGAGGCCGCGCCCATCACGGCGCACGAGCTGGAAATTTTTGCCCGCGAGCGCCGCATCCGCTACGACGCCAACGAGGACGAGCACTACGACACCATCTCCGCGTTCATCAAAAGCTGCCGCGGCAGCGATCCCGACGCCGCGATGTATTGGCTGGCAAAGATGCTCGCCGGCGGCGAGGACCCGCGCTTCGTTGCGCGCCGCCTTGTCATCCTCGCGAGCGAGGATGTGGGGCTCGCCGACCCGCTGGCGTTGCCGCTCGCGGTGGCGGCGCACCACGCGTGCGACTTCATCGGCTTGCCCGAGGCGGAGCTGACACTGGCACACGCCACGCTCTACATCGCCTGCGCGCCCAAGAGCAACTCAGCCACGCTCGCCCTCGGCGAAGCGCACCGAGTGCTCAAGGAGTCGCCCGTGCAATCCGTCCCGCTGGCCTTGCGCGACAAAAGCGGCGCGGCGAGCAAGCAGGTCGGCCACGGCCAGGGCTACCGCTACTCGCACGATTGGCCCGAAAATATCTCCGGCCAAAACTATCTGGAGAAGCCGCTGGCGCTCTACACGCCCAAGACCGCCGGCCACGAGGCCAAGATCACCGAGCGGCTGGCACGCTGGCGCGAGCTGAAGACGGGGATGCGGCCGCAACCGTGAACCCACGGGCATGGCGCGAAGACTTATTATGGGCGGTGAACTACCCGCCATTGGTCTTCAGCTTTCCTTAAGATGGCCGCCAAAACGAATTTTTTCGGGTTATCGGCTCTTGCGTAGTACTCAGCGGTGGCGAGGCAATATCCACCGTGCCTGGTCGGGTCGGCGCCTTTCTCCAAGAGAAATTCGACAATTTGAATATGGCCAAGCTGGGCGGCACCCATCAATGGGGTCAGGTACACATCGCCTTCTTCATGAGGGTCAATCCACGCTCCAGCTTGAATTAAGACTTGGACAATCTGCATGTGCCCCGCACAGGCGGCAAAGGTAAGCGCGCTTCGACCTTGTGGGTCCCATAGGTTTACATCGACTCCTTCGGCGAGCAATCGCTCAACCGTTGCGCAATCACCTGCATACGCTGCAGCCCAGAGAGCCGTCGCAGGTGTATCGGTGCGGTCTTGCATGGTAGTTGACGATCAGTGCCCTTTGGCCGCACTCGGTGTGACGAAGGCAGGCGCGAGTGAGCGTGAACGAAAAGCATTCATAAGCGAGCAGGAAGCCGTCGCGATCTCCGTCGCAGTCAACACGCAGACGCCATCGGCAGCCGCAATTTGCGTCTCATCCTGAACTGGAAGGGCGGCGTTGCGGCCATGCTGGCCAGCCCTCGAAGACCTCCTGCTGCGGCCCCGCCCGCGATTTGCTTGCCCGCCGCCGTGCCGCCGCCCACCGTCCTCGCGCGATGGCATTTCCCAAACCTCCCGCCATTCTGGCCGCGCGCGACTTGTCCGGGGCGGAGCTTAATAAAAATTCGCCCGCCGCCCTCCTGCGCCTCCACGCGTGGATGCACCTCGCGCGCGCTGCCGACAACCGGATCCTCGACCTCTTCCGGCAGGGCCTGATCAAGGGCACCGTCTGCGGCGGGCAGGGCAACGAGGGCCTCGTCGTCCCGCTCGCCCTCCTCGCCGACAAGGCGCTCGACGTTGTCTCCTTCTCGCACCGCGGCCTCGGCGGCCACCTCATTTGGAGCGGCCACCTCTGCGACCATCTCAACCAATACTTTGCCAACGCCGCCAGCCCCACGCGCGCCCGCGAGGGCAATATTCACCACGGCGACCCCGCCGCGCGTTCGCTCCCGATGATCTCGCACCTCGGCGCGATGCTCCCGCTCGTGGCCGGCGCGACCGACGCCCAACGCCGCCTCGGCCGTCCCGCCGTGGGGCTCGCGTTTCTGGGGGATGGTTCCTCCAGCACGGGGGATGTTCACGAAACCTTCAACCTCGCCTCGCTCCTTTCGCTTCCCGTCGTCTTTGTGATCGAGAACAATCGCTATGCCTATTCGACCCCCGTGAACGAACAGTTCGCTGCTGGCACCGAGCTTTGGCGCCGCGCTGCCGGCTACGGCATCGAGGGTTTCGCGCTCGATGCGACCGCCGACCCCGCCGCCACCGCCCGCACCCTCGCCGCCGCCCTCGCCAAAGTCCGCGCGACCTCGCGCCCGCTGCTCATCGAGGCCCACACCCTCCGGCTGCGCGGCCACGCGGCCTATGACACCTGCGACTATCTAAAACCTGGCGAAAGTGACGCCTTTTTCGCCGCCGACCCGTTGCCAAAATTCCGTGCCCGCCTCGTCGCCGACGGCCACGCGGCTGCGGTTGAGAAAACCGAGGCCGAGCTCAACGCCTTCCTCGAAGCCTGCGTGCAAGTCTCCCTCACCACCCCGCGCCCCACTGGCGACACGGACGCGATGCAGGCCGACGTCTTCGCCCCGCCCGCCCCCCCGATACCGTGGATTCCTTCGCTCGACTCCGGTCCCGAAGTCCAAAATCGAGAATCCAAAATCCAAAATCTAACCGCCGCCCAAGCCCTCAACCTCGCCCACAGAAAAATCCTCGCCGAACGAAAAGAATCGCTCGTCCTCGGCCAGGACATCGCGACCTACGGCGGTGCGTTCAAGGTCACCGACGGCCTGCTCGCCGACTTTGGCCGGGCGCGGGTGTTCAACGCGCCGCTGGCCGAGAGCGCCTGCACCGGTTGGGCGACCGGTCTCGCGCTCGGCGGTTTTCGGCCCATCGAGGAGTTTCAGTTCGCCGATTTCTCCACCGAAGCGTTCACCCAGATCACGCTCAACGCCGCGACCATGCATTTCCGCTCCGGCGCGAAAGTCCCGCTCGTGCTACGGCTCCCGTGTGGCGGGGGGCTGACCTTCGGCTCGTTCCACTCGCAGGAGCTGGAGTCCGTCTTTCTCGCGATGCCCGGCCTCAAGGCGCTTTACCCTTCGACGCCGCAGGACGCCTTCAACGCCCTCCTCGCCGCCTACGAGGATGACAACCCCGTGCTCCTCTTCGAGCACAAGGGCCTCTACCGCCGCGGCAAACACCCCGTCGCATGGGATCCCCGCTACCGTGATGTATGGACGCCGCGCCACGTCCGCGTCGGCGACTACGCCACCTTCGTGACCTACGGCGAGATGACGCTCCTAGCGGCCGAGGCGTGCGATTACTTTGCCACCGAATACGAAAAAACTTTCGATCTCTTCGACCTGCGTGCCCTCGCGCCGCTCCAGCTCGACTCTATCCGGGCCTCGCTCGAACGCACCCACCGCCTCATCGTCCTGCACGAAGGCCGTCGCACCCATGGCTTTGGCGCGGAGCTGGTCGCGCGGCTGATGGAGGAACATTTTTTCTCCCTCGAGGCCGCCCCGCTGCGCATTGGCGCGCTTGATCTTCCGGTGCCCTTCGCCCCTGAGCTGGAAAACGCCTACCGCCCCACGAAAGAAAAACTCATTGAGCAAATCGCCGTGTGGATCGGGTGAACCGAATTTAGGATTTTGGAATTTCGATTTTGGATTAACCGACCAAGCTACTCGCCGCCGCTCCCGTGCCCCAATCCAAAATCCAAAATCCAAAATCCAAAGTTCCCCGCGCCGTTTGGGCGCGCGTCCGCCTGCTCGCGCTCGACGTGGACGGTGTCCTCACCGACGGCACGGTGCAAATTTCCTCCGCCGGCACCGAGGCAAAGAATTTCTCCATCCTCGACGGCATGGGTCTCGTGCGCCTGCACAAGATGGACATCGTGGTCGCATGGATCAGCGGCCGGCCCTCTGGCGCAACACGTGCCCGGGCGGCCGAGCTAAAAATCCCGCATCTCATAGAGGGCCGGACCGACAAGCTCACCGCCCTTCAGGAACTCGCCGCCGCCCTCGGTCTTACTGCTGCACAGTGCGCCTACATGGGCGACGATGACATTGATGCGCCCGCCATCGCGTGGGCCGGCATCGGTGTCGCACCTGCCGGCGCGATGCCCGCTGCGCTTGCGGCCGCCGGCTTTGTCCCGGCCCGCCTTGCCGGTCACGGTGCCGTGCGCGAGGTATGCGAGCAATTGCTCGCGGCGCGGGCAGCTTATGCCGCCGCGCCGGGAAAAGGGAACAAGGGCAAAGGAGCGAGGACAAACCCTCCATGACCGTGTACCTGTCCCGTTTGTTTGGTGGGCTCCGTTTTCCTTGCGCCGTTTTTCTGCGTGGCGGGCTGGGCGCCGCGTCGCGTCGCGGTGCGTTACTGCTGCTTGCCCTGCTCCTTTCGCCCTTCGCCCTGCTCCCCCGCGGCGCTGCCGCCGCGTCCACCGCCCCGGGAAAAAATCTATCCCTGCGCACTGTCACCAAGGAAGGCCCCTTCGACACCTGGCTTCGCGCCGAGACGGTCAGCTACATCACCCCGACGCAGTTCGACGTCACCGGCCTGAACTTCACCAAGTTCAAGGGCAATGCGGCAAATGAGGTGGACAGCGTGCTCGTCAGTCCGGCCGCCACCGTGCTCACCGACCAGAAAATTTTGCGGGGCGACTCGACCGTGCGCGTCGTGCGGGAGGACCACGGGCTGGAAATTTCCGGCGAGCAATGGAGCTGCGACTACGCGACCCAGACCTTCCTGATCGAAAAAAATACCCGCGTGGTCATCTACGCCAAACTCCCCGACATCCTCAAATGAAACCTCCTCTCCTCCTTTGGCTTTTCGCCGCCGCCACTGGCTTTCTCCTTGCGGCCGACTCCGCCGCGCCGGCAGCGGACGCGACCCAGCCAACGGTGATCACCTCCGTGAGAGGCAAAATCGTGAACGGCGAGGCGGAGACCTTGATCACCTACGACCAGGCCGTCACCGTGACCGGCACCAATCTCCGCATCACTTGTGACCACCTGGAGGTCGTGCTGGTGCGGCTGGGCGACAAATCCGAAACGCTGTCCAAGCTCGACAAATTCAAGTCGCTCGTCGCCACCGGCCACGTTCACATCGTGCAGGGTGACCGCGAGGCCAGTTGCGGCCACGCCGAGATTTTGCCCGGTGAGGATAAGATCGTGCTGACCGAGGAGCCGGTCGTCACCTATCATGACGAGGTCAACCCGTGGGTGGCGGCGGGCGACCGCATCACCATGTTCAAGGGCAAGCGCGAGGTTGATGTCGAGAACCCACGGACTACCCTGCCTTCCGTGAAAAATCTCGGCCTGGACCCGACAAAAGTTCTGCCCCCCGCCGCCACGCCGGCCACCAAGCAGCCATGAGCGATCCCGCGAGCCCCACCACGGCTGCCTCGCCCGCGTCCGAAATTCGCGCCGAGGGCCTCGTCAAGACCTACGGCACGCGCGCGGTCGTCAACGGCGTGGATCTTTATGTGCGCGCCGGCGAGATCGTCGGCTTCCTCGGCCCCAACGGCGCGGGCAAGACGACCACGTTTTACCTGATGGTCGGCCTTGTGCCGGCCACGCGCGGCCGCGTGCTGCTCGACGGGCGCGACATCACGCGCCGGCGGATGCACGAGCGTGCGCGGCTCGGCCTCGGCTACCTGCCGCAGGAGCCGTCTACCTTCCGCAAGCTCACCGTCGCGCAAAACATTCTCGCCATCGCCGAAGCGGTGGGGGTACGCCGCCGCGACCGCCCCGCGCTCGTCGCGCGCTCGCTGGAGGAGTTCAACCTCACCCAGGTTGCCACGCAGCCGGCCTACACGCTCTCGGGTGGCGAACGCCGCCGGCTGGAGATCGCGCGGGCGCTCGTCACCGAGCCGAAATTTCTGCTACTCGACGAGCCGTTCGCGGCCATTGATCCCATCTCGGTCGCGGAGGTGCAGCGGATGCTGCTCCAGCTCAAGGCGCGTGGCCTCGGCATTGTCATTACCGACCACAACGTCCGCGAGACGCTCCGCGTCGTGGATCGCGCCTACCTCATCCGCGAGGGTCGCGTGTTCAAGGAAGGCTCTGCGGAGTTTCTCATCAATGATCCCGAGGCCCGCGAGTTCTACCTCGGCAAGGATTTCAACATGTGAGCCGGCGGCGGGAGAGGATCGCTGATTGGTTATCGCCTAACGCTCATTTTTCATTTCAAAAATGCCCGGCAAAAAAACCCGGCCAATGACTCCCTAAGCGACAATCCCCAACCCATAGGAGATTTCTCATGCCCACCCATCCCGGCATCACTGTCGCGCACTTCCTCGACACCTACCGCGAGAAGCTTCAGCTCGAGCTCGTCACCGGCGCGGCGGGACTGCCCCGGCTTATCAAGGAGGGCAGCATCAACCGACCGGCGCTCGCGCTCACCGGTTTCTTCAAATATTTCGCGAACAAAAGGCTGCAGGTCTTCGGGGCAGCCGAGATGACCTATTTTCGCAGCCTCACCCTCCGGCGGCAGGGATGGATTGTCGAGCAGATGGTTCGCCGCCATGTCCCCGGCCTTGTGCTCACGCGCAACTACCACCCCACGCCGCCCTTGCTTGCCATCGCCGCCAAGCGGGGCCTTCCGCTGCTCCGCACGCCCATGATCACGATGAACTGGGTCAACCTTGCGACCCTCTGCGTGGACAACGAGTTTGCCCCCACGACCACCGAGCACGCCACCACGCTCGACCTCAAGGGGGTCGGCGTCATGCTGCGCGGCGACTCGGGCGTCGGCAAAAGCGAGTGCGCCCTTGCCCTCGTCGAGCGCGGCCATTCGCTCGTCGCCGATGACCTCACCCTCATCAAGCTCCTGGATGAGCGCGAGCTCATGGCCACCTCGCGCCTGCTCAATCGCGGCTACAGGGAGTGCCGCGGCCTCGGCATCATCAACATTGCCGAGCTGTTTGGCGTGAAATCTCTCCGCCTCGAGAAACGCGTTGATCTCGTCGTCTCCCTCCGCGAGTGGACGCCCGACGTGGTCGAGGAGCGCACCGGCCTCGAGGAAAATTATTACGGGATCCTTGGCATGAAGCTGCCGCACATCGAGCTCTACGTCCGCCCCGGACGCGACATGGCGCGCATGGTTGAGGTCGCCGCGTTCACGCACGCGCTCAAGCAGATGGGCCACGACCCCGCGAAGGATTTCAACGCCCGTCTCATCGCCCACATGAGCCAGCAGGCCGCCGTCCCGGCCAAGCCCCTCCGCCTTGCGCCGTCGCGGGAGAAGTGAGCAATGCGCCTATGAAACCGCTTAGTTTCCATTCGCGCTTGAATTTAAGGAAGGACGGGTAGGTCCATTCGCTGGAAGCGTACCGCTCCAAGCTTGCGCCCGCCGCCGCACTTGCCTGACTTCTCGCCGGTATGTCCACCGACCCCGCCGAACCGCCGCTCGTCTCCATCGTCATCCCGTGCTACAACGAGCGGAAGACCATCCACGCCATTCTCGCCGCCGTCCGCGCCGCGCCGGTCGCGCGCAAGGAGATCATCATCGTGGACGACTGTTCGGCCGACGGCACGCGCGACCTCCTCCGCGCTGAAATAGACGGCAAGCTCGCCCGCGTGATTTACCATGACGTGAACCAGGGCAAGGGGGCCGCGCTCCGCACCGGTTTCGCCGCTGCCACGGGCGACATCGTCATCATTCAGGACGCTGACATGGAATACGACCCCAACGAATATCCCAAGCTCCTCGCGCCCATCCTCACCGGCCGCGCAGACGTGGTCTTCGGCTCGCGCTTCATGGGTAGCGATGCGCACCGCGTGGTCTATTTCTGGCACATGGTCGGCAACCGTTTCCTCACGCTGCTTTCGAACATGCTGACGAACATCAACGTCACCGACATGGAGACGTGCTACAAGGTCTTCCGCCGCGACATCCTCCAGAAAATCACGATCGAGGAAAACCGCTTCGGCTTCGAGCCGGAAATCACGGCCAAGGTCGCGCGCACCGGCTGCTCAATCTACGAGGTGGGCATCAGCTACTACGGCCGCACTTATGCCGAGGGCAAAAAAATCGGCTGGCGCGACGGTTTTCGCGCGATCTACGCGATTTTGAAATACAACCTCTGGCGCTGAGATGGGCGGCCGGTTTGGTTAAAACGCAGGAGGAGGCCAGCTAGCCGCGCGCGCTCTGCCATAGATTCGTGCAACCAGCGACCAAATGGGCGCGGGCCATTTGCGGCGTTGGTTTGACGGCATGGCGGAAAGCGCATTGAGAAAAGCGCTCACACATGCCCGACCCTATCCTTGCGGCCACCGGCCTGCGCAAAAATTATCTTAGCGGCACCCAGCGGCTGGAGGTGCTGCGCGGCGTGGATCTGGTGGTTGCTGCGGGCGAGAGCGTGAGCATCCGTGGCGAATCGGGCTCGGGAAAGTCCACGCTTTTGAACCTGCTCTCCGGCCTGGATACCCCTGATGCGGGCACGTTGCTCTGGGCCGGACGGGTGCCGAACGCCGGTGACCGGGCGCGATTTCTCGGCATGGTGTTCCAGTCATTTTACCTCATCCCGGAAATTGACGCGCTCGCCAACGTGCTCATGGCCTCGCGGATCCTCGGTCCGCCCGGCGCAGCACAGCGCGCGCGGGCGCAGGAACTGCTTGCGCTCGCCGGCCTTGCGGGGCGCGCGGCGCACCTGCCTGCACAGCTCTCCGGCGGCGAACGGCAGCGCGTGGCCGTGGCGCGCGCGCTGATGAACTCCCCCCGGCTTATCCTCGCCGACGAGCCGACGGGGAACCTCGACGAGCACACCGGCAACACCGTCGTCGGGCTGCTGCTTTCGCTCTGCCGCGAGACCCACACCGCGCTCGTCCTCGTGACCCACAACGCCGCCCACGCGGCGAAGACCGGGCGGCAGCTTTTTTTGCAAGATGGAGCGCTGACGTGAGGGGGAGACAAGCGCACAGAGGACCAGATTCGGATCTTGAGCTTTAACGCAAAGCGCGCGAAGAGACCCAAAGGCCGGAGCCGTTGGATGGGACTGCCCTCCGCGATCTTTGCGGCCTGCTGTAACAACTCCGGTTCGGTTTGCTGACATCCCAAGAGACCCTTCCCAAGCCGTAAGATGGTTTCGCAAATCATGGCCCCAAGCCGGCATCAACCGGACCTTTGAGCGTGCCGACGGCAACCCCGCGCGCCTCAGGCAGGAAATTGCGCTCCTCCCAACCCCTAGGTTTGCCCCAGCCTTGACTTGGCTCCGGCGGTTGTTTTCCATTTTTCCCCTCCCATGAAAGCCCTTCTCCTCCGCGCCTACAATGAGTTCGAGCTGACCGAATTTCCCGAGCCGGCCATCGCCGCCGACGAGGTCCTCGTGCGGGTCAAGGCGTGCGGCATCTGCGGCAGCGACGTCCATGGCATGACCGGCAGCACGGGCCGCCGCATCCCGCCCATCGTCATGGGCCACGAGGCGTCGGGCGTGATCGCGCGCACCGGCGCGGCCGTGACCACCTGGCACGCAGGCGACCGCGTGACTTTCGACTCAACGGTCTATTGCGGCGAGTGCGACTTCTGCCGGGCCGGGCGGTTCAACCTCTGCGACCGGCGCTGTGTGCTCGGGGTGTCGTGCGGTGACTACCGGCGGCATGGCGCGTTTGCCGACTTCGTCGCGGTGCCGCAGCGCATCCTCTACCGGATGCCGGACGCGGTGCCGTTCGAGCAGGCGGCGATGGTCGAGGCGCTTTCCGTCGCGGTTCACGCCGTGAACCGCGGCACCCCGAAGCCCGGCGAATTTGTGCTGGTGATCGGCACGGGCATGATCGGCCTGCTCGTCATCCAGGTGCTGCGCGCGCGCGGCTGCGGCCCGATCATCGCCGTGGACCGCGACGCGGGCCGGCTCGCCGAGGCGCGGCGCAACGGCGCCACCCATACGCTCGTCGCCAGCGCCGACAATCTCGCGCCGCAGATCCAGCAGCTTGCCGGGCGCGGCGGCGTGGAGGTCGCGTTTGAGGTCGTGGGCGCGACGCAGCCGATCCAGCTCGCGGTGGACGCGACGCGCAAAGGCGGGCGCATCGTGCTGGTGGGAAATTTCAGCCCGCGCGCCGAGCTGCCGTTGCAGGCGGTCGTCTCGCGCGAGATCACGCTGCTCGGCTCCTGCTCCTCCAATGGCGAGTATCCCGAAAGCCTGGAACTGCTCGCCTCGGGCAAGGTCAACGTGAGCAGCCTCATCAGCGCCATCGCGCCGCTCGCCGAGGGCGCGTCATGGTTTGAACGCCTGCACAAGACCGAGCCCGGCCTGATGAAAGTTGTCCTCGTGCCGTAAACGCTCGCCGCCGCGCCCGAATCCAAGGCCGCAAGACCAACCGGCGGTTTTAACCACGGCTGGCACCGGTCAGAAAAACGAGGGGGCGAAAGATCCCGCCCCCTTCTTTCATGGCCTCGGTTTGGTTGCTCTGCGCTCCCGGGATCCGACCCTTTTGCTGATGCGTAGCTTGGTGGCGGCTGACTCTCCCCGCCTCCGGTGGTTGGATCCGTGCCAATCCCTGAAATCCGTGGTTAAGAATTTTATCCTTTCTCGCCCAAACTTTCCTTCTCATGCCACCCGCCATGTCCCCGACCTCCTCCCCGCTTCTCCGCGTCGCCCTCGTCGGCTGCGGCAAGGTTGCCCGTTACCACGCCGCCGCCGTGCGCTCGCTGCCCGGCCTTGAACTGGTCGCCGTGTGTGCGCGCCGGGTGGAGTCGGCGGAGGCGTTTGGTCACGAGTTTGGTGCGCGCCCGTTTGTGGATGCGGAAAAAATGGCCCGCGAGGCCGCCGTGGACCTCGCCATCGTGACGACACCGCACCCGCAACACGCCGACCCGGCCGTCGCCGCGCTGCGCGGCGGCGCGCATGTGCTCATCGAAAAGCCCCTCGCCTCCTCGCTCGCCGACTGCGACCGCATCCTCCGGCAGGCGCAGGCCAGCGGGCGGCGCGTCGGCACCATCTCCCAGCGGCGGTTTTATCCGTCCTGCCAGCGGGTCCGCCGTGCCATTGACGACGGGAAAATCGGCCGGCCCGTGCTCGGCACCGCCGTGCTGCTCGGCTGGCGCGATGCGGAATATTACCGTTGCGACCCATGGCGCGGCTCGTGGCGGCACGAGGGCGGCGGCGTGCTCGTCAACCAGGCTCCGCACATGCTGGATCTCTTGCTCTGGCTGATGGGCGACATCGAGGAGGTTTCGGGCTACTGGGCCAATGTGAACCATCCCACCATCGAGGTGGAGGACACCGCCGTCGTCATCGTGCGTTTCCGCAGCGGCGCACTCGGCAACCTGGTGCTGAGCAACTCGCAAAATCCCGCCCTGCATGGCCAGGTCGTCGTCCACGGCAGCAACGGCGCGTCGGTCGGGGTCCAAACGGACGGCGGCGCGATGTTTGTCGCCGGCCGTTCCAATATTTTGGAGGCCCCCTACAACCATCTCTGGCTGGTTCCTGGAGAGGAAAAAAATCTGGCCGGGTGGCGGGGTGAGGACGAGGCGCAGTTCCGGGCGGTGGAGCCCATCAGTTATTTTTTCGCCCGGCAGATTGAGGACTTCGCCCAAGCCATCCGGCAAAACCGCCCGCCGCTCATCACCGGCGAGGACGGACGGCGGACCGTGGAGCTGTTCACGGCCATCTACCGCTCGATGCGCGACCGCCGTTCCATCCGCTTCCCGCTGGCCGATGAAACCGGCCGCACCGACTTCGACGGGCGGCTCTGACCTTCCAGCCCAACTTTCCCTGCCTCCTTGGCCCGCCGAGGGCGGCCTCACACAGGCTTGACGGGCAGCCCGGCGCGGGGCGTGGTGGTGGCGCGGATTTTTCCCGCGCCCCATGCACGGCATCGAATTTATCCAAGATCTTGCGGTGATCCTGGTGGTCGCCGGCATCGTGGGCTGGGGCTGCCAGCGGGCCGGGCTCTCGGTGGTCGTCGGCTACCTGGTCGCGGGCATGATCGTCGGCCCGCACACACCGCCCTTCTCGCTCGTGACGGACGAGGCGCGGGTCGGCACGGCGGCGCAGGCGGGGCTGGTGTTCCTCATGTTTTCCATCGGGCTGAAGCTGAGCCTGCGGCGGCTGCGGCGGCTGGGCGGCGCCCTGTTGCTGGCGGTGTTTGTTAGCGCGGGCATCATCTACTGTCTCACGCGGCTGGCGGGCGCGGGCGCGGGGCTCGGCCCGCTCCCGAGCGCATTTCTGGCGGGGATGATCATGGTGTCGTCGTCGGCCATCATCGCAAAAATTCTTCACGAAACCGGGGCGAACCACGAGCGGGCGGGCCAGCTTGCGCTGGGCGTGGCGGTGCTGGAGGATGTGGTCGCGGTGGTGATGCTGACGGTGCTGAACTCGCTCGTCCGGCTCGACGCGGTGGCGGCGGCGGACACAGTAGCCGGGCCGGGGCTGCTGAAAACGCTCGCGCTCTTCGGCGCGTTCGTAGTGCTGGCGGGCCTGCTCGGGCTGCTGCTGGTGCCCTGGCTGCTGCGGCGGATGAGCGTGGCGGCGGATGAAGAGCTGCAGACGCTGGGCATCGCGGCGCTGTTGTTCGGCCTGGCGGTGCTGGCCCAGCACGCGGGCTATTCGCTGGCGCTGGGGGCGTTTCTGCTCGGCACCATCGTGGCCGAGACGCCCCACCGGCACCAGGTGGAGCGGACGTTTGCCGGGATGCGCGACGTGTTCAGCGCGGTGTTTTTCGTGGCGATCGGGATGCAGATTGATGTGCGCGAGCTGGGCGCGATGTGGGTGGTTATCCTGGGCGTGACGGGGTTCACCCTGGCGGTACGCACCCTCGGGACGACGACCGGACTGCTGCTCATCGGCACCACGCCGCGCGAGGCGCTGCGGGCGGCGCTGACCGTGACCACCATCGGTGAATTTTCCTTCATCATCGCCCAACTGGGGGTGACCGAGCGGGCCGTGCCCGCGAATTTCTATCCGCTGGCCGTGGGGGTGTCGTTGCTCACCACGCTGGCGGCGCCGCCGCTCGTGCGCCACTCGGGCCGCATCGCGGACGCGGTCTTGGCGCGGCAGCCGCGCTGGCTGGAAGCCTGGACCGGCTATTACCTGGCGTGGCTGGAGCGCGTGCGCGCGCGTCGCCAACGCAACCTGCTCTGGCAGCTCAGCCGCAAGCGGCTGCTGCAGATCGGCACCGGCATGATGGCCGTCACCGGGCTGCTGGTATTTTCAGAACCGCTGCTCGGGTTGGTCGAGCGCTGGCTCGGGCGCGACTGGCTGTTCCCGCATGGGCCGGCGGTGATTTTTTGGACGGTGCTGGGCTTGGTGGTCCTCGCCCCGCTCGTGGCGATCTGGCGCAACTGCTCGGTGCTGGCGCTGCTCTGCGCGCAGGTTTCGACGGAAGGCCACCCGCAGGCGGCCCGGCTAGCACCGCTGGTCGAGACCTGCCTCAAGGTCGCGGCCGGGGCCGCGCTGTATGTGTGGCTGGCGTCGTTTCTCCCCGTGCAGGGCGCGGGCAAATGGGCCTTGCTGGCGACCGTGTTCCTCGCGGCCGCGGCGTTGCTGCTGCTCAAGCGCCAGCTCGTACGCTGGCACAGCGAGCTGGAGGTCGAGTTGCAAAGCCTGCTCGGCGCGGGCGAGGGTCGCCTGAGCGCAACCACCGTGCCCTGGGCGCAGTCGCACGGCGAATGGAACCTGAGCGTGGCCGAGTGTCTGCTGCCCGACCTGGCGGATTGCCAGGGCAAAAAAATCGGGGAGCTGGCGCTGCGCTCGCGGCTTGGCTGCTCGGTCATGGGCATTGAGCGCCAGGGCTACATGATCCAGTTGCCCGGGCCGGAAACCGTGCTCTATCCGCAGGACAAGGTGCTGTTGATGGGCACGGCGCCGCAGGTGGCGGCGGGCCGGAAATTTCTTACGTCGGTCTCGGGCCTCGCGGCGGTATCCGAGTTTGGTGAAGTGCGGACTGAGCTGCTGGCCGTGCCGGAAGGCAGCCAGGCGGCGGGGCTGATGTTGCGCGAGCTGGGCGCGGCGACCGCGCAGCGGGTGCAGGTCGTGGGCATCAAGCGCGGCCTGCAACGCATCCTCAGCCCCGGCGCGGACGAGAGACTGCGGGCGGGCGACGAACTGCTGGTGCTCGGCACGCCGCAACGCATCGGCAGCTTCAAGGACTGGCTCGGCGATGAAACGGCCCCTCGCACGGACTGAACCGGCAGACCAAGGCGAAGCCGGCAGATTGCCGGCTCCTCGGTGCAGGCCGCCAGACCGTGCCGTTGGCTGGGACTGCTCTTCGCGCTCTTTGCGGCCTTCTGTAAAAACTCCGGTTCGGGTTGCTGAATCAATTTGAGCCCGGTGAACTCGGTGGGCAGGCCAGCCGAAGGCCAAACCGATAAGTGGCTGTGGGCCTCCGCACCGTGAATCGGCCCTGGGACCCAAAAAAATTTGCCCAGTAGCGTAAAGCTGGCCCACCGGCTTTCGCCCTGCTCTCTTTGGCTCGTGAGTTATGGGCGTTTTTCGCGTTCACTCCCGTCCATTCGCGACTAAAAATATCCTCGTGTCCTTCCTCGAAAAATTTCTCCGCGCCAAGCCCGTCGTCTGGACGCTGCTCATCCTGCCGGGCCTTTGGCCGGTGTGGCCGCTGTTCGTGACTCGCAGTGCGGCTGCCGGGGCCGATCCGCTCAAGTTCATCCTGCACCACCTCGGTTTCGTTGCGTGTGTGCTGCTGGCGGTCGTGCTGACGTTCACGCCGCTGCGGGTGCTCTTCCCGAAGTCGAAGCTCGTGCTCGCGCTCAACCGCCACCGCCGGCTGGTCGGCGTGGCGAGCTTCGCCTATGCGCTGCTGCATCTCGTGGCGCACATCCTGCACGAGGGCGGCACGGATCCCGCGCAGCTCGCCGTGATTTTCCGTACGGCGCTGAGAACCCCGTTTCAGCTCACCGGTCTGATCACCTTCACGATCCTCTTCGTGCTCACCGTCACGAGCGTCAACTCCCTCGTGCGCCGGCTCGGGGGAATGCGGTGGAAAAACCTGCACCGGCTCGCCTATGTCGCGGCCGCGCTCGCCGCCTACCATCAGGCGGCGGCGCGAAAAATTTTTCCCCGGCAGGTGCTGTGGATTTTTGTACCGCTTGCGCTGCTGGAACTCGGGCGCATCATTCGTCAGCGGCGGAACGCTGTGGCGCGGGTGAACGCCCCCCTTTGATTCACGGCTCTGCCATCGGCGCTTCCGCTTGCCCCCGCCACCCGGCTCCCGTTTTCTTCCGCCCCGCGCCCCTCCCCTCCCCCTCCCGATCCCATGCCCCTCGTTGACCACCTCCTTTCCATCGGCCCCGTCCGCAAGGCAATTTGGAAGCTTTGGTATCCGTTTCTCACCCGTCGCCTCCGCGGCGGCGAGGAGGTGTTGTTTCTCAACTACGCCTTTGAGGAGTCGCCCCCATCCGATCTCCCGCTCGCTCCCACCGACGAGCCCAACCGTGCGTGCATCCAACTCTACCACCACGTCGCCACCCAGGCCGAACTGCGCGGCAAAGACGTCCTCGAGGTGAGCTGCGGTCATGGCGGCGGCGCGTCCTGGCTCACGCGCACGTTGCGTCCCAATAGCTACACGGGCCTCGATCTCAACCCCGCCGGCATCGCCTTTTGCCAAAACCGCCACCGGTTGGACGGTCTCACGTTCGTACAGGGCGACGCCCAAAACCTGCCGTTCGCCGACGCCGCCTTCGACGCGGTCATCAACGTGGAAGCGTCGCACTGCTATCCGGACTTCCCGCGTTTCCTCGCCGAGGTCGCGCGCGTGCTGCGACCCGGCGGATTTTTTCTCTACGCCGATTTCCGTTTTGCCGAGGGCGTCGCGCCCTGGGAAGCCGCGCTCGCCGCCGCGCCGCTGAAACAGCGTCGCACGAGGGTCATCAACCCCGAGGTGCTGCGCGGGTTGGAGAAAAATTCCGCGCGCTCGCTGGCGCTCATCACGC